>NZ_WODC01000004.1 GCF_009729555.1 Pseudodesulfovibrio alkaliphilus
TTCCCCCTGGACCCCCATCCCCTCTCCCTTCCTAAACTTTTTGGCGCTCCGCTGCGCGGAGGGGGACTAGGAGAGCAGGAGGACGGGCTTCTTATTGAAAACCCACAAGAGAGGTGCACGTTGGCGCGGACGTGCGGCCCCCTACGCCGCCATCAAGGCCTTCCTTGCCCGCCTGCCCTTCCAGGCGGCGTAGAACCAAAAAGTTTTGAAAGGGGGTCCGGGGGGAAACTTTTTCAAAAGTTTTCCCCCGGAATCTCTCACCCACGCCCGCCCCGCCCATTCCACGCCATCCCCAGCGCTGTCTTGCATGCGGGCGAAAATGCGGGTAGGTGGGGGGAGTGGGTCGAATCCGGCCCGATGACTGGCTTTCTCTCGGGGAAATGCGGAAATGCCCAAGCTCAAGACCTTGCTTATCCATCCTGATCCAGAGGTTCGCACCGCGTTGCGCGACGTGCTGGAGGATGTGCGCTTCATTCAGGTGCTCGGCGAGGCGGTTTCGGCCTTTGAGGCCATGGAGATGCTGGAGGCGATTCCCTACGGCGTGTTCTTCGTGGGCGTGGACCTGCCGGGCGGGGCCTCGGGCATCGAAATGGCCCAGATGCTGGCCGGGCGCAAACACCGGCCAGCCCTGGTCTTCATCTCCGACACCGAGGCCCATGCCTATGCGGCCTTTGAACTGGGAGCCACGGACTATCTGCTGTGGCCACCGGCCACAGGACGCATGGCCCGCACCGTGGACCGGCTCCAGAATTTCAAGACGCGCTTTCGCGAGGTGCCCGCCCCTGCCAGCTTTGCCGCCGACCCGGACGACCCGGACGACGAGCGCGAGCACACGGTGCAACTCCCTTTGCCCGAGGAGGAGCAGGACACCTTTCTGGCCGCGCTGAAATCCGCCTGGGACCAGACCGGCGGACGCAGGCTCGAGATTGAGAAGCTGGCGGTATCCCAGGACGGCCGCACCATCCTCATCCCCTACGATCAAATCATCTTTGTGGAGGCTTTTGAGGACTATTCCTATGTGCACACGGCCAACCAGAAATTTTTATCGTCCCACAGGCTCAAGAATCTGGAGGACAGGCTGGAGCCGCATCGGTTCTTCCGGGTCCACCGCAAGTATCTCGTCAACCTGGACATGGTCACGGAGATAGCCAGCATGCCCGGCTCCAACTTCATGCTGCGCACCGCGGGCCGTACCCGCATCGAGCTGCCCATCAGCCGCCGCCGCATTGCGGAACTGAAGAAGGTCATCGGGCTGTGACCGTTCGCCCCGCCGCTGGAACCGCTGGCCGAATAACGCGGGCATTGCGGCGGCACCATGCTATGAATGAGACTCGCTGACTGCTTTTTGCGGCGAGGAGGAAACAATGGATCAGTCAGGCGCACTTGACAGCTTGCTTACCGAGGAGCGGGTACTACGCCCGCTGCCCCAGCTGGTCATTGAGGCCAATATCAATCCCCAGGAGCTGGAGGCGGCCCGCAAGTTTGCGGCCATGGACCCCCTTGGCTACTGGGAGGAAGCGGCCGACGAACTGGACTGGTTCAAGAAATGGGACCAGGTACTCGACGACAAGGACGCCCCCTTTTACCGCTGGTTCGCCGGGGCCCGCTGCAACATCGTCTACAACGCGCTCGACCGCCATATCGAGACCGCCAACAAAAACCGGCTGGCCCTGATCTGGGAGGGCGAGCCTGGAGACTCGCGCAAATACACCTATTTCGAGCTGTACCGGGAGGTGAACCGCTTCGCCAACGCCCTGCGCTCCCTTGGTGTGCGCAAGGGCGACAGGGTGGTGATCTACATGCCGCCCCTGCCCGAGACCGTCATCGCCATGCTGGCCACGGCCAAGATCGGGGCCATCCACTCGCTGGTCTTTGCGGGCTTTTCGGCCAAGGCGTTGCGCCAGCGCATCAACGACTGCCAGGCCAAGCTGCTCATCACTGCCGACGGCTTCTACCGCAACGGCCAGATCATCAACCTCAAGGAAACGGCGGACGCGGCCCTGGTCGGCTCCTGCGCCGAATGCGTGGAGTCCATGGTCGTGGTGCGCCGCTGCAACATCGGGACGGAGATGACCGACGGCCGGGACTTCCACTATGATGACCTCGTCCGCCAGGAGCGCAACGAGGCGCCCACCGAGGTCATGGACGCGGCCGATCCGCTCTTCCTGCTCCACACCTCGGGCACCACGGGCAAGCCCAAGGGCATCGTCCATTCCCACGCGGGATACATGGTGGGTGTCCACCGCTCCCTTACCTCGGTTTTTGACATCAAGCCCACGGACATCTTCTGGAGCACGGCCGACCCCGGCTGGGTCACGGGCCACAGCGCAGGCATATACGGACCGCTGTTGGCGGGGACCACCTCGGTCATGTATGAAGGCCATCCCAACTATCCCCAGGCCGACCGTCTCTGGTCCATCGTGGCCCGCTACGGGGTGACGATCTTCTACACCGTGCCCACCATGGTCCGCATGCTCATGCGTTTCGGCGCCCAGTACCCCAAACAGCACGACCTCTCCAGCCTGCGTCTGCTCGGCTCGGTGGGCGAACCCATCTCGCCCGAGACCTGGATATGGCTCTACAAGAACATCGGCCGCAGCGAATGCCCGGTGCTCGATACCTGGTGGCAGACAGAGACCGGCATGTTCATGATCGCGCCCCTGCCCATCTCGCTGCTCAAACCCGGCTCGGTGACCAAGCCCCTGCCCGGCGTGGAGGTCGATGTGGTGGACCGCGAGGGCAACTCCATGCCCCCTGGCAAGGGCGGTCTGCTGGTGGTCACCAAGCCGTGGCCCGCCATGATGACCGGGCTGTGGAACGACGACGACCGCTACAAGGAATACTGGACCAAAATCCCCGGCGTCTACTACGCGGGCGATGTGGCCAGACGCGACGAGGATGGCTACATCTGGATGCAGGGCCGGGCCGACGATGTTATCAACATCGCCGGGCACCGCATCGGCTCGGCCGAGGTGGAGGCCGCATTTGCCGCCCATCCGGCCGTGTGCGAGGTGGCGGTCATCGGCATGCCCGACCGGATCAAGGGCGAGGCGGCCAAGGCCTTTGTGGTCCTCAACGACGGCTTTGAACCGAACGACGGCATGATCAAGGAACTCAAGCGCACCGTGCGCAACGAGCTGGGCCCGGTGGCTGTGGTCAAGTCCGTCGAATTCCGAAGCGAACTGCCCAAGACCCGCTCGGGAAAGATTCTGCGCCGCGTGCTCAAGGCCGAGGACATGGGCCACGAGATCGGCGACCTCACGGGCGTTGACGAAGACTGATTCCCTGCCCCGCACCCGCCTGAAACAAGCAGAGCCGCCGGTTCCCCAAAGCGGGAGTCGGCGGCCTCAAGCGTTGACGTGCGGCGGTCAGGCCGTCAGGGACACAAGCTGGGGCAGGGCGTCTGCCGGGACAGCACCATAAGCGGCAAGGGCCGTTCTCAGGGTACCCGGCGTGAGCGCGGGGTCGGCTGCCCCTTGAAGCTGGACGGTTTCGTCCAGGTCCTGCCTGAGGGACTCAAGGAGCGCCTCGGCCAGGTTGGGAATATTCTCGACCGGGGCCGGGACCTTTGCCGAGCGCAGGAAGCTCCGGGCAGCGGTGTCGCCAGCGTCCACCTGCACGGCCATGAACTGTTCGCTGCGGCCGTTGTCGAAATAGGCGTTGAGCTGGCCGTTGACGCCCGCGTTGAAGCGGGCGATGGCCTCGTCCCCGGCCGCGAAGCCCTGATTGCGGTCAATGAAGCGAAGGGTGTCGAGCAGTCCCTGGCCCAGGGTTTCTTCGGACACGGTGTCGGCCGTGGCGGCCATGAGCATCCCCGAAGCCGCCGCCCCTGTCTCGTTGCCGAAGCGCTCGCGCACCCAGTCCAGAGTGGCGGCCAGGGAGTCGCGCAGCGCGGTGGCGTCCCGCTCCCGGCCCTCTTCATCGGGACCGGCCTCCATGCGCCGGACGATCTCGTCTGCCGTTGTCCGACCCAGGGTTTGCGGTGCCGCGCCGGGCAGGGAGCCGGGCCGGACGGAGTCTCCCGCCGCCAGACCAAGGCCGCTGGCCAGCCGGGCGCTGGCGGTTGTGGCGGCGGGCGCACCAAGGCCGGAGCGCAGTCCCTGTGCGCTCCAGGAAGGAATCTGGTCAGCCTGGATGATCATGCCCGTCTTATCGGCCGCTGCCCATCATTCATTAGGGCAGGACGGCAAAAAAAACGAACACGTCCGGGCGGGATCAGCCGACCACTTCAAAGCCGATGCGGACAATGGCCTCGGCAATGGACGATTTGTCGATGGGGCCGTTCCCGTTGGGCTCGTCATAGGTCACATTGCCAGAGAGCAGGTCAACCCGCACGTTGGCGGCGCCCAACGCCTCAAGGGCCTGAGTTACGGACTTGGCGCAATGCTGGCAGCTCATTCCCTTCACTTTGACGACAGGCATGAAACCTCCCTGGATGCAAGCCGGACGGAACCGCCGCCCGGGTCAGGCGTTGAAGAAGCGCAAACGCAGGGCATTGCCCACCACCGTGACCGAACTCATGGCCATGGCCGTGCCCGCGATCATGGGGTTGAGGGTGGGCCCGCCGAAGACGTGGAGCAGCCCGGCGGCCACGGGCAGGCCGATGACGTTGAAGGCAAAGGCCCAGAACAGGTTCTGCTTGATATTGGTCATGGTGGCCCGCGACAGGTTCAGGGCCGTGAGCAGGGCCCTCAGGTCGCTCTTGATGAGCACCACGTCGCCGGATTCCACGGCCACGTCAATACCCGAGCCCATGGCCACGCCGATGTCGGCCAGAGCCAGGGCCGGGGCGTCGTTGATGCCGTCGCCGACCATGGCCACCTTGCGCCCCTCGGCCTGGAGCCGCTCGATCTCGGCGGCCTTGCGGTCGGGCAGGACTCCGGCGATGACCGCGTCGATGCCGGCCCGCTCTGCCACCACGCGGGCCGTGACCTCATTATCGCCGGTAAGCATGATGGGCGTCAGCCCGTTGCGCTTCAGACTGGCCACCACCTCGGGCGTCTCGTCGCGCATGGCGTCGGCAATGGCGAAAACGGCGTTGAACTTGTTCTCGCTGGCAAAGAAAACCACGGTGGCGCCCTGGCCCGCGTAATGGCTGATGGCGTCCACCGCGAATTGGTCGTCGTCCAGGGAGATGCCGTTGTCTTCCATGAAGGCGCGGTTGCCAATGAGCACGGTGCGGTAGCCGATGGTGGCCCGGATTCCCTTGCCGGGCACGGCCTCAAAGGCGTCGGGCTCAGGCGGGTCCAGCTCGAGGGCACGGGCGTGACGCACGATGGCCTGGGCCAGGGGGTGTTCGCTCCGGCTCTCGGCGGCGGCGGCCAGATACACGGCCTCGGTCCGGGCCATGGTGCCCCGGACCATGGTGACGGCGGCCAGCTCCGGGCGTCCGTGGGTCAGGGTGCCGGTCTTGTCGAAGACAACGGTGTCGAGCCCGCCCGCCTCCTGGAGCGCCCGGCCCGACTTGATGAGTACGCCAAGCTGGGCGCCGCGGCCCGTGCCGACCATGATGGACACTGGCGTGGCCAACCCCATGGCGCAGGGGCAGGCGATGACCAGCACGGCCACGAAGATGCGCAGGGAAAAGGGAAAACTCTCCCCGCCCGCAAAATACCATGCCAAGCCCGAGGCAACGGCCAGGAGCATCACGGCCGGAACAAAGTAGAAACTGACGCGATCGGCCAGATTGGCGATGGGCGCCTTGGACCCCTGGGCCTCCTGAACCATACGGATGATCCGCGCCAGCATGGTGTCGCGTCCCACCCGCCGGGCCGCCACGGTCAAGGCCCCAAAGGTGTTCAGGGTGCCGCCCGCCACGGCGTCGCCCGCCGCCTTGCCCACGGGCATGGGCTCGCCTGTGAGCATGGACTCGTCCACGCTGGAGCGGCCGTCCACGACCTCGCCATCCACCGGAATGCGCTCCCCCGGTTTGACAAGCAGGGTATCGCCCGGCTCCACCTCGTCCACGGGCACGACCACCTGTCGACCGTCCCGGATCAGGGTGGCCGTGTCCGGGGCCAGCTGCATCAGGGCGCGAATGGCGTCCGAGGTCTTGAGGCGTGAACGGGCTTCGAAATACTTGCCAAGAGAAATCATGGCGATGAGCACGGCCGCGGACTCGTAATACAGGTCCATGGCCAGATGCACGGCGGCTTGTGGATCGGCCACGGCCATGGCCGCCGTGTTCCACAGGGAATAGACAAAGGCCGCCCCCGTGCCGATGGCCACCAGGGAGTCCATGTTCGGCCCGCCGCGCAGCAAGGCCGGGATGCCCTGAAGATAGAAGTTGCGGCCGGACCAGACCACCGGCAGGGTCAGACCGAGCTGGACCAGGGCAAAGGTGGCGGGCGCGTGCATGGGGTCGAGCCAGCCGGGCAGGGGCATGCCCCACATGTGGCCCATGGTCAGGATCAGCAGCGGCAGGGCAAAGGCAAAGGCAGGGATCAGCTCCCGCCTTTGCGCAGCCAACCGCTCCTGAGCCTCGCGGCGCCGGGTTTCGAAAACATTGCCCGCCTCGGAGCGGACCTCGGTGGTGAATCCGGCGTCGGCGATGGCCTGGCGGATGTCGCGGCGCGAGACACGGGCCGGATCAAAGACAAAGGAACCGGAGTTGGTGGCCAGGTTGACTGAGGCCGAACCAACGCCCGGCAGCGCCCCGGCGACGCGCTCAATGCGGGCCGAGCAGGCCGCGCAGTGCATGCCGCCTATATCAAGGCGCAGCTCCTCCAGCTCTCCGCCCTCAGCGGTCATGGCCGGAAACTGTGCCTCGAAGCCGAGTTCCGCTATGCGTCCGGCCACGGCCTCGGGAGACGAAACCAGGGGATCATAGGTCAGGTCCATGGTTTCCGACGCAAGATTGACCGAGACGGCCTCCACGCCGTCCATGCCCCCCACCGTGCGCTCGATACGTCCCGAGCACGCCGCGCAGTGCATGCCCTTGATCCTTGCCTGTACTGATTTCATCTGCTGATTCCTCGTGAGCGTAGCCGGAGTCCATAGTGCGCCTCAAGGCCCACTTTGGCAAGCAAAGGGGAAGGATATGGAGAACTCCCGCGATACCGGCCATGCCCCGGCTAGAGGGCCGAGGTCTTCAGGACATACGCCATGACCCTTTCCACACACTCGTCAATGCTCGCCTTTTCGGTCTCCAGCAGCAGGCCGGGGGAGACAGGCGGTTCGTAGGGGGCGGAAATGCCGGTGTAGTTCTTGATTTTCCCTTCCCGGGCAAGGCGGTAGTAGCCCTTGGTATCGCGCCGTTCGCACTCTTGGACAGGGCAGGAGACAAAGGCCTCGTGAAAATCGTTCGGCCCGATGATCCCGCGCACCCGCTCGCGATCGGCGCGAAGGGGCGAGATGAAGGCGCACAGGCAGATGATGCCGTTTTCCAGAAAGAGCTTGACCATCTCCGCGATGCGCCGGGTGTTTTCGGCCCGCGCCTCGGGCGAGAAGCTCAGGTCGCCGCACAGGCCGTGACGGACGTTGTCGCCGTCAAAGACCTTGACACGCATCCCCCGATCAAACAGGCGCTTCTCCACCTCGTGGGCAATGGTGGACTTGCCCGAGCCGGACAATCCGGTGAACCACACGGCAAGAGCCCTGTGGCCGCCCAGACGCTCCCACATCCCGCGGTCCACCGCTCCGTTGAAACGGCGGATATTCTTCTTTTCTTCCACGCTGTGTCCTTGGTTTTTTCCCACTAAAAAAACACGGTCAGTCCGTTTTGTCCAGCGCTTTGGCGCGGCGGCGCAGTTCCGGTCGGAACGGGAAGGGTCAGACTATCGAGGCAAGCATGGTGCCCGGCGGAGGAGAGGCCTCGCGGGCAGCGACGGCGTAGGCGGCCAGGGCGGATCGCATGCGGGCCGGAGAAGCCGTCTGGCCCGGGGCGGAGGAGCCGGACACCGCCTGGTTGCGGTGGTCGGCCCCGGATGATCCCAGGCTGGCGCGCAGGGCAGCCACCTCGGCCTGGGTAGAAAAGGCGGCGGCCTGCTGCCGGGCGCGGCGCGACTCGGGCGAGAGGGCGGGATCGACCACCACGCGGGAGGATTCGTAATCCAGCCCGAACCGGCCCAGGCGAAAGCCGAAGGCAGAGGTGGTCACCGTGGCCCCCGGCCTGTCGGTCACTGCCTCGCTCCGGGCGGCCCCGGCGTTGGTTTGGTACTGTTCCACGGCGTGGGACTGGATCCGCACGACTTCCTCCCCTAGGACCACGGGCACAAAAAATGCCGGGGCGCACTTCTCTGCAGCCCGGCCGTCCCTGCGGCCCGGAGCGTGAGGCCAAGGCCCGCTCCCACCGCGCTCGCTCCTGAAGGACCCGTGGTTTTCCGCTTCCCATCCATGGGAATTGGCACATGTCGATACTGGTCTTAGGCAATCAGGATACCCTGTCCCGCCGGTTTTGACAAGTCCGCCCGCGAAGGCTACTACCAATGACTTCGCCGCGCGGCCGCAACGCCGCCGGGATGCCGTCATCAACCGCAGCCAAAGGCTTGTCATGGGTTATACCATCGTCGAAAAACAGGAGCTGATCCCGGGCCAGACCACCATGATGGTCATTGACGCCCCGCAGATCGCCAGCAAGGCCCGACCGGGCAACTTTGTCATGATCAGGACCTCGGAACGCGGCGAGCGCATTCCCCTGACCATCGCCGACCGCGACAGCGCTCGCGGCACCATCACCATCGTCTTTCTCGTGGTGGGCAAGACCACGGCGGATCTCGCCACCCTGAACCAGGGCGACCAGATCCTCGATGTCTGCGGCCCCCTTGGCCGGCCCACGCACATAGAGCCGTCCGGCACCGTGGTCTGCGTCGGCGGCGGCACCGGCATCGCGGCCATGCACCACATCGCCAAGGGCCACGCCGAAGCGGGCAACCGGGTCATCGCCGTGGTCGGCGCCCGCAGCAAGGACCTGCTGCTCTTTTGCTCAGAGCTTTCCACATTGTGCCCTGAGCTGCGCATTGCAACGGACGACGGGTCGGCCGGGCACAAGGGGTTTGTCACCGAGGTGCTCAAGGACATTCTCGACTCCGGGGAGAAGATCGCCGAGGTGGTGGCCGTCGGCCCGGTGCCCATGATGGAGGCCGTCAGCCGCGTGACCCTGCCCTATGGCGTGAAAACCACGGTCTCGCTCAATTCGATCATGGTGGACGGTGTGGGCATGTGCGGCGCGTGCCGCTGCACCGTGGGCGGCAAGACCCTGTTCGCCTGCGTGGACGGTCCCGAGTTCGACGGCCATGCCGTGGACTATGCCGAACTCCGGGCACGACTCTGGCAGTTCAGGGACCAGGAGCAGGGAGCCATGGAACGGTTCAGCAGGGAGTGTCGCTGCGATGGCTGAGATGAAGACCAAACGGAAGATCCGCCCCAGGGTGGCCATGCCCGCCCAGGATGCCCTGGCCCGCTCGGGCAATTTCCATGAGGTGGCCCTGGGCTATTCTCCCGAACAGGCCCTGGTGGAAGCACAGCGCTGCCTGCAATGCAAAAACCCCACCTGCCAGTCGGGCTGCCCCGTGGAAATAGACATCAAGGGCTTCATCGCCGCCCTGTGCGACGACGACCTGGCCGGAGCCTACGACATTCTTAGGCGTACCAATGCCCTGCCCGCCGTCTGTGGCCGGGTCTGTCCCCAGGAACACCAGTGCGAAGGCGCCTGTGTCCTGGGCCGCAAGCACGAACCCGTGGCCATCGGCCGCCTTGAACGCTATGTTGCCGATGCCTTTCTGCGGCAGGCGGCCGAGTCGCCCGACGCCTGCAGGGCTGTCACGGACCTCGACGCCTGCCAGCCGAAACGGGTTGAGCACCGCGTGGCCTGCATCGGCGCCGGTCCGGCCTCGCTGACCGTGGCCGGAGACCTTGCCGGACGCGGCATCTCCGTGGATGTTTTCGAGGCTCTGCACGAACCGGGCGGAGTGCTGGTCTACGGCATCCCGGAATTCCGGCTGCCCAAGGATGTGGTGGCTCGCGAGGTGGACGGACTCAAGGCTCTGGGCGTGACCTTCCACTGCAACTGGGTGGGCGGCAAGACCGTGACCATCGACGACCTTTTCGCCCGGGGCTACGACGCTGTCTTCGTAGGCGTGGGGGCCGGGCTGCCCCGCTTTCTCGGCATTCCCGGCGAAAACCTCGTGGGCGTGTTCTCGGCCAACGAATACCTCACCCGCGTCAACCTCGGCCGCGCCTACGACCATCTCAACCACGACACTCCGGCATTTCGCGCCCGGCGCACCGTGGTCATCGGCGCGGGCAACGTGGCCATGGATGCGGCCCGCACCGCGCTGCGCATGGGGTCAAGCGAAGTCTCGGTGGTCTACCGGCGCAGCGAGGCCGAAATGCCGGCCCGGCGCGAGGAGATCGAACACGCCGTGGAGGAGGGGGTGCGCCTGCGCTGCCTGTGCGGCCCCCTCGCCTTTCACGGCGACAACAAGGGGGGCCTCAATGGGCTGACCGTCCAGAAGATGGCCCTGGGCGAGCCCGATGCCTCGGGCCGGTGCAGCCCGGTCTGCCTTGAGGGACAGACCGAACATCTCCCCTGCGACATGGCCGTCATCGCTGTGGGCACCCGGCCAAACCCCATCCTCATCGAGGCCACGCCCGACCTCGGCCTGAACAAATGGGGCTATGTGCAGGCGGACAAGGATACCGGCGAGACCTCCATCCCCAACGTCTTTGCCGGGGGCGACATCGTCACCGGCTCGGCCACGGTCATCTCGGCCATGGGCGCGGGCCGCCGCGCCGCCCGCGAGATCGCCCGCAGGCTGCTCTAAAACGACGCAATCGGGCCTTTATCACCAGCCCACGGGTAGCCGAACCTTCTGGCCCGCCTTGTTGGTGAAGAAGATGTGGCCGTGCTCGCGACCGTGGAGGTAGAGATCGCGGGTGGCGGCCACGTCGTCCCGGCAGTATTCGGTGATCAGGTCCAGGCGGCCTTCCTTCCACCATTTGAGGGCCATCAGGCCGTCGGCCGACTTGCCTCCGCCCAGGGTGGCCCGGGCCACGTTGTCGAGCTTGAGTCGGTAGCCGAGCCGAGCATTGATCTCCACCAGCAGATCAAGGCTCGGCAGGCTGCGGAAGGCGAAGGGATGCAGGCCGCCCAGCACCGCGTAGTCGAATTTGACGTGGTTGAAGCCGATGACCAGATCAAAGAGCCGCAGCCGGGATACCAACCCGTCCAGGTCGTCCTGGCCGTAGTCGAACATGGACTCCTCGCCTGAATCCCAGACGCAGGCCACGGACACGCCCATGCGGTCCGCCCGGTGCCAGCCGCCCACCTCGTCGGCCGAGTAGCGGGTCTCGATATCGATGACGCCGAACCGCTCCGGGGCGGGTCTGCGAGGTGCGCCCGGGGCAAAAGGGGCGGACGGGGTCATGGTCACCTCCTTGGTCACGGTGGCTGGCGCCGCGCCAGTGCGGATGGATTCCAGCACATAGCGGGCGGCACTCTTGTCGATGGGCCGATTGCCCGAGCCGCACTTGGGCGAGTGGACGCAGGAGGGGCAGCCGGTCTCGCAGGGGCACTCGTCGATGGTGCGCAAGGTGGTCAGCAGCAGTTCTTCTGCCTGCTCAAACGCCTGGCGGGTCAGCCCGGCGCCGCCGGGCATCCCGTCGTAGATAAACACGGCAGGGCCGTTCACCTGGGGGTGCATGGGGGTGGAGATGCCGCCCAGATCGTTGCGATCGGTCATGACCAAAAGCGGCAACATCCCGATGGCCGCGTGCTCAAAGGCGTGGATGCCGCCCATGAAGTGCAGGTAGCCGGCCTCGCACCCGACGCGCACGGCGTGGGGAATCTCGAACCACAGGCCCTCGGTCTCGAAGCGCAGGGGCGGCAGGTCCAGCGCAGTGATGCCAAGCAGCTTGCCGCCGCGCACGGCCCGCTTCTCGTAGCCGGTAATCTGCTCGGTGACCTTGAGGCGGCCGAAATGGACGCGGGTGCCAAGGCAGGTCCGGGTGCCGAGCACTTCGAGAATCTCCGTGTCCTTGCTGCCGCGTGGACGGGTGTAGTAGCCCACCCGTGCGCGACGGGCGCGCACGGCCAGGGAGCCCATGTCCATGTCCTCAATGACGTAGGTTCTGCCCCGGTGCAGGTAGACCGCGCCCGGATGCGCCTCGCGAAAGGCGCGGTGGGCGTCCAGGGTGCCGATGACCGGCCGCCTGCCCTCCCGGGTGCAGGAATCGTCGCCCGTGACATCCTCGATGTGCATGGATCGGCCCGCGCCGCGCAGGTCCAAGTCGCCATGGGGGCGTTTGCGGTAGGTGACGATCTCTCCGGGGTGCCCCGAAGCCGTGTCGACCACCTCGCAGAGATGGCCAGCCGTCACCAACTCGTCCACCCTGCGGCCCACCGCCTCCTCGCGCAGGAAGCCCTCGCCCCGGCGCAAGGTCAGCTCGGCTGCGGCGCAGATCAGGTGGCGGTCCATTATCACCGGGTTAAAGGGGTTGAGCATGGCCGATTCCGGCGGCCGGGCGAAGAAATCCTCGGGATGGCGCATGAAATACTGGTCAAGGGCGTCTTCCTGGGCCACCAGGGCGACCACGCTGTCGCGGGCGGTGCGGCCCACCCTGCCGCCGCGTTGCCAGGTGGCCATGATCGAGCCGGGGTAGCCGACCATGATGCACAGATCCAGCCCGCCGATATCGATGCCCAGCTCCAGGGCCGAGGTGGAAATGACGGCCAGCAGTTCGCCCGAGGCCATCCGGGCCTCGATCTCGCGCCGCTCCTCGGGCAGGAATCCGGCGCGATAGGCCGAGATGCGGTCGCGATACTCGCCGCCGCGCTCGCTGGCCCACAGGGCGACAAGCTCGGTCAGCTTGCGCGACTGGCAGTAGACGATGGTTCGCATCTCCCGGGCCAGGGCGGCCCGCAAGAGCTCGATGGCCGCCTGGGCGGGCGACCCCTCCGGGTTGATGAAGACAACGTGCCGCCTCCCTCTGGCCGCACCCGACTCCAGGACCGGATGCACGTCAAGGCCGGTGAGCATCCGGCACAGCTCCACCGGATTGCCGATGGTGGCCGAAGAGAAGAGAAAGGTGGGGTGCGCCCCGTAATACGCGCACAGCCGAAGCAACCGCCGGAAAACCATGGCCATGTGCGAGCCCATGACCCCGCGATACGTGTGGACCTCGTCCACCACCACATAGCTCAATCCCGCCAGGAATCCGGCCCAGGCCGCGTGGTGGGGGAGCATGGAGAGGTGGACCATCTCCGGGTTGCTCATGACCACGTTGGGCGGCGCATCGCGGATCTTCCTGCGGAAGTGGGGCGTGGTGTCTCCGTCGTAGATGGCGGCCGTGGGCCGGTGCGCCCCCGGTCCGACCGGGAGCAGTCCGGCAAGTTCGTTGAAGCCCTTGAGCTGGTCCTGGGCCAGGGCCTTGAGGGGGAAGAGATAGAGCGCCTTGGCCTCGGTGTCGGCCAGGCAGTGGTCCATGACCGGCAGGTTGTAGCACAGGGACTTGCCGCTGGCCGTGGGCGTGGCCACAACCACATGGCGTCCGGCCCGGGCGTGGTCCACGGCCTCGGCCTGATGGGCGTACAGGGTCTCTATGCCGGACAGGGACAGGGCCGCGCCCAAGACCGGGGACCATGGCTTGCGCGGGTCCGAATGGCGTGCCCGAACCCCCTCCACCACCCGGTGATGGGCCACCTGGGCGGCCATGCGCTCCGAATCGAGCAGAGCGGCCACATAGCAAGCAATAGGGTTGTCCACAGGGGCGAAGGGTAGTATGATGCTGATCCTGAAGCAATCAAATTGTCCGGGCGCCCCCGAGGCTTCCGGCCCGGCGGAGGAAAACGCTTGATGAACAGGACCATTGCCGACAACAACGACAACGGGGTTCGCCAGCGCATTCTGGTGGTAGACGACTCGGTCTCGGTCCGCTACGCCCTGGAAAAGCATCTGACCGAGGCCGGGTTTGACGTATCCCTGGCCGAGGATGGCGCCGAGGCGCTGGCCAAGGCCGTGGAGGGCGAGTTCGACCTGGTCATCACCGACGTGGACATGCCGAGGATGGACGGCTTCGAGCTGTGCCGCCGCCTCAAGGAGGAGTTCAAGACCTCCGCCATCCCCATCATCATCCTCTCGACACGCGAGTCTGACGAGCGCGTTGAACAAGGGTTCCGCGTCGGCGCCGACGCCTATCTGGCCAAGGGCGACGACATCCGGGAAAGCATCGAGCGCATCAAGGACATCATCCGGGCCCGCAACTTCCTGACCGGCAGCAAGGTGCTGGTGGTGGACGACTCCTCAAGCATCCGTCTTTTCCTGCGCGTGGGCCTGACCGAGAACGGATTTGCGGTCAGGACCGCCACCAACGGCCGCGAGGCCCTGGAGATGCTCCCCGAGTTCCGGCCCGACCTGATCATCACCGACCTGATGATGCCCGAAATGGACGGCTTTGCCCTGTGCCGGGAATTGAAACGTACCGAATTCGCCTCGGTGCCGGTCATCGTCATGTCCACCATGGGAGACAAGGGCATCATGCGCCGCCTGATGCGCGAGGGCGCGGCCTCGTTCCTGATAAAACCCTTTTCCGTGGCCCAGCTCTCGGTGGTCATCGAGGAGATTTTCTCGTCGAATTTCCGTCTCCTGCTCGAGGAAAAGGAACGCCTGGAGATGGAACAGAGGCTGACTCTTGCCGCCATCGCCAGCCTCGTGCAGGCCCTTGAGGCCCGCGACAGCCTGACTCGCGGCCACTCGGAACGGGTCGCCCTGGTGGCGGTGGGCATCGGCCAGGAGATGGGCTTCAACCCCGCCGAGCTGGACCGGCTGCTGCTCATCGGCAGGCTCCACGACCTGGGCAAGATCGGCGTGCGCGACGACGTGCTGCTCAAGAAGGACTCCCTGACCAACACCGAGTACGAGCACGTCAAGGCCCACTCCAACGTGGTGGCCGACATCCTGCGGCCCATCACCAGCCTGCACGACATCCTCGAAGTGACCACCTCCCACCACGAGCGATGGGACGGCAAGGGCTACCCCGACGGTCTGGCCGGGGAGGCCATCCCTCTCAGGGCGCGGATCATATCAGTGGCCGACGTGTTTGAAGCCGTCACCTCGGAGCGTCCCTACCGCGACTCCATGCCCCGGGCCGTGGCCGTGGACATCATCCGCGACGAGCGCGGCAAGCAGCTCTGCCCCACCTGCGTGGACGCCTTCCTGCGCTGGTATGACCGCACCGGAGGCGTCATCGAGCTGCCAGAGGATTATCGGCAGCGGTAGAATCTTTCCCCCGAGGCCCCCGTCATTGCGGCCTTCCGTATCGCCGTTACTCCCGCCCGGCGTGGGCGCGGACCATGCGCAGCACATCATACGAATGGCGGCCTTCCAGGGCCTCGTACACCGGAGTCAGGGAGATCACGCCCTTGTCGCGAAAGGCGGCGAAGGTCTCGAGGATGCGGCTGATCTCGGCATCGGGCAGCCCCGATGCCCGGCGAAAATCGAGGCGGCCCAAAGCCACTGCCTGGGCAAGGTGGCTCCAAACCGAGCCGGGCTTGAGGCCGCGCCGCGTTGCCACTGCCTCCGCATCCCCCAGTTCCTCGAAAAGGGCCAGCGACTCCTCGGCCGTGGCCGAAAGCTCCCCATTGGCAGCCCGCTCCAGCTGCTGCCGCCGTTTTTCCCGCCGCTCCGGCGGGATCTCCGGCGTGGCGGGCGGACGGCCGTACCTGTCGGCGTGGTCGCGCAGGCAGTCGAGAAATGTCTGGCCAAAGCGCGTTAGCTTGACCTCGCCCACGCCGGTCATACAGGCCATGGCCTCCCTGTCTTCGGGGCGGTAGCGGACCATGTCGAGGAGGGTGCTGTCCGGGAAGATGGCATAGGGCGGCACGCCCTGCTCCCCGGCCACACCGAGACGCAGCTCGCGCAGGGCGTCGAACAGGGCCTGGGTCTCCTGGTCGGTGAGCACGTCATCGGCCGCCACCGGCCTGCGGGTCTTGGCGGCCCGGACCGCCACCACCGGATCGGTGCGCAGCCGCACCGGGGACTCGCCGCGCAGCACGGACCAGGAACGCTCGTTCAGGGTCAGGGCGCCGTGTCGCTCCATATCCACTGAAAGCAGGCCCGCGGCGGCCAACTGGCGGTAGACCGACTTCCACTGCCCGAGGGTCAGCTCTCCGCCGATGCCCCAGGTGGACAGCTCGGTATGGCGGAAACGGCGCGAGCGCTCGCTCTCCTTGCCCACCAGCACCTCGGCCAGATACGCGGCCCCGAACCGCTGGCCGGTGCGATAGATGTTGGAGAGCGCCTTCTGGGCGGCCACGGTGCCGTCCCAGGTCTTAACCGGACTTAAGCAGGTGTCGCAGTTGCCGCACGGCGCGGTGTGCTCGCCGAAATGGCCGAGCAGGACCTGACGGCGGCATCCTGCGGTTTCGAGAAAGGCGAAAAGCGCCCCGAGCTTGGCGTGCTCCACCCGCTTGCGCGACAGGTCCGCCTCGCCGGACTCGATCATGGACCGCAAAATGGCGATGTCCTGGAGACCGAAACAGAGCCAGGCCGAAGCAGGCAGGCCGTCGCGCCCGGCGCGGCCCGTTTCCTGATGATACGCCTCCAGGCTCTTGGGCGGCTCCAGGTGGCAGACGAAACGGACGTTGGGCTTGTCCACGCCCATGCCAAAGGCCACGGTGGCGACCATGACCATGCCCTCGCCGCGCATGAACCGCTCCTGGTTGCGGTGGCGCTCCTCCTTGGAGAGCCCGGCATGGTAAGGCAGGGCGGTGATGCCGTTGTTTTCGAGAAAAACGGCGGTCTGCTCCACCTTCTTGCGGCTCAAGCGGTAGACGATGCCCGAGTCGCCGCTGTGGCGCTCGCGGATAAAGGCGAGCAACTGGCGCTGGGGATGGTCCTTGGGCTGGACCTCGTAACGGATGTTGGGGCGGTCGAACCCGGTGGCAAAAACCTCGGCCCGCTCCAGCCCGAGATGGCGGATGATGTCGCGCCGGGTGGGCTCGTCGGCCGTGGCCGTCAGAGCCAGCCGGGGCACGCCGGGAAACCGCTCGGCGATGACCGCAAGCTGCATGTACTCCGGCCGGAAGTCGTGCCCCCACTGGGACACGCAATGGGCTTCGTCTATGGCGAAAAGGCAGGGATCGCACCGGGCCAGCAGATCGAGAAACTCGGGGCGGCACAACCGCTCCGGGGCCACGTAGACAAGGTCGAGCTGCCCGTTGACGAGCCGCTGCTCCACTTCCCGCGCATCCTGCGGATCAAGGGACGAATTGAGGCAGGCGGCGCGAACCCCCATCTGGGTCAGCCCCTGCACCTGATCCTGCATCAGGGCGATGAGCGGGGAGACGCACACCCCCACCCCGGACCGGAGCATGGACGGAATCTGATAGCACAGCGACTTGCCGCCGCCGGTAGGCATGAGCACCAGACAGTCGCCCCCGGCCATGACCGTGTCGATGATCGGGCGTTGCAGGCCGATGAAGTCGTCAAAGCCGAAGACCGAGCGCAGGATGTCAAGAGGTGAGGCCATAGGCGGCCACCCTAGGGCATCGCTCCATCAAGCGCAAGAAATGCGGCGCACCCTCGGGGGGGGGGGGGGGGGGGGGGGGGGGGGGGGGGGGGGGGGGGGGGGGGGGGGGGGGGGGGGGGGGGGGGGGGGGGGGGGGGGAGGGGGGGGGGGGGGGGGGGGGGGGGGGGGGGGGGGGGGGGGGGGGGGGGGTCAGAGATGGGTGCCTTCGGCCGTGGAGATGGTCCGGCCGGCACCAGGGGTCTTGCCCTTCAGGTACTCGGGCAGCAGGAAGCGCTCCAGAGCGGCCAGGAGCTGGCCGTGGTCCACCAGGGTGTCGAGGCAGGGGCCGTGGGGCCGCTCGTTGAGCACGCCGAACACAGGCAGGGGATAGGCGTCCTGAATGCCGCTGGACAGATCGCGATAGCAGGCCACGGCGATGATCAGACGCGGACGCATCTGGACCACGATGCGCCGGGCGATGGTCCCGCCCGTGGCGATGGCCAGATTGACGCCGTAGGCGTCGTGCAGGTCGAGGAGCCCGGAGATGGGGCACAGCCCGCACCGTTTGCAATTGTTGATGTCGTAGGTCAGGCGGCGGTCACACTTGGAGCTTTGCAGACAGTGGGGCATGAGCAGCAGCACATCTTCGGGCCGGTAGCGGCCCGCCTCGGCCTGGACCAGCTCGTTGTTGACGCTGATGAAGGAGAGCATGATGGCCTCCTTGTCAACACCCAGGACCCGGCCCAGCAGGACCATCACCGGCAGAAAGAGCTTGATGGTCAACCCCCGGAACCGTTTGGAGCCGGGCAGATGCCGCTTGGTGACAATGTTCAGGAACAGCCCCCAATAGGCCACGGACACAAAGCCGATGAGGACCAGCACCACCGCCCCGAGCACCCAGGAGGCGGCCGGATGGATGTTGGCAAGCCCCAGATAGGGCACCACCCAGAGGGCGGCCAGAAACAGGCAGAACACAAAGCAGGTGACGCTGATCAGACCGATGAAGAGCCGTTTTCTGGCCTTGCGTATGCTTCGGGTGTGGGTCATGCTTTTCTTGGGTGGTTGTCGTCTTGCCCGTGCTTCGGGGAAAACCGCATGGCTTCGGTCCCCGGTCCGCGAGCCTTGCGTCGACATATCGCGCTATCGTCCCCTATGACTTATTCAGGGGCACCTCGTCCAGGGTCAATGGGCCGTAGACCCGTTCTCCGGCGTAGACGCGCATGAGAGCGGCCCCCTTGGCCTCCAGGGTCATCAGCGTGCGTACCACGGCCCGGCCCGCCTTGCCCATGGCCGTCCGCAGCGACGGATCAGCGGCAAGCAACCGCATTTTGTCTGCCAGGCAGTCGGCATCCTCGCTGGGGCAGAGGCAGCCGTTGAAGCCGTCGCGCACCACCTCGGGAATACCGCCCACGCTGGTGCAGATGGCGGGCAGCCCCTGGCCGAAGCCTTCGATGAGCGCGTTGGGCAGACTTTCCATGCGCGAGGTGAGGACAAGAACGTCGCCTTGGCAAAGCTCGGCCAGCACCTGCTGGTGGGGGATGGTGCCGGTGAGGCGCAACCTCTCGCGCACGGCGGGAGACACCTGCTCCGGGAACCGCTCCAGCTCCAGGGGGCCGACCCCCACGCCCACGAACTCGAACCTGTCGCCTTCCCCGCCCTGGCACAATGCCGAGGCAGCCCGCAGGAACACGTCAAACCCCTTGATTCTGGCCACGTTGCCCGCATAGACGAAGCGCACCGTCCCGCCCTTCTCGTCCTCGGACGAGGGGTCCGCAGGGATGTCAGGGCCTGTGTAGGCGTTATAGACCACGTTGAGTCGGCGCTGCATGACGCCATGGGCCCTGAGGATGCCCGCGCAGTGCATGGAGTTGGCGATAACGCCGTCGGCCAGCGCGGTCCACAGGAAAAAAACGGCATTGGGGCGCGAGATGACGCCCCGGTTGATGTAAAGCCTGCACCGCGCCCCCATGAGACGGGCCAGCACCCCCATCTTGTAGGCGCGGTTGTGGAAGGTGTGGACCACGTCGATGTTCTTGTCCGCAACCAGGCGTTTGAGGAACGCACCGGCATGGAGATAGTCGCGGAAGCGGCCAAAGGGGATGATCTCAACATCCAGGCCGCTCAGGGCCGGGATGATCGCCGAATCAGGAGAGAGCACGGTGTACGTCCTGACTCCGAGGCCGGACAGGGCGGCGATGTTGTTCACCATCTGCCTGCTGCCCCCGGACAACTTGTCCGAGTCCGTGACATACAGGACGCGCCGTACGGCGGGTGTGGGCCTTGCCTTGACTGTCTGCTTGGGCCGTTGCGCCACGCCGCCCTACCGACACGCCTTCATGTAGCCGCAGACAAAGGCCGCGGCGTTCATGGTCTTGCGCCCTTCGGGCTTGATCTCGGGCGTAAGGTACACCTTGTCCGCTGCAGCGATGCCGAGTCTGCCGTCCACCTCGCCAAGCACCGTGCCGGGAGCCGCCTCGGCCGGGTATTCCGAGACCTCGCCCGGGGCCACGTTCAGACAAAGCGTCCTACCGTCCGGGCCGGTCCAGTCGAAATACGCGCCCGGCCACGGATACATGGCCCGAATCCGGTTGTGGACGGTCTGCGCGGGCTGGTTCCAGTCGATGGCGCCCTCGCCCTTTTCCAGTTTTTTGGCATAGGTGGCCAGAGCATCGTCCTGAGGCAAAAACATATACCCGCCGGTCTGCAGCCGGGCCAGGGCCTCGCAGATGCAGATGCCGCCGAGCCGGGCCAGCTCGTCGTGGATGGTGCCCGCATGGTCGTTGTGGCCGATGCGCAGCGCCCGCTGGACCATGACCGGGCCGGTGTCGAGCCCGGCCTCCATCTTCATGATGGAGATGCCGGTGACCACCTCGCCCGCCTCGATGGCTCGCTGGATGGGCGCGGCACCGCGATACTTGGGCAGGAGCGAGGCATGGACGTTGAGCGGATACAGCGCGGGCACATCAAGCACGGCCTGAGGCAGGATCAGCCCGTAGGCCGCCACCACCAGCACGTCCGGCTTCAAGGCCCGCAGCGCCTCGATCTCCGCCTCGTCCTTGAAATGCTTCGGCTGGAACACGGGCAGCCCGCGCTCCAGGGCCACCCCCTTGACCGGCGAGGGCTTGCACTGTCTGCCCCGGCCGCACGGACGGTCCGGCCGGGTGTACACGCCCACCACCTCGGCCCCGGCAAAATCAAGCAGAATGCGCAAAATCTCGGCCGCAAACTCCGGGGTGCCCATGTAGACCGCGCGTAGCGGCTTCAAGGCCGCCTTGGCTACGCTTTCCATCTGGCGGCCTTTTTCCTGTAGAGGTTGCGTTTCAGCCGTCCGGCCCGGTCCGCAATGGTCACGCCGTCCAGGTGGTCGATCTCGTGCTGGAGCACGATGGCCAGAAAGCCATCGGTGTCGATGCAGACCTCCTTGCCCTCGCGGTCCAGCCCCGTGACCCTGACGCGTTCCTTGCGCAGCACCGTGGCCGTAAACTCCGGGCAGCTCAGGCACCCCTCCTCGGACTCCACCTCGCCCTCGCTCTCCACGATCTCCGGATTGATCAGCACGCGCAGGTCGCCGCGCAGCTTGGGTCCGGTCTGATCCACGCAGACAAGCCGGATGGATTTGCCCACCTGAGGCGCGGCCAGGCCCACGCCGTCGCCCTCGTACATGGTCTCGATCATGTCGTCGATGAGCTGCTGCAATGCGGGCGTGACTTCTCCAACCGGCTTCGCCTTGGCAGCCAGCACGTCGTCAGGCCATGTGCATATGTCGAGTTTCATTATGGTATGCCTCCGGCGGCCAGGGAACCTTTTGAAAAAGGTTCCCTGGACCCTCCAAAACTTTTTGGCGCTCCGCCGCCCGCAAGGGCAGGCGGAAACGGATAAACAAGACGGCGGCGGAGAAGGCGTTGCAGAACCAAGGCCGCGTCGCTGCCGTCAGAATCAGTATAGGAATAATACCGAAAGATCAAAAGGCGAGGGTTTACATGAAAAACATCCGGTTTTTGCGACTGCTTCCATCGCAAGCCCGGCTCCCTCGCCCCCGTGCGACCCCCTGCGCCGCCATCAATTTCTTTCTTGCCCGCACAGCGCATCCAGGCGGCGCAGACCCAAAATGTTTTGAAAGGGGAGCGCGAGGGGAAAACTTTTTCAAAAGTTTTCCCCTCGCATCTTCTCCCTAATTTTCCTTCTTTTCCCGCAGGCGGATGCCGAGTTCGCGCAGTTGCTTGCTGGGCACTTCGGACGGCGCTTCGGTCATGAGGCAGGTGGCCTTCTGGGTTTTGGGGAAGGCGATGACATCGCGGATGGATTTGGACCCGGTGATGATCATGATCAGCCGGTCGAGGCCAAAGGCGATGCCTCCGTGGGGCGGTGCGCCGAACTTGAGGGCGTCCATGAGGAAGCCGAATTTTTCGCGGGCCTCGTCAGCGTCAATGCCCAGGGCGGCGAACATGATGCGCTGCTGCTCGGCGGTGTGGATGCGGATGGAGCCGCCGCCCACCTCGTAGCCGTTGATGACCATGTCGTAGGCGCGGGCCAGGGCGTTGCCGGGATCTGTGGCCAGGGTTTCCATCTGGTCGGGCTTGGCCGAGGTGAAGGGATGATGCCGGGCCACGTAGCGCTTTTCGTCGGCATCGTATTCAAGCAGCGGGAAGTCGGTGATCCAGACAGGGGCGAACACCTTGGGATCAATAAGGCCGAAACGCTCGGCCAGCTCGCAGCGCAGGTTGCCCAGGGCGGCGTTGGCGATGTCGGCCGCGCCGGCCTGGAAGAAAAGGATGTCGCCGGGCTGGCAGGCGGTGCGCTCGCGCAGGGCGGCGATCTCGTCTTCGGAAAAGAACTTGACGATGGGCGACTGCCACTCGCCGTCCTCCTTGATCTTGATCCAGGCCAGCCCCTTGGAACCGTAGATTTCCACGAACTTGGTGTAGTCGTCGATCTCCTTGCGCGAAAGCTCGCCGCCGCCGGGTACGCGCAGCACCTTGACCAGCTCCGAGGCGGCAAAGACCTTGAACCCGGAATTGGTGAAGATGTCGGTCACTTCGGTCAGCTTGAGGTCAAAGCGCAGATCGGGCTTGTCCACGCCGTAGTCGCGCATGGCGTCGGCATAGGTCATGCGCGGGAAGGGGTCGGGCAAGGCTGCGCCCACGGTCTCCGAGAAGATGGTTCTGACCAGCCCCTCGGCCATGTCCTGGATGACGGCCTCGTCAATGAAGCTCATCTCGATGTCGATCTGGGTGAACTCGGGCTGGCGGTCGGCCCGCAGATCCTCGTCGCGGAAGCATTTGACGATCTGGAAGTAGCGGTCCATTCCCGAGACCATGAGCATCTGCTTGAAGAGCTGGGGCGACTGGGGCAGGGCATAGAACTCGCCCTGGTTGACCCGGCTTGGAACCAGGAAGTCGCGTGCGCCCTCGGGGGTGGACTTGGTCAGCACCGGGGTCTCGATTTCGAGGAACCCCAGGGCGTCAAGGTAGCGACGCACTGCCTGGGCGGCCTTGTTGCGGATGATGAAGTTACGCGCAAGACTCGGGCGTCTTAAGTCGAGAAATCGGTATTTGAGGCGCAGGTTCTCGCCCACCTCCACCCGGTCTTCGATGGGAAAGGGCGGGGTTTCGGAAGTGTTGAGGAGCTTGTATTCCTCCACCTCGATCTCCACCTCCCCGGTAACGAGGTTCCTGTTGGCCATGCCCTCGGGCCGCATACGCACCACTCCCTTGACCGCCACCACGTATTCGGCGCGGATGGCGTGGGCCCGCTCGTGCACGTCCGGGTTGCCCTCGGGATTGAAGACCACCTGGGTCAGCCCCTCGCGATCGCGCAGATCAAGGAAGATGAGTCCGCCGTGGTCCCGCCGGAACTGGACCCAGCCCATGAGACAGACCCGCTCGCCCAGGTCGGCGGCGGTCAGCTCGTTGTTGTGGTGGGTGCGCCGCCATCCCGCCAGGTCTTGGATGACGCGAAATTCGTTGTAGTCTCTCTCTTCCTGCTGTTCAGCCATGTATATTCTCCGGGTGTATTGCGTGACGCTTCGGGCGGTTTTTCATTCCGTCCCGATCTGCGCCAAATATTCAGCTTGCGGCATTGTTGTCTGCTGACCTTCGCCGACCATGGGCTTGATGGTCACGGTGCCTTGCGCCAGCTCGTCGCCGCCCATGATCAGGCAGACCCTGGCGCCGGACTTGTTGGCCGCACGCATGCGGCTCTTCATGGACCCGCCGCCGTAGCACGCCTCGCCCACAAGCCCCTTGTCGCGCAGCCGCTGGGCAAAGAGCATGGCCGCGTTGGCCGCCGCGTCGTCCACCACGGCCAGATAAAAATCAGGGGCCGGGGTCTTGAGGCTTCCCAGCAGCAGGGCGAGCCGCTCCATGCCGCAGGCAAACCCCGTGGCCGGGCAGTCCGGGCCGTCAAGGCTTCGGATCAGCCCGTCGTAACGCCCCCCTCCGGCCACAGCGGTCTGTGCGCCGATGTCGTGGCTTGAAACCTCAAAGCAGGTACGCACATAGTAGTCCAGCCCGCGCACCAGCCGGGGGTTGAGCTCGTAGGCCACTCCCGCGCCATCAAGGATGGTGCGTACGTCGTCGAAATGGGACTCGCACTCGTGGCAGAGATGGCTGGTGATGACCGGCGCGTCCTGAACCAGAGCCTTGCAGCCGGACACCTTGCAGTCGAGGACGCGCAGGGGATTGGTGTCCATGCGTCGGCGGCAGTCCTCGCAGAAGTTGGCGCGGTCCTTGGCCGTATAGTAGTCGATGAGGGCTTGACGATAGGCGGGGCGGCACTCGTGGCAGCCCAGGGAATTGAGCTCCACGGTCAGTCTGGTCAGGCCCAGGGCGTTGAGAAAGGTGCACAGCATGAGGATCAGCTCACCGTCGGCCTGGGCCTCGGGCGCCCCGAATATCTCCGCATTGATCTGATGAAACTGGCGCTGGCGGCCCTTCTGGGGGCGCTCGTAGCGAAACATGGGACCAATGGTGAAGAACTTGGAAATCTTGCCCGGCTGATGTGTGCCCGACTCGATGAAGGCGCGGACCACGCCTGCCGTGGCCTCGGGCCGCATGGTCAGGGAGCGGCCCTTGCGATCCGGGAAGGTGAACATCTCCTTGCCGACCACATCCGTGTCCTCGCCGATGGACTTCTGGAAAAGCTCGGTCTTCTCAAGCACCGGGGTCCGCAATTCACCAAAGGCGTAGCGCGAAAAAATGTCGCGGGCCACGTTTTCCATGCGGGTGAAGACGGCCGCCTCCTCGGGAAAGAGATCGGCAAACCCTTTTATTTTTTGAATCTTCGACATGTCGCGCTCAAGCCCTCTCTAGAAGTCATGTGGCAGGAAACGAATTTGGTTAGTCTATCCGGCCCGGATTGTCAAAAAAGAAGGCTGCCCGCAGCCCGGCCCCCTGACGGGAACCGATGCCCTCTTCGCCATTTTGGATTTGACCTGGCCGACAAACTTCACCACTCTCCGGGTTGGAGGAACCCATGCCCATCATCACCGCCTGCACCATGGACTGCGGCGACGCCTGCTCGCTGCTGGTGGACCCTGACGCCAGGACCGTCCGGGGCAACCCCAAGCACCCCTTCACCAAAGGATTCTGCTGCAAGAAGGGTGGCCGCTACTTCGAACGCCTCGACGCGGATGAGCGCATCACCACACCGCTGACCAAAATCAACGGCCGGTTCGTTGAAGCGACGTGGGACGAGGCCATGGGGCTGATCGCCCGGCGACTCGACGCCGCCCGACAGCACCCGGAGACCATCCTGCACATCCACGGGCACGGCTACCGGGGCGTCCTGGCCAAGGCCAGCTCCATCCTGTTTCAAGCCCTTGGCGCCTCCACAACCCGGGGCGCACTCTGCGACAACACCGGCATCACCGCCTCCATCATGGATTTCGGAGCCCTTGACCACAACGACCCAGAGGACATTCTGTGCGCCAGCCGCATTGTCAACTGGGGCCGGGACCTGTCCCGCTGCTCGGTCCATCAGCAGGCACTGACGGCCCGCGCCCGCAAACAGGGCACTGAGGTGTTGACCATCTCGCCCGGCGGCGACGGCGCGGCTGAATTCTCGGACATGACCATCCGCGTGCGCCCCGGCACGGACCGCTTCCTGGCCGCGGCAGTGATCAAGCTTTTCCTTGAAGCGGGCGACCTCAATCCGTGGGTGCTGACCCGTACGGCCAACTGGCCCGCCCTGCGCGGCCTCATAGATGGCCGCACATTCCACGACCTCTGCCGGGCCTGCGATGTGACGGCCCAGGACGCCGAAACGGTCTACGACTGGTACGCCGACCCAGGCAACGTGGCCACCCTGCTGGGATGGGGCTTGCAGCGCCACGTCTTTGGCGGCGAGAACGTCCGCTTCATCAATGCCGTTGCCATGCTCTCGGGCAATGTGGGCATCAGCGGCGGCGGGGCTTACTACAACATCTCTTCGGGCCGCAACCTCGGCACCTGGACGCACTTGGTCCAAGGCGGCCATCCCTGTAAAACCCGACGCGCACTGCTCCTCAACGACCTGGGCGCGGAGCTGCGCCGGGCCGATCCCCCCGTGGATTTCGTCTGGATCGACGGCCACAACGTGGTCAATCAGGTGCCGGACTGTCTGGCCGCGGCCGAGGCGATGCAAAGGCCCTTTGTGGTGGTGGTTGACGGCTTCATGCACGACACGGCCATGCTTGCCGATGTCATCCTGCCGCCCGCCTTCATGTTCGAACGCGAGGACGTGCTCGGCTCCTTTGTCCACAACTGCGTCAATCACTGTGCCGCGGCCGTGCCGCCGCGGGGCCTCTGCCGCCCCGACTTCGACATCGTGACCGAGCTCGGCTCACGCCTCGCAGAACCGATCATCCTTCCCGACGCGGAAACCTGCCTGACCGAGGGACTGAAACAGTCCGGCATCGCCCTTGATGAACTGCGCGAGCACGGATTCGTCAAGGTGGGGCATCCCCGCGTGGCTTTTTCGGGCATGGTCTTTGCCCATCCCGACGGGCTCTACCGCTTCCCGGAACACCTCTCGCCCGAACCCCGGCGCGACCAGGACCACCCGCTGCAACTGCTGACCCTGGTGCGCGGGGAATCGCTACATTCCCAGATCCCCGAAGCCGATCAGGCCGGGTTTCCCACTGTCTGGATCGCCAAGGACTGTCCCGCCTTCGCCGCCCTGGACCCGGCTCGGGACGCCTACCTCGTCACCCCGGCCGGGACCATGCGTGTCGAGGTACAGATCGCCCCGGGGCTGCACCCGGACACGGTGATCATGCGCCGGGGCGGGTGGATGAAATACGGCCACAACGCCAACGTCATCATCGAGCCACGCATGACCGACATGGGCGAGGGATGCGCCTACTACAGCCAACCCTGCCGCCTGGAAAACCGCTGAGCGCCTCAGTCGAGACACCTCGGCATCCTGACGGCCAGCCCCGGAATTGCCTGAACGCCGACACGGTCCGCCTTCAGGGAGATCCCCACACGGCCAGACCCGGCCAATCCTGAGGTCCGGGACGTTCGCGCAAAGGGTGTGCGCTCAATCGTTTCCCAGGGTGATCTGAAAGGCTATGGAGTAGAGGTGGTCAAAGAAGTCCACATATTCCACAGGGATATGCGGCGGCACATTAATGCGCGCCGGGGCGAAGTTGATAATGCCGCGGATGTTGGCGTCCACCAGATGATTGGCGGCCCGCTGGGCGCGATCTGGCGGTGTGGTGATAATGCCGATCTCAAGGCCCAGCTCTGGCGCCTGTTCCACCAGATGGGTGGGACAGACGATCTCGAGATCCTCGAATTCACGACCTATCTTGTCAGGATCGCAGTCAAAGGCAGCGGCGATGTGGAAACCGCGCCGCTCGAAATCATGGTGGCGCAGCAGGGCAATGCCCATGTTGCCTACCCCGATCAGGGCGCATTTCCAGACCCGGTCGATGCCCAGCGACTGCTTGATGGAGGTGATGAGTTCCTGGACGTAGTACCCGACCCCGCGTACGCCAAACTCGCCGAAATAAGCCAGGTCCTTACGTATCTGCGACGAGTTGACCGAACAGGCCCGGGCCAGCTTCTCTGACGAGATGACCTCGTTGCCGTCCCTCAGCAGATTCTCGAGCACCTGGATGTAAACAGCCAGACGCCCGATGGTCGCCTTAGGGATATGTTCACTTTTCATTGAATAACGTCTCTTTCAAAGTCAGAAGCCTCCGGCCATGTGAATTTTGGAACATGTCGGATGCTTAAAAAAGGGAGGCCGAAGCCTCCCTTGGAGTCGCAGTCTGTCGAACTAGACGACGAAGAGCAGGATCAGGTTGACGACCAGGGCGTAAATGGCCAGGGACTCGATGAAGGCCAGACCCAGGATCAGGGTGGTGGAGAGCTGGCCGGCGGCCTCGGGGTTGCGGGCGATGCCTTCGCAGGCGCCCTTGACGCCCATGCCCTGGCCGATGCCGCACAGACCGGCGGCGATGCCCATGCCGATGGCGGTGGCGTATGCCTTGGCGGAGAGCACCGCGGCATCGCCGTCAGCAGCGAAGGCGACAGAGGCAACCAGAAGCATGGCCAGGGTGGTGAACAGAACTTTCGTGATCTTCATTGTGAATCCTCCAAGTGGAATCGTGTAATATAGTTTTGGTCCGAGGACCATTTCCCCAAATTCAGCCTTGCCCGCCTAGTGCGCGTGCTCCACGGCACCCTGCAAATAGAGCATGGTCAGCATGAAGAAGATGAACGCCTGGATGCTCTTCGCCAGCAGGAAGAGCAGGTACATGGGCAGCGAGCCCAGCAGCGGAGCCAGGAAGAACATCAGGATGAGCACGATCTCCTCGCCGCGGATGTTGCCGAAGAGACGAAGGGTCAGGCTCAGCGGCCGGGCCATATGAGAGATGGGCTCCAGGATGAGCATGAGCGGGGCCAGGAAGCTGACCGGGCCCATAAAGTGCTTGATGTAGCCAAATCCCCACTTCTTGATGCCCACGGCCTGATAGAACACGAACACGATGATGGCCATGGCGGCCGGGGTGTTGATGTTGGCGGTGGGTGCGTCGCAGCCAGGCACAAGCCCTATCCAGTTCATGACCAGGATGAACAGGAAGATGGTGCACAGAAGCGGCATGAACTGCCGTCCCTGCTGGCCGAGGTTGGAAACAACGAAATTCTCAAGACCGCCGATGATGGTCTCGAAAACATTCTGCAAGCCGCCGGGAACAAGCTGCAAGCGGCCGCGGACAATCATGCCCAGGGCGAAGAGAATGCCCATGCACAGCCACATGTAGAGCACATGGTTGATGCTCTCCACGCCAAGCGCCGCCTCGACGCTGGCGCCCCAGTGGCCGATGCTCTTGAGCATGTCCATGTACAACAGAGGATGCGGTAATCCGCCTGAGAAACCCATATCCAAGCCTCCTTAAAAAAACAGCCTAGGCCCTTTTCCGCCCCACCTGAGACAGGCCGGTCGCGGCGACGTTGATCACCACCGTTCCCAGACCCGTAATCAGCCCCCAATGGGGAACACGTTCGACTCCGATCAGCCAATACAAGGCCAGCCCGCTCAGAGTCATCTTCACCACGAATATGACAAACATTTTTTGCGGTCCCCCCTCCTGCGTCCGAATCAACATCTCGACGACGCGGGCAAGCGCCCAGAAGTTGACAAGGGCGAGTACCGCCCCGGCCGCAAAGGCGAGAGACCACCGGGATGCAAGTGTCACCAGCACGATCACTAGAGAGGTCCCCAGCGAAACGTATATCTGGTTGCGGACGAGGATACGCACATCGGGCCGATCAAAACCGCTCTTGACGAGCAGCCGCTCAACCCGCTGATTGATCATCTCCAGCACCTTCATCTCCATTATGTTTCAAAGAACCCGATTTCCTGGCCTCTTCCCGTCGCTGCAGTTTCCTGAAGTCTTCGATCACCATCTTGAACCCGGCCATGACCCCGAAAACAAAGAAGATCATGATCAACCAGGGCTTGGTGCCGAAGATGTCGTCCAGGAAATACCCTATGGCGAGGCCGACAACGGTGGCGGAAACGATGTGAAGGCCCATCGTGCTGGCGGTTCCCCCGACCTGCACGAGATTTGTCCAGCGACCGTCTTTAGAAAAGAACATCTTTGCGTCCTGTAGCCCCCACCGTCGCGGCAAACCCCCGCCCGACCGGAGCAGGCCATTCGTGCAATCCTTCACAAGTGGAGGAGAAGTAGCACAGCCGGTCAATTCCCGTCAATGCGTTTTTCTGGAAAACGGCTCCTTTTTTCGTTGGAAAAAGCCCCTGTCCGCGGCTGGAAAACCCTGCGTTCAGGCCAGGGTCGACACGAACGCGGCCTGGCTGGAGGTGCAGCCGCGGCCGCGCCGTCAGTCCGGCCCCGTTGTCCAGTCCGTGGCGTCTGGCCGGGATCAACTCGGGTCGCCCACGTCAACCACCTTGACCAGGAACTCCTTGACGTTGGGCGGCGGCTGGAAAAACACCGCCATAAACGGCGTGGACGAACCGGGCCGGATGAAGGTGTTGTTGGAGAGGATGCCCACCTCGCTGGCCAGGCCGTCCTCGATCTCCTTTTGGGTCTGCACCTGCAACTGGAACTGGGAGAGCACGTTGCCGCAAAGCAGCGCCTGGGAGGCGAGCACCGTGCCCGCCTCATCGTAGAGGACAACCTCGACGCGGATGCGCTCCTTGGGCGTGGAAAAGACGTTGACCGCCTTGCCCTCGACCACGAAGAGGTTGCCGGTCTTCTCGTTGGCCACATAATACTGCTTGACGTTCTTCAGCTCAATGCGGCGCACCCTGTCGGCCGGGGATTCTCCCGGGGCCGCATCCCTGTCGCCCACAGGCTCCATGAACAACCTGCCCAGGTAGGGGACGTTCTGGAAATAGGCGGCCGGGTCGACGCCGAGCAGGGTCCACGCCTTGAAATACACGGCCGCGCCAAGGCCGAGCGCCAGGACAAGGATCACTATCAGGCAGCCAAGGGAGCGGCTGCCCTTGCGTGCGGGCTCGTCGTCCAGGCCGAATCCCGCAACGTCGTCCTCGTCCTCCTCCTGGTCCTCGCCGTCTTCTTCGTCGCCTGCGAAGAGGTCGTCATCGGGTTCGGACCCGGTTTCTTCAAAAAGATCGTCCGCCGCTTCGCCAGAGGCTTCGTGGCCCCGGTCGTCCAACGATTCGCTTTCGGCCTCATCGTCGTCAAAGAGGCCCTCTCCGTCCGGGGTTTCGTCCTCGTCATCAAAGAGGTCGTCCATGCCCGGCATCTCGTCGTCTCCGGCCCCCGGCTCCTCGGGAGCCTCAGGAAACCCGGCGTCCACGTCTGCCGGGGGTGCGCCTTTCGGCTCGGCCGCGCTGGCCGATGCCACTTCGTCGAAGGTCTCGTCAAACCGCTCCCCGGCCCGGGTGTCCGTGCTTGCGGACTCCTGCTCGAAAAGGCTCTCCACCTCGTCCTCGGGCATGGCCTGGGGCGGCGGCGTCTTGAAAACATGGGTGCACTTGGAGCACTTGACCTTGGCGCCTTTGGCCGGGACCTTCTCATCGGGAAGGTTGTACCGGGTCTGGCAGTTCGGGCAGGTGACGATCATGGTTATGTCTCCAATGGGGCCGTGTTAACTATCCGTTATCCGTGGACAACTCGTAAATTCCGTCCAACTCCCGGTAGCGCTCGGCATAGTCGAGGCCATAGCCCACGATGAACCCCTCGCCAAGCCTGAACCCTGAGAAATCAACGGTCACTTTTTTTTCCCGCCGCTCATGCTTATCAATAAGCGCACATATTTTCAAACTCTTCGGATTGCGTCTGCGCAAAACATGAAGCAGGAAATCCATGGAGTGGCCGGTGTCCACGATATCCTCGATGACAAGCACGTCCTTGCCCTCGATGGAGATTTCGAGGTCCTTGGAAAAGACGATGTCCTCCCCACGCGACACGGCCGTCCCGTAGCTGGCCAGACGGACGAAGTCCACTTCTATCTCCCGGTCAATGCGGCGGATCAGGTCCGAGAAGAAGAGAAACGCGCCCTTGAGCACACAGACGCAGACCAGCGGGCCAGAGCCCCGGTAGCTGGCGGCGACCTCCCTGCCCAGCTCTTCCACGCGGGCGGCCAGCTGGTCGGCGGTGATGAATGGTGTCAGTTTATGTCCCATGTTTCCTGAGGGGGGGTTAAAGAACCATGACCATGGCCACTTCGTTGCAATGATCGGGAAAGCGCGGGCAGTTGAGGCAGTCGGCGAACACCTTCTGGTTGAGCGCGTCCATGTCCTCCTGCACGAATTCGAGATGGGCGAAGAACCCGGTCTGCTCGGTGAGGGTATAGACCTTGAATATCCCCAGGGTCACGGCCTCGCTCAGGCAGGCCTCCACCAGCTTGCGGCCCAACCGCTTGCCCCGATGCCCGGATACCACCACCAGGGAGCGGATTTCAGCCAGATTCTCCCAGATGATGTTGAGTGCGCAGCAGCCGATGACCGCGCCCTGATCGTCCACAGCCACGAAAAAGTCGCGCAGATGGGAATAGAGCTGGCTGAAGGAACGGGGCAGCACCAGCCCGTCATGCTCCTCGCGGTGCATGAGCAGGGAATGGATTGCCTTGACATCCTGGATGCGGGCCTTGCGGATCATGCGCGACACGGCGTCACCGGGCGGCCAGCTGATCCGCCAGCGCTTCGAGCATGGGCAGGGGGAAGACCCCGGCCCGCGAGAATATCTGCCTGCCCCCGGCGTCGAACACCACCAGGGTGGGGATGGCCTCCACCTCGAAACGGGCCGCCAGGCTCTCGTCGCCATGGTACACGGGCAGCGTCGTGGACTTGTCCTCGAAAAAGGCGCGAAGGGCAGGCTCGCTCTCGTCCAGCGACACGCTGAGGATGGTGACATCCGCGCTGCGAGAGGCGTGGAACCGCTCCATCTCGCCAATCTGCTGCTTGCACGACGGACACCACGTGGTCCAGAAGAACAGCACCGACGGCTTGCCCGGATTGTCGGCCAGCAGGGCGTCAAGTCCCGCGGAATCAAGGGGCGCAATCCCCCTTGCGGCCGAAGGCTCCCCTTCCGCGCCGCCGGAACAGGCCAACAGCGAAAAGCCCAATACGATCATGGCGGCGAACCGCCCTAACTTGCTCATATGTCACCTCGTGGTCGTGTGCGGCCACCCTAGCAGAGTTGATTGGCAAATAAAAGCGCGGACGAGGCCTGTCCCCCCGTCCGCGAAACCCGGCGCCCCAAGGGCTATGCGACAAGGCTTTGGGCCAGCTTCACCGCCCGCACCGCATCGGTGGACCAGCCGTCCGCCCCGATGGCCGTGCAGAATTTTTCGGTGACCACGGCCCCGCCGATGATCACCCGGATGTCCAGCCCGCGCTCGCGCACCATCTTCACCGTGTCCTCCATGCGGACCATGGTGGTGGTCATCAGGGCCGAGAGGCCGATGATGGCCGCACCGTGCTCCTGGGCCGCGTCCACGATGCGCTCCGCAGCCACGTCCTTGCCCAGGTCCACCACCTCGAACCCGTGGTTCCTGAGCATCAAGCAAACGATGTTCTTGCCGATGTCATGGATGTCGCCCTCCACTGTGGCCATGACCACCACCGGCTTACGCCCTCCCCCACCCTCGGCCTCCAGCAGCGGCCGGAGTCGGCCGAAGGCGGTCTGCATGGTCTCGGCAGATTGAAGCAGCTGGGGCAGGAAGTATTCCTTGCGCTCGTATTTTTCGCCCACGGCCAGAATGCCGGGGATGAGCAGATCGTTGACAATGCTCATGGCCGCCATGCCCCGGCCCAGCTCGACCTCCACCAAGGCGACCACCCCGTCGCGATCGCCCTTGACCACCGCTGCCTGCACCGGAGGCAGATCCGGCGTCTGCGGGCCCGAGTCCGCCACGGGCGCGGCGGCCCCGCCCCCGCCATCGGTCCATTCGGAAAAGCGGCCAATGTACCGGGCGGCCTGGGGATCGCGGTCGAGCAGCACCTCGGCGGCGTGCAGGGTCTCCTGGATGCGGGCCGAATTGGGGTTGGAGATGAACGAGCACAATCCCGAAGCCATGGACAGGGACAGGAAGGTGGAGTTGAGCAGCTCGCGGGCGGGCAGGCCAAAGGAAATATTGGACAGCCCGATGGTGGTGGGCAGGCCCCAGTCGTCGCGGCAGCGGCGCATGACCTCCAGCGAATGCCGCGCAGCCTCGGGCTTGGAGGACACGGTCAGGGCCAGGGCGTCCACCATGATCAGCCGCCGGGGGATGCCCAGGCCCTCGGCTTCCACCAGCAGGTCCTCGATGACCGCCAGCCGCTCCCCGGCCGTAACCGGGAGCTTGCGCCCCACGATGGGCAGCAGGATGAACGGTGCACCAAAGAGCTTGCACAGGGGACCGAGGGCTTCCATCTTTCCCGGCTCGCCGGAGATGGAGTTGACCAAAGGGGAGCCGGGATAAACCCAAAGCCCGGCCTCCACGGCCGCCGAATCGTTGGAGTCGATGGACAGGGGCGCGGTGAACCGGCCGATGAGGGTTTTGATCAGACCGGGAAGCAGGGTTTTCTCGTCCACCATGGGGGCGCCCACATTGACATCGAGAACCGGAGCCCCCAGCTCGATCTGCTCGGCCGCAAAGCGCACGGCCTCGGTGTGGATTCCCTCCTGCAACTCGGCGGTGAGCTGCGCCTTGCCCGTGGGATTGATGCGCTCGCCGATGATCACGCCCGGATGGGAAAAACCGATGGGCACCGAAACCGAGCGCGAGGTGAGCACCATCCGGGCGTCGTCGGTCGGCTCGGGTCGCTTCCAGCTCCTGTCCCCCACCCTGGCCCGCAGGGCGCGGATGTGCTCGGGCGTGGTGCCGCAGCAGCCGCCCAGGAACTTGGCACCCATGTCCGCGAACCGGGCCGCCTGTTCGGCAAACGGCTCTGGGGCGAGACGAAACACGGTGTTGCCCGCGTCGTCCAGCTCGGGCAGGCCCGCATTGGCCTCGGCAAAACTCGGGGTGGCCAGGCGGGGCGCCCAGGCGGCCAGGGTGTCGACCATGCGCTCCGGCCCGGCCGAACAGTTGGTGCCGATAAGCTCCACGCCCATGTTCTGCATGGTGTCCACAAAGGTCAGGGGCGAGGTGCCTGTCAGGCTGGCGTCGCCCTCAAAGGTCATGGACATGGCCACCGGAAGCCGGCACTCCAGCCGGGCGGCCACAACCACGGCCCGGGCCTCGGCCAGATCGAAATGGGTCTCGCCCAGAATCAGGTCCGCGCCGCCGTCCACGCAGCCCCGGATCTGCTCGCGAAAGATCTCCACCAGCTCGCGGAAGGTCAGTTCGCCCAGCGGTTCGACAAAATGGCCGGTGGGGCCGATGGAGGCGGCCACAAAGGCGCGGTCTCCGGCCACCTCCCGGGCGATGCGGGTCATGGCCCGGTTCAGCTGGTAGGGGTCGGCGTCGAGTCCCAGCTTGGGCCGGGAGCCGCCAAAGGTGTTGGTGGTCAGCACATCGGCCCCGGCCTCGAGGTAGTCCCGATGTACGCCCCGGATGACCTCCGGCGCCTTCAGCCCCCAAAGCTCGGGCGAAAGTCCGGCAGGCAGCCCCCGGCTCTGGAGCAGGGTGCCGTATCCGCCGTCAAAGAAGTATATCCTGTCATCGCGCAGAATGGCTCTGAAATCGGGCACAGATCCCTCCCGGTCTTGCGCACGGCCCCGTATTCATCCCTGGCGGGCCGCTCTTTGGCCGCAGCCCCGGCCAGGGCGAGCGGCATTGCCGTCGTATTTATATATCAAGATATCCAGATGTATCCGCACTCCCAACCGATGGCAAGTCTTTTCCCGCAGTGCGCGGCAGTGGGAAGCCTTTGACGGGTCAGGGTTCGGCCTGCCCCGAGGTAGCGAAAATCATTGAAAAGGACAAACAAAAACTATATTGTCCTTTTTTCCATTCTTTATATATCAGTATTGAACCGGGCTGCCGACGCCCGCCGCATACGACCATGACAGCCTCACGCAACACATCCACCCCCGCCGTCGAACCCGTCGATGCCGAACTCCTGACGACCGATACGGAGGACGAAGAGCTCGACATCGACGAAGCCCTCTCCCCGGACGACGAGCCGGATCTGACGGACGCCGATCTGGACAGCAGTTTTGGGGGCGACTCTTCGCTGCCCGCCCGGCTCGACCCGCCCGAGTCGCGGCTGCCCGCCTTTGTGACCGCATCTTCCAAGGAGGTCCGGGTCCGCGACCCGCTCCAGCTTTATCTTCGGGAGATAGCGCGCTTTCCCCTGCTTGATCCCGAGGAGGAATACGCCCTGGCCAAGCGGGTTCAGGACGAAAACGATCAGGACGCGGCCTTCAAGCTCGTCTCCTCCCACTTGCGGCTGGTGGTCAAGATCGCCATGGACTTCCAGCGCCGCTGGATGCAGAACGCCCTGGATCTGATCCAGGAGGGCAACGTCGGCCTGCTCAAGGCCGTGACCCGCTTCGACCCGGAAAAGGGCATCAAGTTTTCCTACTACGCGGCCTTCTGGATCAAGGCGTATATACTCAAGTACATCATGGACAACTGGCGCATGGTCAAGGTGGGCACCACCCAGACCCAGCGCAAGCTCTTTTACAACCTGAACAAGGAACGGCAGCGCCTCCTGGCCATGGGCTTTGACCCCACCACCGAGGCGTTGAGCAAGAGCCTCGGGGTCAGCGAGGCCGAAATCGACGAGATGGACCAGCGCCTGTCCAGGAACGACATGTCCCTCAACACCCCGCTGGGAGAGGACTCCGACGCCACGCGAATGGACTTTCTGCCGTCGCTGGGCCCGGGTATTGAGGAATCTCTGGCCAGCGACCAGATCGTGGACCTGCTCCTGGAAAATCTCAAGGCCATCCGGCCCACGCTCAACGACAAGGAGCTGGCCATCCTCGACGAACGGCTGCTCTCCGACGACCCTGTGACCCTGCGCGAGATCGGCGAGCGGTTCGATGTCACCCGCGAGCGCGTACGCCAGATCGAAGCCCGGCTCATCGCCAAGATACGCGAGCACATGACAGAGAAGATCAAAGGGTTTTCCAAAGACTGGGTGCTCGAACACGACTAACCACGGACGATCGCATGAAACGCATACACCGCCATGGCCCGCTGCTGCCGCTGATCCTGCTCATCCTGTCGCTGACAGGGCTTTCGGCCTGCGCGGCTCGCGGCGGGCCGGTGCCGACCTCCCAGGCGCGGCCACTGACCCCTGAGGCCCGGCTGAGTTACGACTTCCTGGTCTACCAGGACCAGTTGCAGCGACTGCAGCGGCACATGGCCGAAGGCGTGCGCAGCCCCCTCTCCGACAAGGAGGTGGCCGAGATCGCGGCCAGGGCCGAAGCCGCCCTGGACCGTCTTCTTGTGGAAGCGCCCGCGCCCCAGCTCTTTCTCGAAAAGGCCGGATTCACCTGGAACGATCCGGCAGGCACGGCGCGGTCCCGCCAGACCCTGAAGGACGGGCTGGAAAAATTCCCCGACGACCAGCTCCTGACCATCTACCTCGCCAACACCTATGTCATGGACGACCGGGTGGACGATGCCGTGGAGGTCATGGAGGATTATCTTTCAAGAAAGGCCGACGACCATCAGGCCAGGGAGCGCCTCGGCCAGATGCTGCTGGATTCAGGCCGCGAGGCCCAGGCCCTGGACGCCCTCAAGAAAATCCCGGCCGACCGGCGCTCGCCAGACGCCCTCTTTGCCATGGGCCGCGCCCAGGGCGCCCTGGGCATGCGCAAGGCGGCCATCGCCAGCCTGACCAAGGCTGCGGCCATGGACGACACCTTCACCGAAGCCCTGGTCGAACTGGCCTACCAGTACGAGCTTGCCAGGGACTATGTGTCCGCCGAAAAAACCTATGTCCGCATCCTGGAGCGCGGCGAGCAATATCCCGAAGCCCGGCTGCGGGTCATCGGCCTCAACCTCAAGCTCAACAACCCCTCGCGCGCCCTGGCCATGACCCTTGACGGCCCGGCCAGCAAGGCTTTCATCCTCGACGCCGTGCTCCTGTTCATCAACGACGGGTTTTACGCCCAGGGCTCCACCGCCCTGGACCGGCTCACCTCCGACGGCGAGGTTCCCGCGGAATACTACTTCTACAAGGCCGTCATCGCCAACGACGGCGAGGGCGATCCGGCCAAGGCCCTGACCTTCCTCGGCAGGGTGGGCCGGGACGACCGGCTCTATCCCCACGCCCTGCGCTTCAAGGCCCAGCTCCAGAACGCCATGGGCAACGAGGCCGAGGCCCTGGTCACGGCCCGCCGGGGCAAGCAGGACTTTCCGGACCTGACCATATTCTATATCCTCGAATCCGCGCTGCTCAAGAACGGCGGCGACGCCGACGGGGCCGAGAACGTGTTGCGCCAGGGCATCGCACGGCTCAAGGGGGACCCCGAGCTGTCCTACGAGCTGGCCATGCTCTACGAGGTGCAAGGCCGCCGCGCAGAGGGGCTGGCCCTGATGGAGGGCGTCCTGCGCGAGCACCCGGACAACAGCAATGCCCTCAACTTCGTGGGCTACACCCTGGCCGAGGAGGGGCGCGACCTCGATCGCGCCCTGGTCCTGGTCGAAAAGGCATCGCTCCTTGATCCTGAAAACGGCTATATCCTCGACTCCGTGGCCTGGGTCCACTTCAAGATGGGCGACCACGCCAAGGCATGGGAAAACATCGGCTACGCCGTGGACATGGTGGACAGCGACCCGGTCATCTGGGAGCATTACGGCGACATAGCCAGGGCCATGGGCAAAAAGGCCGAGGCCCGCAAGGGATACCGCAACGCCATCAGGCTCGGCTCCCCCCACCCGGAAGCGGTCAGAAAGAAGTTGCAGGGCCTATGACGCCGCAGCGCCTCCCCCTTTTCGTGGCCCTGGCCCTGCTCGTGGTCACCGGGGCGACTTTGGGCTGCGCCCCGCGCATGGCCCGGCTGCCCGAGCCCACCGACCCCGCCGCAGCCTGGGCAGCGATGCGCCGCGACTCCTGCGCCCCGCCCGCCCGACCCGCCATGCTGGCCAAAGGTTCGCTCTACTACACCCGCGTCCTGCCCGCCCGGCGCACCAACCGAACCCAGTTCACCATGTGGGGCGATTTCCACGGCCCCATGCGCCTGGATGTATCCGCAGGCATCGGCACCTCCCTGGCCCACATCCGCGAAGACGGTGACGGTCTGACCATCTTCCACCCCGAGCAGAAGACCGCCTACACCCACGCCGACCCGGTGCTGGGTGCCACGCGCCTGGGCATGCCCTTTCCCTTTTCCCTGGCTCAGCTGGCCCGTGTCTGCGCGGGCGACTTTGCCGGACTGGTGCCCGAGACATACGAACAGGCCGAACCCGGAAACAACGGCTTCACCTATGCGGTGACCCACCGCCTGGCGCACGCCGACGGACAGGCCGGAACCACCGATGTCCGCCGCATCGGCCTGGACCGGGCAGGCAGGCCCGTGCTCATCGAAGGCACGGTGGCAGCTGCGCCGGACGAAGGGAGCGCAGAGGCTCGGCAAACCGGCGGCCCGTTGCGGCGGTTCTGGCGGCTGGAGATCAATACCTATGAGAAAGTTGCCTCGCGACCGCCCCTTCCGGGACGGCTGACCCTGGCCATGGACGACGGCGAGGCAGGCGTCTTGCGCATCACGGCGCGAGAGTTTAAGGTTGCACCCTGGCCTCCCAGAGCCACCGGGCTCGAACTGCCGGAAGGCACCCGGGTATATCGGCTCGACGGAGCGGCCGCGCCGCAGGAACCGGGAACGCCCGCGACACACGAGGACTGATGATGAACAGCGTGAACAAGGACGAATCGGTACTGGATGTCTTCCTGCTCGGGCTGAAGACCTGGGTGGCGGAAATGGGCTGGCTGACGCGCTCGGTGCTCGGCCGGTTCGAGATCGGCAGGCTTGAAAAAGAACTGGAACGGGAATATGCCGCCCTTGGACGCATCGCCGAGCAACCCAGGGGTCGCAAGGAAGAAAAGGATCAATGCCTCGGGCAGATCGGTTTTCTCAAGGAGGAAATCGAAACCCTCAAGGCCGAACTGGCCCAGGACCGCGAGACCCGGATGCGTCCGCTGCGCGGCGAGGGCGACTGAGCCCACGGCATCAGCCGACATCCAAGGGAGATTTTCACGGTGAAGAAAACCATCGTCATCGGATCGGACCACGGGGGGTTCGCCCTCAAACAGGCGTTGATCGAGGCCCTGGCCGCATGGGGACACCCGGTCGAAGACCAGGGACCGGACTGCGCCGACTCCTGCGACTATCCCGTCTTCGCCGCCAGGGTGGCGGAGCGGATCAAGGCGGATAAGGACGCATTGGGCGTCCTCATCTGCGGCACGGGCCAGGGCATGACCATGGCGGCCAACCGGCTGGGTGTTCGCGCTGCCCTGTGCACCAACGAATTTCTCGCGCGCATGGCACGCGAGCACAACGACGCCCGCGTCCTCTGCCTGGGGGAACGCGTCACCGGCCAGGGGCTGGCCCTGGCCATCCTCAAGACGTTTCTGGAAACCGGGTTCGGGGGCGGGCGGCACCAGCGGCGCATCGACCTCATGGACGCCACCTCCGAATAACACCTGTCAAGAAGGGTTCCACCATGCAGAACATGACGGACAAGACCGTCGCCGTGGTCAAGGGGTTGATCATGGACGGCGTTGCCAAGGCCAATTCCGGCCATCCCGGCGGGGCCATGTCCTCGGCCGACTTTGCCACCATCCTCTTCTCGGAATTTCTCCGGTTCAATCCCGACGACCCGAGCTGGTTCAACCGCGACCGCTTCATCCTCTCGGCCGGGCATGAGTCCATGCTTCTCTACGGACTGCTCCATCTCAACGGCTTCATTTCCATGGACGACATCAAGAACTTCCGCCAGCTCGGCTCGCTGACCCCGGGCCATCCCGAGGTTCACCTGACTCCGGGCGTGGAGGCCACCACCGGCCCTCTGGGCCAGGGCTTTGCCATGTCCGTGGGCTTTGCCGCGGCCGAGGCGCACCTGCGCGCCCGCCTGGGCGAGGAGGCCATGAACCACTTCACCTATGCCCTGGCCTCGGACGGCGATCTCCAGGAGCCGATAGCCCTGGGCGCGGCCGCCCTGGCCGGCCTGTGGAACCTGGGCAAGCTCGTGGTGTTTTACGACTCCAACAAGATCCAACTGGCCGGCCCCACCTGCAAGGCGGACTGCACTGATCACAAAAAGGTCTTCGAGGGCCTGTGCTGGCAGGTCATCGAGGTGGACGGCCACGACCACGAGGCCATCCGCGCAGCCCTCAACGCGGCGCGGGACGAGGCCGACAAGCCCACCCTGATCATCGGCCACACGGTCATGGCCAAGGGATGCGCCACCCTGGAAGGCAGCCACAAGACCCATGGCGAACCGCTCAAGGCCGACGAGATCGCGGCCACCAAGAAGAAGCTCGGCTTGCCCGACGAGGCTTTCCACGTCCCGGCCGACGTGCTCGACGCCTACCGCGCCCGCTTCGACAGCCTGCGCAGCGAGGCGGCCCTGTGGCAGACCCGCGTGGACGCGAAGCTGGACGAGGACGCCGACTTCGCCGCCCTGTGGGCCCATGCGACCCGCCCCCGGCCCGAACTTTCCATCAAGTGGCCCGCCTTCACCCCGGGGGAGAGCATGGCCACCCGGCAGGCATGGGGCAAATGCCTTGACGCCGTCTCCGGCTCCCTGCCCACCCTGGTGGGCGGCAGCGCGGACCTCGACCCGTCCAACCAGACCATGACCTTCCGCACCACCTACGGCGACTTCGGCGTGGACGGCCACAAGGCGCGCAACCTCGCCTTCGGCGTGCGCGAGTTCCCCATGGCCGCCATCATGAACGGCATGCAGCTGCACGGCGGGCTGCTCCCCTTCGGCGCCACCTTCCTGACCTTCTCTGATTACTGCCGCAACGCCATCCGCATGTCTGCGCTGCAGGACCTGCCCGTGCTCTATGTCTTCACCCACGACTCCTTCTGGGTGGGCGAGGACGGACCGACCCACCAGCCCATCGAGCACGTCAGCTCCCTTCGGCTCATCCCCGACCTCATCGACCTGCGCCCGGCCGACGCCAACGAAACCGCCGTCTGTCTCGACATCGCGCTCAAACAGCCGCGCCACCCCTCGTGCCTCTTCCTGACCCGCCAGGGTCTGCCTGTCCTCGACCCGGCCGAGTATCCGTCCATTGTCGAAGGCCCGCGCAGAGGCGCCTACGTGCTCCAGGATTGCGAAGGCGAGCCAGACCTGATCATCATCGCCTCCGGTTCCGAGGTCTCCCTGGCCCTGGCCACGGCAAGGCTCTTCAAGCGCAAGGTGCGCGTGGTCAGCATGCCTTCGGCCAAACTGTTTGACGATCAGCCCGAATCGTATAAAAATGAAGTACTGCCGCCCCAGGTAACACCCCGGGCCGCCGCCGAGGCAGGTCGCACCGGCCTTTGGCACAAGTACGTGGGGCGCGACGGCGTGGTGCTTGGTCTGGACCACTTCGGGGCCTCGGCTCCGGGAAAGACCCTGTCCGACAACTACGGCTTCACGCCCGAGAACTTTGCCCGAATGATCCGCGAGAAATACGAGGAGTTGACATGATGGAAGCCCCCCAGAAAAACCTTGCCCTGGACCTCGTCCGCGTGACCGAGGCCGCTGCCCTGGCCTGCGCCCGCTGGCTCGGCAAGGGCGACAAGATCGCCGCCGACCGGGCTGCGGTGGACGCCATGCGCCTGTGTTTCAACACCCTGGAGATCGACGGGCGGGTCATGATCGGCGAAGGGGCCAAGGACGATGCGCCCATGCTCTTCAACGGCGAAAAGCTCGGCCTGGGTCAAGGCCCCAAGGTGGACATCGCCGTGGACCCGCTTGAAGGGACCAATCTCCTCGCCTATGGTCGGCCCAACGCCATCTCGGTGGTTGGCGTGGCCCCCTCGGGCGCCATGTTCGACCCCGGCCCGAGCTACTACATGCAAAAACTCGTGGTTCCCTCGGACGCCAAGGATGTGGTGGACATCGAGGCCCCCACCGGCCACAACCTCAAGCTCATCGCCCGGGCCCTGAACAAGGACGTGGACGATCTGGTGGTCTTTGTCCTGGACAAGCCGCGCCACAAAAAGCTCATCAGCGAAATCCGCGAGGCAGGGGCCCGCATCCAGCTGCACACGGACGGAGACATCACCGGCTCCCTCATGGCCATCGACCCCCGTTGCGAGGTGGACGTGATGATGGGAACCGGCGGCACTCCGGAGGGCGTGCTCTCGGCCATCGCCATCCGCATCATGGGCGGCGAGATGTTCGCCAAACTCGACCCCCAGAAGCAGGACGAGAAGAACGCCCTGGCCGACTTCGGCATGGACGTGCGCCGTGTGCTCACGGTCAAGGATCTGGTCAAGAGCGATGACCTCTTCTTCGCCGCCACCGGCATCTCGGGCGGCACCTTCCTCAAGGGCGTCTCCTATCACGGCCACGGCGCCGAGACCTCGTCCCTGGTCATGCGCGGCAAGACCGGCACCATCCGCTACGTCGAGGCCCTGCACAACTGGGACTCCCTGATGCGCTTTAGCGCCGTGGATTACGACTAACCGCCAATGGGCAACACCGCTCACAAGGGCCGGGACCATGACGGTCCCGGCCATTTTTTTCGCGGCCCGGTTCAATCGAACCCGAACTTAGGCTATGCTTGAGGCAAGAAGGAGCGAGCCATGTCCGAAGACAAACGCAAACACACGCGGGTGGCGGCTGGTTTCGAGGCATACGTCACCGTGGGCGACGTGGTCATGCCCGTGCAGACCAGAAACCTGAGCCTCAAGGGCGCACTACTCACCGGGTGCGGCGACTGCGCAGAGGGGACAGGCGTGGAACTGCACCTGCCCCTGTCGCCCGGAGTACGCATCGTGGTGGACGGCGTCATCAGGCGGACCAAGGGCGACGAGGCGGCCATGGCCTTCACGGAAATGGACGACCTGAGCTTCACCTTTCTCCACAGGCTGGTGCAGCTCAACGCCCCGGACCCCGAGGCCATTGACGACGAACTCCTCGAAATCTTCGAGAAGCTTTGACCTGACCTCCGCCCGATACGGCCAAAAGGCACATCCCTTCTTGCGTCCCGAGACCGCGGCGCGTAAGAAACAGGGTATGAGCCCGCGAACACCCAAACCCCTGCCTCCGGCGCGGCGCATCGCCCTGGAGGCCCTCTCCCGCTGTCTGCTCTCCGGCCTGGACATCCAGGCCGCCCTGGACACCGCCCTGACCGTACGGCCAACCGATCCCCGCGACTCGGGCCTTGCCACCGAGACGGCCTACGGCTACCTGCGCCACAAGGGCCGCGTGGAACACCTCCTGGCCCGGTTCCTCAAGGACCCGTCCAAGCTGCCGCCCAAGATGCGGCTGGCCATGGGCGTGGCCGCCTACGAAATCGTGTTTCTGGACAAGGTGCCAGCCTACGCCAGCGTGGACTGGGCCGTGGAATTTGCCAAAACCAAGCCCGACGCAAGGTTATCCGGCCTGTTCAACGCCGTGCTGCGCCGGGTGGCCGAACTGGGCGAAACCGCCCACGATCCCGATTTCTACCGCAAGGACGCCTCGGGACCGGAGTTTCTCACCCGCTGGTACTCCTGCCCGCAATGGCTCACAGACCTGTGGCGGCGGAACTACGGCGAGGAGGACGCCCGGGCCTACCTCGAGGCCCAGCTCAATCCGCCCGCCCTGGGCATCAACCTCTTCGGCCATCCCGAAGCGGACGAGCTCTTTGCCGAGCTGGCCGCCCTGCCCGAGGTTCTGGACATTGAGGGGATGAGCTTTGCCCTGCCGCCGGGCACAGCCTTGGAGGATGAGCCCGACCCGCCCCTGGCCCGACAATCCTTTGCCGCCCGGCAGGTGATCGAAGGCCTCAATCCTTCAGGCTGGCCCGGGCCGGTGTGGGACGCCTGCGCCGGACGCGGGGGCAAGACCCGCATCCTGCGCGAAAAGAACATCGAGGTCCTGGCCTCGGACATCCACCGGGGACGGCTGGCCGCCCTGAAGCGCCAACTGCCCGAAGTGGAAACATTTGCCGCCGACGCGGTCGCGGACACGCCGCCGAGACAGCCCGGCACCGTGCTCCTCGACCTGCCCTGCTCGGGCCTTGGCGTACTCTCGCGCAGACCGGATACCAAGTGGAAACGCTCGCCCCGCGACCTCGACGATCTGGTCCGGCTCCAGACCGCCATCCTGGACAACGCGGCAGCCCAGGTCCGGCCGGGCGGTGCCCTGGCCATCGTCACCTGCACCCTCAACCCGGACGAAAATCAGGGGCTGGTCCGCGCCTTTCTGGCCTCCCACCCCGGCGCCTCGCTGCACACCGAGTGGACCACCCCGCCGGATTCACCCCTCAACGAGTTCTTCTACGGCGCTCTGGTGGACCTGGGCTGACCCGGGCAGGCTGCATCGGGGAGCCTCCGGCCGCCCCTTCGGAGGGACCAGGGCGCTGGTCAACAAGCCGGATTTACGGCCCCGCGCGAAGCGCCGCCAAAAAGTTTGGGGAAAGGAGGGAGTGGGGGGCCGGAGACGATTCCTTCCTCCCCCCCCCCCCTACAGCGCCCCCTCGAGACGAAGCAGACGTTCCTTGAGCTTGATGCCGCCCTCGCCGGAAAAGCCTGTCAGCTTGCCCGAGGCCCCCACCACCCGGTGGCAGGGATAAATCAAAGGAAAGGGATTGGTGGCCATGGCCCGCCCGACAGCCCGGGCGGCCTGTGGTTTTCCCATCTCGGCGGCCAGCTCGCCGTAGGTGCGCATGGTCCCCCGAGGCACCCGGGCCAGGACCTCCAGGGCGGCCCTCTGGAATCCGGTCAGCCCGGAGAGGTCGTAAGGCAGGGCGGGCCAATCGGGATCCAGGCCGGACACGTAGCGGAAGAGCGCCTGCTTGAGCAGTCTGGCCTCGTCAGAGAGGACGTGCGACTCGGCCACGGCAGTGGCCCAGTGGACGTTGAGCCGGACAAGGCGCCCGCTTTCCCAGGTCAGGGACAGGGCCAGGGGATCTGCGACGATGCATTCCTTCATGGCAATTCTCCTTTGCTTTCCGTTGAAAACCATGCAGACGCCCCGGCAGCCGGACCCCAGAGCCTGCCCTGGCGGATGTCGGCCGCGTCCAGATGGGCGCGCACCGCGTTGTGCAGGGCGCGCATGTTCCCGGCCCAGGCCGGGGCTAGCAGCTCGCCCTGGGCCGGATTGGCGTTGAGCCGGTGGACCACCGTGGTCGGGGCGAGGCGCTCCAGGGCGTGGCCCAGCTGTTCGAGATACTCGTCCCGGGTCAAAGGCTCGTATTCGCCCTGCGCATGGAGCCGGGCCAACCGAGTGCCACGGGCCACATACACGTTATGGAACTTGATGCCCTGCACGGGCAAGGCATTGACGAAGTCCACTGTGGCTGCCAGATGCCCGCGCCCTTCGCGCCCCCCCGGCGTGGGCAGCCCGGCCATGACGTGAGCCACCACGGTCAGCCCACGCCCGGCAGCCGCACGGGCCGCATCGGCAAAGGCCGCCGCATCGTGCCCCCGGCCGACGTGGGCCAGAGTGGCGTCGTCGGCCGACTGCAACCCAAGCTCCAGGGTCAGGTCGGCCAGACCCAGAGCCTTGCGCCGCTCGGCAAGCAGATCGAGCTTGTCGGAGTCCAGGCAATCGGGCCGGGTTCCAATGCTAAGCGCCACCAGCCCGGGAAGCCCCGCCAGGGCGTCCAGGGTCCGGGCCAGCCGCGACACCGGGCCGTGGGTGTTGGAAAAGGATTGCAGGTAGGCCGTGTACCGCTCAACCCCGCCCCGCCGGGCATGGACCGAACGCCAGAAGGCCCATTGGGCCGGAATGTCGAGCCCCTGGGACAACAGCCCCGAACCCGAGCCCGAGGGGTTGCAGAAAACGCAGCCGTCGACGGAAAGGGTTCCGTCCCGATTGGGACAGGAAAATCCGGCATCCAGAGGAATCTTGAGGACTCTTCCTCCGAAGAGCTGGCGCAGATGAGTGGAAAGGGCGTGGAATCTTTTCATGCTTTTTAGAAAAAGTTGAGAAAAAAAGAGCCAAGCCGGGTCCAGCGTATTGCCTGGGCTGATTTCATTTGGTACGAATCCCTAGCTGAAATGAGACGCTAGCGCACTTCCAGGTCATTGGAAAGTGTCTCCGAGCATATACGTCACACTGTGATTTGAAGGGAACGGGGGTTGCATGGGAAGCCTGCTCAACAAAATTATCGGATCTTTCTCCAATGATCTCGCCATCGACCTGGGGACAGCCAACACGTTGGTCTATGTCAAGGGCAAGGGCGTGATGCTCTCCGAGCCCTCTGTGGTGGCGGTCAAAAAAGACTCCCGCGGCGGCAAGGCCGTGCTGGCGGTCGGCTCCGAGGCCAAAAAGATGCTCGGCCGCACCCCGGGCAACATCGTGGCCATCCGGCCCATGAAGGATGGCGTCATCGCCGACTTCGAGGTGACAGAGGCCATGCTCAGGCACTTCATCTCCAAGGTCCACAACAGCCGCCGCCTGGTTCGCCCGAGGATCATGATCTGCGTCCCCACCGGCATCACCCAGGTGGAGAAGCGGGCCGTCCGCGAGTCGGCCCAGTCCGCGGGCGCGCGCGAGGTCTACCTCATCGAGGAGCCCATGGCCGCGGCCATCGGGGCCAACCTGCCCATCACAGAACCCACCTCCAACATGATCGTGGACATCGGCGGCGGCACCACCGAGATCGCGGTCATCTCCCTCTCGGGCATCGTCTACGCCCGCAGTGTGCGCATCGGCGGCGACAAGATGGACGAGGCGATCATGCAGCACGTCAAACGCAAGTACAACATGCTCATCGGCGAATCCACGGCCGAACAGATCAAGATGCACATCGGCTCCGCCTACCCGCTGGGCGACGAGGAGCCGACCATGGAGGTCAAGGGGCGCGACCTGGTAACCGGCATCCCCCAAAACCGGCCCATCACGGCCGAAGAGGTGCGCGAGGCCATCAGCGAGCAGGTGGAGGGCATTGTCCAGGGGGTACGCATCGCCCTTGAGCAGACCCCGCCGGAGCTGGCGGCGGACATCGTGGACCGCGGCATCGTCCTGACCGGCGGCGGCGCCCTGCTCAAGGGGCTCGACATGCTCCTTCAGCACGAGACGCAGCTGCCCATCACCGTGGTCGAAGACCCCCTGACTGCCGTTGTGCTGGGCTCGGGCAAGGCGCTGGACAACATAGACCTGTACAAGGACATCACCACAGACTAGGTAACCGGAAGCGTGAAAAAGCCCAAGAAGATCGCCATCGTGATCGTGGCGGGGCTCTTCGTGTACCTGAGCCTGTATACGTGGAACCTGCGCACCGGGCATCTGGACGCCCTTTCAAGCTACACCGGCCTTGATATCGCAAGCCTCATTATCCGCCCGGGGCAATGGGTCCACCATAAGTCATTGGGATTCTGGGAGCGCTACATCCACCTCGTCGGTCTCAAGCAGCAAAACGACGAGCTGGTCCGCGACAATGCCCGGCTGGTGCGCCATAACATGCTCCTCGCAGCCGAGGCGCGGTCTGCCCACCGGCTTGAAAACCTGCTGGGATTCACCCCTCCAGGGCAATGGGAGTTCAGCGGGGCCCGGGTCATAGCCCACCGCATGGGGCCGACCGGGAGCCTGGCCACCCTGGCCGTGGACCGGGGCGCCGCATCCGGGGTGTCCAAGGACATGCCGGTGGTCAGCCTGGACGGGGTCGTGGGCCGTGTGCTGCGCACCGGAGGCATCGCCTCCACCGTGCTGCTGCTCACGGACGCCAACAGCCGCATAGCCGTCATCGGCGAAAACAACCGGACGCCGGGCATGCTCTCGGGCCAGGGCTACGGCCAGCCCCTGGTGGTCCACTACATGAATCTCAACGCGGTCATCGACCCCGGCGAACTGCTGCTCACCTCGGGGCTTTCCGGCATCTTTCCCAAGGGACTGCCTGTGGCCCGGGTGGTCCGGGTGCGCCGCTCGGACATCTCGCTCTTCCTCACGGTGGAGGCCGACCCTCTGGTGGATGTGGTCGGGCTCGAGGAGGTTCTGCTGCTCCACCGCGCTTCCGCGGCACCGGACGACTCCGGGGCGGCACAGGAGGAGGCACAGGGTGTTCTCGGGCAATAATCTCATTGCCCTGCTCTGGTGGGGCGCCTACACGGTGGCCGCCGTCTGGCTGCACAGATTCGTGCCCGGCGTGGACCTTTTCGCCCCGGGCATCGTACTCTCCCTGCAGGAAGACGGCGGACGGCGCACCCTCTGGCTGGCCCTGTGCTGGATGCTGATCATCGAAGGCACGGGCAACCTGCCCTTTGGCTACGGGTTGGCGTGGTACGGCGTACTCCTGGTGCTGTATCTGCTCGGCCGATCCGTGTTCGAGGCGCGCTCTCTGGTCTTCATGTGCCTGCTTGGACTGGCCCTGGGCGCACTGCACCCGGTCATCACCCACGGCTTGGCCTCGCTGGCCGAACTGACGGTGAATGACCGCCAGTTGCTTCTGGAAGGGGCTCTCCAGGCCGCATTCTTCCCCGTGATCTGGGTGATCGCGGGCAAAGCCTTTCCCAAGGTGTTGAGGCAGGATGTCAAACCTTTATGACAACGCCAGCCAGCAGCCCCCGCGCTCGGGACTGCTCCTGCTCCAGGGTCTCATCTTCCTGGTGTTCTGCCTCTTTGCCGTGCGCCTGTGGTATCTCCAGATCCATCGCGGCGAGTTCTACGCCCGCAAGGCAAAGGAAAACCAGCTGCGCCAGGAATCCATATTCGCCCCTCGCGGGCTGATCCGCGACAGAAACGGCGACCTCCTGGCGGTCAACGAGCCCGCCTACGCACTGGGCCTTGTCCGCGAGGACTGCCAGGACGTGGACGGCACCCTCAGACAGGTGGCCCAGTGGACAGACGGCAACTTCGACGACCTCAAGGGGCTCTTCGTCAAGAACCAGAAACGGGTCAAGAGCTTTGAGCCCCTGATCCTGGTGCCCGACCTCTCCTTTGATCAGGTGGCGCTCATTGACGCCAACAGGCTGCGCTGGCCGGGGCTGGCCATCCAGGTGCGGCCCCGACGCCAGTATCGCCACGGCAAACTCCTGGGCCATGTGCTCGGGTACGTGGCCGAGGCCAACGAAGAGGAGATGGAGCGGCGGCCCGAACTGGCCCTGGGCGACTATGTGGGCAAACAGGGCATTGAGCTTGTGCTGGAGGACCGCATGCGCGGGGTCAAGGGACTGAGCCAGTTCGAAGTGGATGTCACCGGCCGCAGGCTCCAGGAACGCGTGCTCAAACACCCGCGGGCAGGACACGAAATCTCCTTGTCCATCGACCTGGGACTACAGGAACTGGCCATGGACTGGCTCGACGAGGAGGCCGGAGGCGTGGTGGTCATGGACGCGGACACCGGCCAGCTCTGGGCCCTGGCCACCTCTCCCTCCTACGACCCCAACGCCTTTACCTCGGGCCTGACCCCGGCCCAGTGGGCGGAACTGCGCGACAACCCTCAACATCCCATGCAGAACCGCGTCATCCAATCGGTCTACCCGCCCGGGTCGGTATTCAAGCATGTGGTGGCTGGCGCCGGCCTGCACTACGGCATGCTCGACCCCAAAGAAGTGGTTCACTGCCCAGGTTTCACCCAGCTCGGCAGCCACGTTTTCCGCTGCTGGCGCAAGGGCGGCCACGGCAACGTCAACATGGAGCGCGCCCTGATCGAATCCTGCGACGTGTATTTCTATCGGCAGGGCAAGAAGCTGACGGTGGACCGCATGAGCGAGTTCGCCTTTGCCAGCGGTTTCGGCCACCCCACCGGCATCGACCTGCCCCACGAAAAGGGGGGGAACATCCCCACCCGCGAATGGAAGCGCAGACGCTTCGGCGAGGGCTGGCAGGGAGGCGACAACCTGAACATGTCCATTGGCCAGGGGTACACCCTGGTCACACCGCTGCAGGTGGCGCGGTTTTTCGCCGCGGCCCTCAACGGCGGCAAGCTGCTCAAGCCCCTGTTGCTCAAGGACGACAAGCCCGTGGTTCAGGGACAGGTTCCCTTGAACCAGGAACAGCTGGACCTGCTCTACCGGGCCCTGGTGCGCACCGTGGATGACGACAGGGGCACCTGCCGCAGGCTGCGCACCGCCGGGGTGGTGGTGGGCGGCAAGACCGGCACGGCGCAGGTGGTGCGGCTCACTGACGCCCTCAAGGCCCTCAAGGACGACGACATACCCTACCGCTTCCGCGACCACGCCTGGATGGCCGCCACGGCCGAGAAGGAGGGCAGACGCTTTGCCATCGTGGCCATGATCGAGCACGGACTGCACGGCAGCTCCGGGGCTGGCCCCGTGGTCAAGGCCCTTATCGACTACATCTTCTACGGCAAGATCACCCCAAAGCCCGAGGCCCAGAAGGCCAGATCCCGGGCAGCGCGGCTGCTCTCACACAACGCAACAGGGGGCGGCCGTGCCAATTGACCGCAGGCTGATCCTCTCCATCAACTGGCCGCTTTTGGGGCTGGCCGTGGTCCTTTTCCTGCTTGGCACCGTCAACCTCTATTCGGCCAGCGGCTACCGGCTCGAAGAAGGCATGAGCTTGGCCCCGTACTTTCTGCGCCAACTGGTGTGGGGAGCCATGGGCCTTGGCGGCATGATCCTGGTCATGCTCTTCGATTACCGTCACCTCAAGACCATCGCCTGGCCGCTTTTCTGGCTGACACTGATCCTGCTGGCGGCCGTCTTCTTCGCGGGCAAGACCATCTATGGAGCCCGCCGCTGGCTCGACCTCGGCTTCATGAACTTCCAACCCAGCGAGCTGGCCAAGATCGCGGTGCTCATCATCGGCGCCCGCATCCTGGCGCGCGAGCGGGAGCCTCTTGGTTTTGTCCGGCTGGCCTACGTTCTGGGCGTGGGCCTGCTGCTGGCCGGGCCGATCATCCGCCAGCCCGATCTGGGCACGGGACTTTCGTTGGTGCTCATCCTGGGCGGCATGATCCTCTATCACGGGGTCACACCGGGCGTGTTCAAGACCGCGCTCATCGCCATTCCCTCAATGCTGCCCCTGGCGTGGCTTTTCCTGCACGACTACCAGAAGCGGCGCATCATGACCTTTCTTGATCCCACCACCGACCCGCTGGGCTCTGGCTACCACATCATCCAATCCCAGATCGCCATCGGCTCGGGCGGATTCTGGGGCAAGGGTTTCCTGCAGGGCACCCAGTCGCAGCTGCGATTCCTGCCAGAGCGGCACACTGACTTCGCGGTGGCGGTCTTCTGCGAGGAATGGGGTTTTGTGGGGACCATGGTTCTGCTCACCCTCTTCTGCCTGTTTCTCCATCAGATGGTGAACATCGCCAAAGACGCCAGGGACCTCTTCGGCAGCTACCTGACGGCAGGCGTGTTCTTCTATTTCTTCTGGCAAATCCTCATAAACACGGGTATGGTTCTCGGGCTGATGCCAGTGGTGGGCATCCCCCTTCCCTTCATCAGCTACGGGGGCAGCTCAACGCTGGTGAACTTTTGTCTTGTCGGGCTTGTGCTAAATGTGTCAATGCGCCGGTTTCTGTTCAAGCAGAGCTGATGCGGGCCGCCATGGCGCAAGCCTCGGAGTATAACTTTTCTTTTTCGAGGAGCGCGTTTTCATGGCGAGAGACGAAATCAACGCCTTTCTGGGCGCAGGAACCAACTACCAGGGAAAGCTCAACTTCCAGGGAGCCGTACGCATAGACGGCAACTTCAAGGGAGAGGTCGTCTCCGACGGAACCCTGGTGGTGGGACAGGAGGCTGTGGTGGAAGGGCAGATCCGCGTGGGACAGCTGGTCCTCTCGGGCAAGCTCCTGGGCGAGGTCGATGCGGCCAACAAGGTCGTCCTGCACAAGACGGCCAACCTGCTTGGGAACATCCGCACACCAGTGCTGGTGGTTGAGGAGGGCGCGGTGCTTGAAGGCCAGCTTGTCATGGGCAGCCTCGACACCGCGACGCCAAACCTCCCGTCCGACACGCCTGCTATTGATAACGACTAGGGCGGCGCAGGCTCAGACGGACTCCCGACCACCGCTCCAAAAGCCAAAAAGCCTTTGACACAGGCGCTGAAATTGGGTAATCCGCAGTGACTTTGCGCTAAAATTCACAACCTCTCGGGGGGCATACGGCATGGTTATACCTGACAAAACAATCTTCATCCAAGGCGTGAACTTTCTTGTCACGATCTTTGTCCTGAATGTTCTGCTGATCAAGCCCATTAGGGAAATCATCAGCAAACGCAAGGGCTTGATGGACGACCAGATGGAGAAGATCGACGCCTTCAACAGCAATGCAGGCAAGAAGCTGGAGGACTACGAGAGCCAGCTTGCGGCCGCTCGCAAGGAGGCCAACGAGATCCGCTCGTCCATGAAACTGGACGCGACCGCCACGGAGCAGGCGCTCATGTCCGAGGCCGGAGCCGAGGCCGCCGGAACCATCCAGGCCGCCCGCGCAGAGATCAAGACCCAGGTGAAGGGCGCCATGGAACAGTTGACCAAGGACGTGAACAAATTCGCCGAACAAGCCACGGGCAAGATCCTTGGTCAGGCTTAGTCAAGGCAAGGAGGGTTTCATCTTGAAACGGGTGTATGTGTTTTTCGCGGTTCTCTTGACCGCACTGGCAGTGGCCTCGGTCGCCCTTGCCGCCGGGGACGACCACGCGCTGTTCACAACGGAAAACGTGAAGGACTATGCGTGGCGCATAGGCAACCTGATCATCTTTGCGTGGCTGCTCTACAAGTTCGCCGGAGCCAAGATCAAGGGCTTCTTCGTCGGACGCCGCGACCAGATCAAGCAGGAGCTTGACGATCTGCAGAGCCGTCAGGCCGAGGCGGAGAAAAAGCTCAAAGAAGTGGAGGCGGGAATCGCCAACATGGCTCAGGAGAAGGAAGCCATCCTTACCGAGGCCCGTGCACAGGGCGAGGCCATCAAGGCCGCCATCATTGAGAAGGCCCACAAGGACGCGGAAGCGCTGAAGGAACAAGCCAAGCGCACCGCGGCCAACGAGGCCCAGGCCGCCGTGGACACCATCCGCGCCGAAATGGCCGAAATGGTCATGGCCGCCGCCGAGAAGATCGTCTCCGAGAAACTCAGCGCGAAAGACCACGAGAAACTCGTGGATGACTACTTAACAAAGGTGGTGCTCAATTGACCGGTAACGTAGTATCCCGCCGCTACGCCAAGGCCCTGTTCACGATCGGCGCCGCCAAGGGCGAGGCGGAACAGAAGGCATACGGCAAGCAGTTGTCGGAGCTGGCAGACTCCATACTGGCCGCTCCCCAGGCCCTCTCCTTCTTCAAGAATCCCTCCTTCAGCGCGGAGGAGAAGAAGAGCGTTCTCAACAAGATGGTTGAAAAGGCATCAATGGATCCGATGGTCCGAAACTTCTGCGACCTGCTGGCCGACAAGGGCCGGGCCGAGATGCTTCCCGCCATCGCTTCCGATTACAAGGTGATGATGGACGCCGTGACCGGCGTTCTCACAGGTGAGCTCATCACCGTGAGCGATATGGACGAGGAGAGGAAGGCGCAGATCAAGGCCCGCCTTGAAGAGCAATGCGGCAAGAAGCTCGAACTGACCTTCCTGGCCGACAAGGCCATCCTCGGCGGTATCGTCCTCAAGATCGGGGACAAGGTCATGGACGCAAGCCTCAAGGCTCAGCTGCAGATTTTGAAGGAAAATATTAAAAGGGGTGTGTAGGGCAATGCAGATCAAAGCAGAAGAAATCAGCAAAATCATTCAGGACCAGATTCAGAACTATGAGTCTCGTGTTGAAATGAGCGAGACCGGCACCGTCCTCTATGTCGGCGACGGTATCGCTCGCGTGCACGGCGTCGAGAACGTCATGGCCATGGAGCTGCTGGAATTCCCGGGCGGCCTGATGGGCATGGTGCTCAACCTTGAAGAAGACAACGTCGGTGTCGCCCTGCTGGGCGATGACACGGGCGTCAAGGAAGGCGATCCGGTCAAGCGCACCGGCACCATCTACTCCGTGCCCGTCGGCGACGCCGTCATGGGCCGCGTGGTCAACCCCCTGGGCCAGCCCATCGACGGCATGGGCCCCATCGACACCACCGAGACCCGTCCGGTCGAAATGAAGGCCCCCGGCATCATCGCGCGTAAGTCCGTGCATGAGCCGTGCTACACCGGCCTGAAGGCCATCGACGCCATGACCCCGGTTGGCCGCGGCCAGCGCGAGCTGATCATCGGCGACCGTCAGGTGGGCAAGACCGCTGTTGGCGTGGACGCCATCCTGGCCCAGAAGAACACAGACGTACATTGCTTCTATGTGGCCATCGGCCAGAAGAAGGCGTCGGTCGCCCTGGTGGCCGATGTCCTGCGCCAGCACGGAGCCATGGAGTACACCACCATCGTCTCCGCCACGGCTTCCGAGCCCGCCCCGCTGCAGTTCATCGCCGCCTACACCGGCGCGACCATGGCCGAGTTCTACCGCGACAACGGCAAGCACGCCCTGATCGTGTACGACGATCTTTCCAAGCAGGCCACCGCCTACCGCCAGATGTCGCTCCTGCTCCGCCGCCCTCCGGGACGCGAGGCATACCCCGGCGACGTTTTCTATCTCCACTCCCGGCTGCTGGAACGCGCCTGCAAGGTCAACGACTCCCTGGGCGCCGGCTCCCTGACCGCCCTGCCCGTGATCGAGACCCAGGCCGGCGACGTGTCCGCGTACATCCCGACCAACGTCATCTCCATCACCGACGGCCAGATCTACCTTGAGCCCAACCTCTTCCTCGCAGGCGTCCGGCCGGCCATCAACGTCGGCCTCTCCGTCTCGCGAGTCGGCGGCGCCGCCCAGATCAAGGCCATGAAGCAGGTGGCGGGCACACTGCGCCTGGACCTGGCCCAGTACCGCGAGTTGGCCGCATTCGCCAGCTTCGGTTCCGACCTGGACAAGGCCACCCAGGCCAAGCTCAACCGCGGCGCTCGCATGGTCGAGCTGCTCAAGCAGCCGCAGTACAAGCCCCTCAAGGTCGAGGAGCAGGTCGCCGTGCTCTACGCCGGGACCCGCGGCTTTGTTGACGATGTTCCGGTCGAGGCCGTCCCGAAGTTCGAGGCCGAGTTCCTTGAATTCATGCGCAACGCCAAGTCCGCCGTTCTGGACGCCATCGTGCAGAAGCAGGCGCTGGACGCCGACCTTGAGGCATCCCTCAAGGCCGCCATTGAAGAGTTCAAGAAAGGTTTCAGCGCTTAATCAAGGGGTAGCCAATGGCTTCGTTAAGAGACGTCCAAAATCAAATAGTTGGCGTCAAGAAAACCAAGCAGATCACCAAGGCCATGAACATGGTGGCCTCGGCAAAACTGCGCAACGCGCAGGACCGCATCGAGCGGTTCCGCCCGTATGCGAACAAGTTTTACGAGATGCTCGGTGACTTGGCTGCCGGCGCCGACGAATCGGTACATCCGCTGCTGGAGGTCCGGGACGAGGTAAAGACCGTGGGCATCATGGTCGTCACCTCTGATCGCGGCCTGTGCGGCGCATTCAACACAAACATCATAAGCACCGCCAAGAAGCTGGCTGCGGCCAAGGCCGCCGAAGGGAAGACCGTCAAGGCGTACTGCATCGGCAAGAAGGGCCGCGATGCCTTCAGGAAACTGGAGATAGACATTGTCCGGGCCGAGCCTGACGCCATGAGCAAGTTCGACTTCACCCTGGCCGCCAGCGTCGGCAACGAACTCATCTCCGGCTATATTTCCGGGGAGCTGGACGAGGTGCACATCGTGTACGGAGAGTTCCAGAGCATGGCCAAGCAGGTGCCCGTGGACCTGTGCGTGCTGCCCATGGCCACCCAGGCCAGCGAGGCCGAGCCCGCTTCCGGCGGCTCCGGTGACTATCTCTACGAACCGTCTGTTGAAGGCCTGCTGGCCGAGCTGCTGCCTCGGTTCATCAAGGTCCAGGTCTACCGCGGTCTGCTCGACACCTCCGCGTCCGAGCATGCCGCCCGCATGGCCGCGATGGATAACGCCACCCGCGCCTGCGACGACCTGACCCAGTCCCTGACCTTGTTGTACAACAAGACCAGGCAGGCTGCCATCACCAGCGATCTTATGGACATTGTCGGCGGCGCTGAAGCGCTGAAAGGATAAAAGGGGGCTATGAAAATGGCTAATACTGGAAAAATTGCACAGGTAATCGGCGCCGTTGTCGACGTCGAATTTGCCGATGGGAATCTTCCCAACATTCTGTCCGCGTTGGAGATCAAAAACCCCAACAACATCGACGCCCCCGTGCTGATCTGCGAAGTCGCGCAGCACCTGGGCAACAACGTCGTCCGCACCATCGCCATGGACGCCACCGAAGGATTGGTCCGCGGCATGAGCGCGCTTGACCTTGGCCAGCCCATTTCGGTCCCGGTCGGCAAGGGCTCCCTGGGCCGGATCATGAACGTGGTTGGCGAACCCGCCGATGAAATGGGCCCGGTTCCCTGCGACAAGCGGCTGCCCATTCACCGCCCCGCCCCTTCCTTCACCGAGCAGTCCACCAAGGTCGAGCTGCTCGAGACCGGCATCAAGGTCGTTGACCTGCTCATCCCCTTCCCCAAGGGCGGCAAGATGGGCCTCTTCGGCGGCGCAGGCGTCGGCAAGACCGTTATTCTCATGGAAATGATCAACAACATCGCCAAGCAGCACGGCGGCATCTCCGTGTTTGCCGGTGTTGGCGAACGCACCCGCGAGGGCAACGACCTTTATCACGAGATGAAGGACGCTGGCGTTCTGGAGAAAGCCGCCCTGGTCTACGGCCAGATGAACGAGCCTCCGGGAGCCCGCGCCCGCGTCGCCCTGACCGCCCTGACCTGCGCCGAGTACTTCCGCGACGAGGAAGGCCAGGACGTGCTCCTCTTCGTTGACAACATCTTCCGCTTCACCCAGGCTGGCGCAGAGGTGTCCGCGCTGCTCGGCCGCATGCCTTCGGCCGTGGGCTACCAGCCCACCCTGGGCACCGACCTCGGTGGCCTGCAGGAGCGCATCACCTCCACCAACAAGGGTTCCATCACCTCGGTCCAGGCCGTGTACGTGCCTGCCGACGACTTGACCGACCCCGCTCCGGCCACGACCTTCTCGCACCTTGACGGTACGCTGGTCCTCTCCCGCCAGATCGCCGAGCTCGGCATCTACCCTGCGGTGGACCCGCTGGACTCCACGTCCCGCATCCTTTCCCCGGATGTTCTCGGCGTCGAGCACTACGCCACGGCCCGCGAGGTGCAGGCGGTGTTGCAGAAGTACAAGGAACTCCAGGACATCATCGCCATTCTCGGCATGGACGAGCTCGGCGATGACGACAAGACGACTGTTGCGCGCGCCCGGCGCATCCAGCGCTTCCTGTCCCAGCCGTTCCACGTTGCCGAAGTCTTCACAGGGGTTGCGGGCAAGTACGTCAAGACCGAAGACACTGTGAAGGCCTTCCGTGACATTCTCGACGGCAAGTACGACGACCTGCCCGAGCAGGCCTTCTACATGTGCGGCGGAATCGAGGAAGCCATCGAAAAAGCCAAGCAGTAAGCGAGGTACTTCATGGCCAATACTCTGAAGCTTGAGATTGTCACTCCCGACCGGAAGGTGCTTTCCGAGAACGTGGAATACGTGGGTGCCCCCGGCATCCTCGGCGAGTTCGGTGTGCTGCCGAGCCACGTTCCCTTCCTCTCCGCCCTGGGGATCGGCAATCTGCATTACAAACAGGAAGGCAAGGCGTACTATGTCTTCATCTCGGGCGGATTCGCCGAGGTCAGCAACAACAAGGTGACAGTGCTCGCCGAAGTTGCCGAAAAGGCCACCGAGATCGACATTGAACGCGCCCAGAAGGCCCGCGAACGCGCCGAGGCGCGCACCGCCCAGGCCAAGGAGAAGATCGACGCCGCCCGCAACCAGGCCGCGCTGCGCAGGGCCATCGCCCGCATGTCGTGCCAGCGCTCCGGCAAGTCCGCAGGCACCTGCTAACCGATCCGACCCATCACCCTGATACACAAAGGGCGGGCTTTCGAGCCTGCCCTTTTTCGTTGCCCTGTCCCGTCCTGTGTCCCGTCCTGAAATAGGTCCTCTGGGTGTCAACCTATTTCAGGACGGCTCACCCTGATGGTGCCAACTCTGGCTGCCGTGAGCGGCGGCGCAAAGGCAGCGCAACTCGCCAAGGGCTCGCCAACAGGCCATTTGACGGTTGTCCTTTCCCCGCCAAGGGGGTAATGAGCCCAAAACACCGGGCGTATGCGCCCGGTCGCGCAGGGAGAGAGTATGCCAAGACCGACCATCGCCGCCCTGATCCTGGCCGCGGGAAAGGGCACCCGCATGTATTCGGACAAACCCAAGGTCCTCCAGACCATTCTTGGCGAGCCCATGCTCCGCCACGTCTACAACGCCCTGGCTCCACGGTTCGGCAGCCAGCCGTTCACCGTGGTGGGCCACGGCGCCGGGCTGGTGGCTGACGCCTTTCCCGATATGTCAGAGCGCTTTGTTCTTCAGGAGGAGCAGCTAGGCACCGGCCACGCCCTGCAGGTGGCATGGAGCGCCATCGTTTCTGCCGGGGCCGACTACTGTCTGGTCATCAACGGCGACACGCCACTGGTCTCTCCAGAGGCCCTGGACCGGCTGCTGGACCAGACGGGCTGCTGCGACATCGCCTTCATGACCATCACCCCTCGTGACCCGGCCGGATTCGGCCGTGTGGTGCGAGACGAAGACCGCCGGGTGTCCGCCATCGTGGAGGCCAGGGACTTCTCCGTGGCCCAGCACGGACCGGCCACTGGCGAGGTCAATGCGGGCATCTATCTGCTCCGGGTCGCCAGCGTCGGCCCCCTGCTCGACCGGCTTGGCAACAGGAACAATAGCGGCGAATACTACATCACCGACCTTGTGGGCCTGGCCGTGGATCACGGGCTGGCCGTCGAGGGCGTCCAGTGCGGCGATGATGTCAGCCTGATGGGCATCAACAGCCCACGCGAGCTGATCCATGCCGAGGCCGCCATGCGGCGGCGCATCGTGGAGGCGCACATTGACGCCGGCGTCCTCGTCCACAACCCGGAAACAGTCATCATCGGCCCCGGAGTGGTCATCGACCCGGGGGCCGAAATCTTCGGGCACTGCGAAATCTACGGCGCATCCAAAGTGGCGGCCGGAGCGCGGCTCGGGTCATACACCCACATCACGGATTCGGCCTTCGCCGCAGGCTCCGTGGTGCGCGAATTCTGCCACATCGAAAGCGCGGAAGTCGGCCGGGATGCCGTGGTCGGACCCTTTGCCCGGCTCAGGCCCGGCACCGTGCTGGGCGCGGGGTCCAAGGTCGGCAACTTTGTCGAGGTGAAAAAATCCATCCTGGGCGAAGGGGCCAAGGCCAGCCATCTGACCTACCTCGGCGACGCCGAGGTCGGGCCGGGAGCCAACATCGGGGCCGGGACCATCACCTGCAACTACGACGGCAAAAACAAGTTCACCACGGTCATCGGTCCCGGCGCCTTCATCGGCAGCAACACGGCCCTGGTGGCGCCAGTCACCGTGGGCCGCGACGCCCTGGTCGGGGCCGGGTCCACCATCACCAAGGATGTGCCCGACGAGGGCGGGGCCATTGCCCGGGCCAAACAGATGAATATTTCGCGCCGTCTTAAGAAGTCTTGATTTGTCCGGGCTAAAGGGATAGACAGGCGAAATGGAACTTATAGTCCAGCTTGAAGAGCGATTCAACAGGTTGCTCAACAAAATTAGTGAGTTGAGGGAAGAAAACCAGCGCTTGAGGGAGGAGGTCGAGGCTGAGCGGCAGACGCGGCGCGACATCGAATCTCGCATCGATACGCTTTTGGAGAAGATCAAAAGCGAGCTGGATTAACAGCGACAGACGATGCCACGCTACACGTTGACCCTGTTCGGCCTCGAGATATCCTTCAAGACGGATGCGGAAAGCGACCGGATTGAAGCTGCGCGGGCCTTGTTGGAGAAACGATATAACGATCTGATAGCGGGAGCGGGTGATCTCAGCAAGGAAAAGGCGCTGACCTTCCTGCTCCTGAGTCTGGCCGACGACTATCTGGTCGGCGAGGACAAGCTGGCGCGGCTGGAAGAGAAAATCGGAGAGATTTTGGAAAAAACCCCGGAATAATCCGGGCCGATCATAGGGCCGGAACCGGGGCGGGCAGAAAAATACCCTGGGATGTTGGTGATTGCCAGGAGCGTTTTTGAGCCAATGCTCTTGAAAAGGGCGACGACTCCAGCGGACTGGTGTGCAGGCCCGGCAGGACCGGGAAGCCTGAAGGTGCGCGAGTCATGCCCACCTGGACCAGCCAGGTTCAAAACCAACTGGCGACACGGCCTCCCGGGGCTCCTCGCGGTGTGACGCTGCGGCGTCACTCTCCGGGGCCTATCCCTTCCACTTCCTCTCCCAACGTGCCCAAGGCACCTCCTTCCACGGCCGCCCCGTGGCCACAAGCGCTTCGTTGGCGTCAACAGACCGCCCAAAGTCTGTCAACATACCACAAGGAGAAATCCCCATGTTCATTGAAATCGCCATGATCGGCGCCGGAACGTGCGTCGGCCTGGGGGTCGGTTTCCTTCTGCACAGATACATATCCGATAAACAGGTGTCCGATTCGCGGGGGCTGGCCGAACGCATCGTCGAGGAGGCCAGAAAGGAAAGCGAGGCCCTGAAAAAGGAGTCGAGGCTCCAGGCCCAGGACGAGATATTCAACCAGAAAAAGGAGCTGGAGCGCGAGTTCAAGGACCGCGAAACCCAGCTCAAGGAAGAGCAGAAGCGGCTTCAAAGCAAGGAAGAACGGCTTGACGCCAAACGGGAGAAGGTGGCTGACAAGGAAGCCCAGGTGGTGGAGCTGGAAAAACACCTCATCAAGCAGGAAAAACAGCTGGCCGACCTGGAGGAAGACCTTGAGCGCAAGGCCGACGAGCATGAGCGCAGACTCCAGGAAATCTCCGGCCTGACCGCCGAGGAGGCCCGTGAAAAGCTCCTGGCCGAGATCGAGTCGCGCACACGCCACGAAGCCGCCAGAATGGTCCGCACCATCGAGATGGAGGCCAAGGAGAACGCGGCCAAGAAGGCTCGCGAGATCCTCTCCCTGGCCCTGCAGCGCTACGCGGGCGACTACGCAGGCGAGCAGACCGTTACGGCCGTGACCCTGCCCTCGGAGGATATGAAGGGCCGCATCATCGGCCGCGAGGGACGCAACATCCGCGCCCTTGAAGCGGCCACTGGCGTGGACCTGATCATTGACGACACGCCCGAGACCGTGGTGCTCTCCGCCTTCAGCCCCCTCAAGCGCGAGGTGGCCAAGCTGGCCCTTGAGCGACTCATCCACGACGGCCGCATCCACCCCGCCCGCATCGAGGAGGTGGTCAAGAAGGTCGAGGGCGAAATGGACGCCAAACTCAAGGAGATAGGCGAACAGGCCACCTTTGACGTGGGTGTGCACGGCATTCATCCCGAGCTGGTCAATCTGCTCGGCCGCCTGCACTACCGCACCAGCTTCTCCCAAAACGTGCTGCAGCACTCCATGGAAGTCGCCTTCCTGTGCGGCGTCATGGCCGCGGAGCTGGGCCTCAACGAAAAAGAGGCCAAACGGGCCGGTCTGCTGCACGACCTGGGCAAGGCCGTGGACCACGAGGTGGAAGGCCCCCACGCCGTCATCGGAGCGGATCTGGCCAAAAAGCACGGCGAGTCCAAGGAAATAGTCCACGCCATCGCCGCCCACCACGAGGATGTGCCGCCCATGTCCATCCTGGCCAACCTGGTCCAGGCCGCGGACTCCCTCTCGGGTGCCCGGCCCGGCGCCCGCAAGGAGCTGCTCGAGAACTACGTCAAGCGCCTTGAGGAGCTTGAAGGGTTGGCCACCAGCTTTGACGGCGTGTCCAAGGCCTATGCCATCCAGGCGGGCCGCGAAATCCGCGTCATGGTCGATTCCGAGCGCGTCGGCGATGAGAGCACCTATGTCCTGTGCAAGGACATCGCCGAAAAGATCGAGAACAACATGACCTACCCCGGCCAGATCCGGGTCACGGTCATTCGCGAAAAGCGTGCCGTGGGCTACGCGAAATAGGCTTGATGGCGGCCCGGCCCCCTGCCGGGGACCGGGCCGCGTCCCTTTGACCACGCGCCGCGCCTGCGGATTTATCATGTCCCTTGAATGTTTTTTGTGATCATGATGGCGGACGGACCAAGGGCGCCAGCCCCGTCCCCTGGAGCCAGCCCATGAACAAGGACACCAGACTCGCCGCAGGCGGGAACCAAGGCCTCGACAGGGAAGCGTTGGACAGGACCATGGCCAACACCATGAACCTGTTCCGCGCCGAGATGGGCGATGGCGAGTTCCGGCGGTTCAGCGAACTCATCCAATCCGAATTCGGCATCAAGATGCCGCCCACCAAGAAGGTGCTGCTCCAGTCGAGGTTCCAGAAGAGACTGCGCGCCCTGGGCATGCGCTCCTACAAGGAATACTGCGACTACGTCTTTTCCGAAGAGGGCCGGGAGCGCGAGCGCTCCCACCTGGTGGATGTGGTCACCACCAACACCACACATTTCTTCCGCGAGCCCAAGCACTGGGAAATCATGAACACCATGGTCCTGCCCGAGCTGTGGGGTCGGGGCATCGGCCGGGGGATGCCGCTGCGGCTGTGGAGCGCAGGCTGCTCGAGCGGCGAAGAACCCTACACCCTGGCCATGCTCCTGTCCGAGTTCACGAACCGGGCCCAGGGCTTTGACTTCGCCATCCTGGCCACTGACATCTCCCGAGAAATACTGCAAAAGGCCATGCGTGCCGTCTATCCCATGGAAAAAGTTGAAGAGATACCGCAGACCATGCGCAAACGGTATCTGCTCAAAAGCAAGACCAAGCCCCTTTTCAAGATTGATGCCCCCCTGCGGTCCAAGGTCAGCTTCCAGCAGCTCAACTTCATGGAGGACTTCCGCATCCAGGAGCCCCAGGACATCATCTTCTGCCGCAATGTGGTCATCTACTTCGACCGCGACACCCAGGTGGTGCTCTTCAACAAATTCTGCAACCACCTCAAGCCCGGCGGATACCTCTTCATCGGACATTCCGAGAGTCTCTCGGGCATGCGTCTGCCCTTGCGCCAGATCGCGCCCACCGTCTTCCAGAAAATCGGTTGAGCCTTTACCCCGGGCTTGCGTTTGCCAATAACCTCCGATTTCCCCCTGCCTTCCATCCCTGCGCGAAGCGCCCGCCAAAATGTTTGGGGAAAGGAGGGGACAGCGGTTTGGGGCAAGCGCTCTCCGGTCCTGCGATTGCCGGATGTGCTTGCCCCGGACCCTGCCCAAAGGTATTTTACACGGCGCGATTTTTGACTTAGATGATACCTCCGGCCAGGCGGTACGTTCGCCGGGAGCCGGGAGGAAAGGACCGCGCGGATGCGGCCATGGAAAGATATATTCGCACGGAAACAATGAGGATTCGATGAACATCTACGACGAACTGAAGTGGCGCGGACTGGTCAATCAGGTCTCTGACGAAGACAAGGTGCGTTCCTACCTGGCCAAGCCCGGGGCGGCCATGTACTGCGGGTTCGACCCCACGGCCGAAAGCCTGCACATCGGCAACCTCGTGCCGCTGCTCTGTCTTGCGCGAATGAAGCGTGCCGGACACAGCCCCATCTTTCTGCTTGGCGGAGCCACTGGCCTCATCGGCGACCCGTCTGGCAAGGACAAGGAGCGCGAGCTGTCCCGCCAGGAGGATGTGGACGCCCGCTCCGAAAAGATCAAGGCCCAGGTGCGTCGCTTCTTCGAGCGCAATACCGGCGAGCGCCCGGAAATCGCCAACAACTACATCTGGACCAAGGATCTGACCACCATCGAGTTGCTGCGCGACGTGGGCCGCTACTTCACCATCAACTGGATGCTCCAGAAAGAGTCGGTCAAGGGCCGCCTCGACCGCGAGGACGTGGGCATCTCCTACACCGAGTTCAGCTACATGGTTCTCCAGGGGTACGACTACTACCACCTCTTCAAGACCAAGGGCTGCCGTCTGCAGATCGGCGGAGGCGACCAGTGGGGCAACATCACCGCGGGCTGCGAGCTGGTGCGAAAGAAGTGCGCCCAGGAAGAGGGCGCACAGGAAGAGGTCTACGCCCTGACCTTCCCGCTGATCACCACGGCCTCGGGGAAAAAATTCGGCAAGAGCGAAAAAGGTGCCATCTACCTCAGCCCGGATCTGACACCGCCCTACGCCTTCTACCAGTTCTTCATCAATACCGATGACCGCGACGTGGTCCGGTTCCTCAAGCTCTTCACCTTCCTGAGTCAGGAGGAGATCGACGCCCTGGAGCAGGAGCAGACCGAAACCCCGCACCTGCGCCCGGCACAAAAACGACTGGCCGAGGAGGTCACGCGCATGGTCCACGGCCAGCCCGAACTGGACCGGGTCATGGCCGCCACCGAAGCCCTGTTCGGCGAGGGCACCCTCAAGGGCGTGGACCCGGGAACCCTGCGCGCCGCGCTGGAGACAGCGCCCCACTGCCACTACGCCCCAGGAGACGTGCCCGATCTGCCCCAAATCCTTCTGGACCTCAAGCTGGTCACTTCCAAGGGCCAGGCCCGCAAGGACATTCAGGGCGGCGGCGTCTACATCAACGGCGAGCGCGTGGAAGGGGACCAGAGCGTGGTCGAAGCCGACTTCATCGGCGGCGAACTCCTCATCGTCCGCAAGGGCAAGAAGAACTACGGCCTCGTGACCCGGGGCTAGCAAGCGATACACAACGGCGACCTGCTGCGTTGCCGCCAAGACCGATGACAGGCGGGCCTGCCGGAATCATTCCGACAGGCCCGTTTCTTTGCGGTGCGGGTGAGCGGCTACCTGCCGGTGAGTACCTTGCCCACGCGCTCCAGGGCGGTACGCAGGGTGTCGTCGTCCACGGCGTAGGAGAAACGGATGCACTTGTCGTCGCCAAAGGCGGAGCCGGGCACCAGGGCCACGCCCGCCTCGTCGAGCAGCTTGCTGCACATGGCGGCCGAGTCCGGCGCATCCGGGGTGTAAAACTGATCAAGCACCGGAAAAAGATAGAAAGCCCCGTCGGGCTTGGGACACTGCGCCCCCCAGCCGGTGATGATCGCATGGGCGATGTCGCGGCGGCGCACAAAGGAACGCTTCATTTCGTCCACGATGTCCCAGGAGCCGTTCAGGGCCGTCAGGGCCGCTTTCTGGGCGATGGAATTGACGTTGGAGGTGGATTGGCCCTGGATTTTGGACATGGCCTTGACCAGGGTTTCGTGAGCCAGGGCGTAGCCCACCCGCCATCCGGTCATGCAAAAGGACTTGGAGAGGGCGCCCACGATGGCGATGGTTTCCGGGTGCGCCTCCCATGCCTTGGACAGGGAGGCGGGCTCGGCCGGAGCATAGACCAGCCTGTCATACACCTCGTCGGAAATGACAAACACGCCCCTGGACCGCGCCCAGGCAGCGATCTCGTCGAGCCGGGCCTGTGTGTAGCAGCAGCCCGTGGGGTTGGAGGGCGAGTTGAGAAGGAGAACGCGGGTCCTTGCGGTTCGCGCCGCCTCCAGGGCGTCCGGGGTCACGAGGTAGTCCTGTTCCGCCGTGGTGGACACGAACACGGACACCCCGTCCGCAAGCTGGACCATGGCCGGATAGCTGACCCAGTAGGGCGCCGGGATGAGCACCTCGTCGCCGGGGTTGAGCAGGGCCATGAGCAAATTGTAGAGCACCTGCTTGCCGCCGTTGCTGACGATGGCGTTGTCGGCCGAGGCCGAAGCGCCGTAGAACCGGCCGTAGTACCCGGCCACGGCCTCGCGCAGCTCGGGTATGCCCGGCACGGGCGTATAGCGGGTGAACCCCTCGTCCAGGGCCGCCTTGGCCGCCTCGCAGACATGGGCGGGCGTGCCGAAATCGGGCTGACCCACGGCCAGGCTGATAATCTCTCGGCCCTGGGCCTTGAGTGCCTGCGCCCTGGCGTTGACGGCCAGGGTGGCCGAAGGCTTGATTCTCTCCAGGCGATCGGAAATTCGCATGCAACGCTCTCTTGCTTGAAAAATGGTTGGACAGACCGCTCCCAAGCCCCAATAGACCAAAAAAAAACGAAGGTAAATCCGATTTCCCTGCCCGGCGAAAAAAGTCGCCGGAGGGATGCCTTATTCACAGGATCACGAGGCAGACAGGGCCATTCCCTCGCCTCTCCACGCGATACCCGTGTCCGTCTGGTTTTTTCACGGCAACGCGACTCCCTGTTTGTCGTCTGGCTCGAAATGCGATATGAAGTGATTCCGGCCCCTTTGCCGGGCGTCATTGGCCCTGTTGTCGAGTCACGCCCTGAAATCGTTGCTCCGGGATTGCGCATGACGAGCCGTTGCCGCCACCTGGGACTCGCCTTGGCCCTGCTGACCCTGGCCCTTGCCATGGCCTGCCGGTCGGCCACGGCCCAAAACGACCAGCCTGCCCCGCCGCCGGGAACCTTCTATATCACGACCGAAGAAAGGGCATGGCTCGACGCCCATGCGGATCTGCGCCTTGGCATGTGGGTGGGGTCGCCGCCCATCGTCTTCCGGGGCCGCGACGGGGCCATCCAGGGCATGGCCCCCGCCTATGTGGACATCGTCACCCGCAAGCTGGGCCTCAAGCCGCGGCGGATACGCGCCTCAAGCCTCTCGGCCCTGTGGGAGCTGGCCAAGGCCCGCGAGGTGGACATGATGGGCGCACTGCCGGCCGATCCCGTGTTCGCCGACGACCTGCTCCTTTCCGAGCCCTACCTGCTCCTGCCCATCGTCATCGCCACCCGCACCGAGTACCCCATGATCGCCGGGCTCGACGACCTGGCCGGGGAGGCTGTGGCCGTGGAGGACGGCCACATTCCCCATCGGCGCATCCCCGGAGACCACCCGGCCATCCGGCTCGTGACCGTGGCCAACGCGGAGGAGGGACTAAGCGCCCTGCTCTCGGGCCGGGCCGCCGCCTTTGTGGCGGGCGAGGCGACCATCACCCACCTCGCCAGAGAGCGGGGCATCGCCAGCATCCGCATCGCAGCCATCACCGAGTATTCCTCGCGAGTCTCCATGGGGATACGCAAGGACTGGCCAGAACTGCTTGTTCTGGTCAACCGCGCCCTGGCCTCCATCTCCAAGGAAGAGCGCGAGGGCATCCGCGACTACTGGACCGTGCTGCGCGACAGCCGGTGGGTGGAGCGTCCCCAGGTCTGGCGCATGGTGGGAATGGTAACGGCAGGCGCGGTCTTTCTGCTGACGCTTTTCTTCCTCTGGAACCGCCGCCTGGCCCGCGAAATAGAGCGCCGCAAGCGGGCCGAGGCAGAACACCGCCGCGCCCTTGAGGGCTCCCGGCGGATCATAGAATCCGCAGACATCATCATCGTGGGACTCGACTACGCAGGGCATGTGCGCCTCTTCAACCGCGCCGGAGAGGCCATCACCGGCTACCCCCGCGAGGAACTCCTGGGCCGCAACTGGTTCGACATCGTGGTGCCCCGCGAGCGCTTCCCCTTTGTCTGGGACGAGTTCTCGCGGCTGGTCAATGAAGGGGTGCGCAGCACGGCCGACACTTTTGAGAGCCCCCTTTTGACCAAGGGGGGAGACACCAGGCAGATCCTCTGGCGCAATTCGGTCACTGGCGATGGCGAAGACGGGCTGGCCACCATCTCCTACGGCACGGACATCACCCACCGGCTCCAGGCCGAGGAAGAGCTGCGGCTGACCCAGTTCGCCGTGGACAACGCCGCCATGGGAGTGCTGCGCATCCGGCCCTCCGGGCGTATCGTGTACGCCAACCTGACCGCCGCCCGAATGCTCGGCTACACCCGAGGCGAACTCAAACGCAAAACCGTCATGGATGTGACCAGGGAGATACCCCGCGAGCAGTGGCCCGAGCTATGGGATCGGCTCAAGCAAAGCCAGGTGGTCACTCTTGAAACCAAGGCCCGCACCAGGGGGGACGCCACCCTGCCCGTGGAAATCACGGCCTATCACCTGCTTTTCAAGGGAACCGAGGTGGCCATTGCCTTTCTCTTCGACATCACCGAACGCAAACGGCTGGAGACCCTGCGCGAGGACGTGGAGCGGCTGGTACGCCACGATCTGCGCTCCCCCACCCTGGCCGTACAGACCCTGTTCACCCTCTTCGACAGGGCCGACAACCTCACCCCGGATCAGCGCGAACTGCTCGAAAGCGTCAAGCAGGCCAGCCGCCGGATGCTCAACATCATCGACATGTCGCGGGTCCTGTTCAAGATGGAGGCAGGCACCTACACCCTCTCCCCGGTGGCCGTGGACCTTGTGACGGTGGCCGCTGCGGTCATTGAAGACCTCAGGCCCGCGCTACGCGCCTCAAACGTGTCCATGGCCGTCAACCTCAACGGCGACCCCGCAGGCCACGACAATGTCTTCATGGTCCACGCCGAGGAAATGCTCTGCTACGCCCTGCTCGCCAACCTGATCAAGAACGCGGTGGAGGCCTCCCCCAAAGGCAGCACCGTGACCCTCGACCTGCGCACCTCAAGCCAACACATCGTCACCGTGCACAACGCAGGCGTCATTCCCGAGGATATCCGCGACTCCTTCTTTGAAAAATACGCCACATCAGGCAAGATCCACGGCACGGGCCTTGGCACCTACACCGCCAAACTCGTCACCACCGCCCTGGGCGGAACCATCGACTTCACCACCTCCGAAGCGGACGGCACAACCATCACCGTACGCTTGCCCGTACACCGCGACACAGCCCCCCGGACCGGACCCGAGCCGGAAAACGGTCCATAAGGGGCCAGGGCCGAATCAAGGAAACGATTCCTCCACAATGCGCCAAATAGGAACCAGGTACGTTTTCCCTGTCTCGGGCATGGTTTCGTATTGTTTTTCCATCGGTCATGACGTATATTTCAGGCTCTGTCGCGACTCCGCAAACCCAGCCAGCAGGTGCGCCGCCGATGCCCGATCAGAATGAACAGACCTCCCTGCACTTTTTCGGTTCTCCGACCCAGGCTCCCCGAGAACTGCTCTCGCAGCTTTCGCCGCAGCCCGCGCCGGGCACCATGCCGCCTCCAGCCCCTGTGGACTCCGAAGACCCGGACGGACCGGACGGAGAGGGCTTCGACGGCACCGGGCGCTTGGGCGAAGGAGTGTTTGGCGGCGGCAATCCTGGCGAAGGGGACGGCAACGACGGCGACTTTGATTCCTGGGAGGATTTTTCCGGAGGTTTCGGCGAGGACGGCCTTGGCGGTGCGGCCCCGCTACTGTGGCCTGACGGCCCTCTGACGGACGGGGGGCTCTTCGGCAGCACCATACCCGGCAGCGAACCGTTTGGCGGGGCGTTCTTCGGCGGCCCCTTTGGCGGTCCTCCCGGCACCCCTTCGGACGGCTCGCCCGGGCTTCCCGATCCCGGAGCTCTGCTCGACATCGCCTATACGCCGCCCATACCCTTCGGCTCGCTGGGGCCACCTCCGGGCGCAGGGCAGGGAGTCGCGACCGACGAAAGACGCCCGATTGAGGAAAACTCGGCGCAAGGGCCGGACCTGAGCCCCTTTGACCCCCTGGTCTTCAAACAGTGGTATATCAAGAACCTCTCGGGCGGGGTGGACCTCAATGTGGTCAAGGCATGGGAGGACTATACCGGCAAGGGCGTCCGCGTGGCCGTGTGCGACGACGGCGTGGACTACAACCACCCGGACCTGGCGCCCAACTACCTCGTCGACCTGGGCTGGCACCAGACCAACAACAACTCCGACGCCTTCCCGGACGAAGGACAGAACCACGGCACTGCTGTGGCCGGGTTCATTGCCGCGGCCAGGAACGGCTACGGCATCCAGGGCGTGGCCTACGACGCCAAGATAGCCGGGTTCGTGGAGGGAGAAGGTGACAATGTGCTGGCCCCCCTGCTGGCTCGGCAGACGGGTTTCGACATCTCGCAAAACAGCTGGACCCTTTCTCCCTTTGCCAACGAGACGGCAGTGACGGATGCCGTGAAAACCCTGGCCGACGAGGGACGCGACGGGCTGGGCACGGTGGTGGTCTTCGCCGGTTCCAACGAGCGCGCCCAGGAGATCATGTCCACCTACTACAACACCAACAACTCCCCCTACGCCTTTTCAGTGGGCGCGGTGGACAGCACCGGCAAGTACGCATGGTTCAGCTGCGCCGGGCCCAACCTGCTGGTCACCGCCCCGGGCCAGGACGTGCTGACCACGGACAGGACGCCCCCGGCCGGGGATGACCCGAACGCCTATTTCCACGCGGGCAGCGGCACGTCCTATTCATCGCCCATGGTCAGCGGCGTGGTGGCCCTGATGCTGGAAGCCAATCCGGGCCTTGGCTACCGCGACGTGCAGACCATCCTGGCGGCCACGGCCGTGCGCACTCCGGGGATGGTCTCGGCCGAGGGAAAGCCCTGGGACTGGCAGATCAACGGCGCCACGAACTGGAACGGCGGCGGCATGCACGCCAGCCACGACTACGGCTTCGGGCTGGTGGACGCCACAGCGGCCGTGCGTCTGGCCGAGTCCTGGGACCAGGCGGCCGGAACTTACGGCAACCTGGATCCGCTACCCGTCCAAGCGATTACCAACCAGCCCATCTCCGACGGATCAGGCGAAGACGCGATCTCCTCCATCAACATAGGCTCGAACTACATCGTGCAGCAGGCCGTGGTCACCGTGAACATTACCCACCCCCGGTTCAACGACCTGGAAATCATCCTGACCTCGCCAAAGGGCACTGAAAGTGTGCTCCTGTACCACCCGAGCATCGAGGGCATCGCCCAGGAGTGGGGAGTCGAAACAGCTGTCTTCCTAGAAGCGAGCGAGGGTACCTTTGGTTCAGGCAACACTTGGTCCTTCATGACAGTGACCCCGTTCGGCGAGAACGGATTTGGAACCTGGAAACTGGAGGTCAGGGACACGGCCTTGGACGACACCGGCACCTTGCACGACTGGACCCTGACCCTGTACGGAGACGAGCCCTCGGTGGACGACTACTACATCTTCACCGACGAATACGCCTCCCTGGCGGCTGCCGACCCGTCCCGGGCCACCCTTGAGGACACCGACGGGGGCAGGGACACCATCTACGCCTCGGCCGTGACCGGCAACAGCTACATCGACCTCACCCCCGACTCGGTCAGCACCATCGCGGGCGCGTCCCTGACCATTACCGCTGGCACGTTCATCGAAAACGTCCACGCTGGCGACGGCAACGACACCCTCATCGGCAACGACGCCAACAACGTCCTCTTCGGCTGGCGCGGCAACGATGTCATCTCCGGCGGCGCAGGCAACGACCTGATCAGCGGCGGCCTGGGCGCGGACACCCTGACCGGCGGCGGCGGCCGCGACACCTTCTATTACGGCTCGCCCGACGAAGGCGGCGACCTGATCACGGACTTCAACTTTTTCGATGATCTCTTTCACTTTGCCTATGCCGAATTCGGGCAATCAAGTACCGGCTCTCTGGACCCGCTGTATTTCTTCACCTCCGCCGCCCTGGTCGATGTGGACAGCGCCTGCTTCTACTACGAGTCCTCCATCCTCTGGTACGACGCGGACGGAGCAAGCGGCGAGGCCGCCGTGCAGATCGCCCAGGTCATGGGCGACGCGGTCCAGGCGGACAGCATCATCTTCGTGTAGGAGGATACTTCCGAACCAAGCGGGAACAATCAGTCGAAGAACGGCAGGGCGATGAAATACACGCCCAAAAGGCCGATGGTCGCCCCGGCCAGACGGCGAAACCGCTGGCCTGCGCTACCAAAGGCGCTGCTTGCGAGTACCCGCTTGACCCAGGCTGTGGAGCTTCCTGCCAGCAGGATGGGCAGGCAGTGGCCGATGCCGAACAGGGCGATGAGCAGCATGCCCGAGGCGATGCGCTCCTGAACCAGGATGATGGCCAGGATCGGGGCGATGAACCCGAAGGTGCATGACCCGGAAAGCACCCCGTAAGCCAGCCCCAGCACCAGAGCCCCGGACAGCCCCCGCAGCCGCAGCCGCCCCATCAGACTGCCGGACAGGGAACAGCGGGCCACGCCGAGCATGTCCAGGGCCACCCACAGCAGCACCAGCCCCACCAGGATCGTCCACCACGACGGCACGTCGCCGAGCATCCTGCCGAGCATGGCGCAGATGATGCCCACCAGGGCGATGGTGATGAACAGCCCGATGGAAAAAAGCAGGGCGTAGCCCACGGCGCGACGCCCCTGCACCGGCTCGTCCTGGCCGCCCACATAGCCAACGATGAGCGGGATGGAGGCCAGATGGCACGGCGAGAAGAGCACGCTGACCACGCCCCACAGGAAGCAGCCCAGGGCGGCCAGGGCCAGCCCGCTCCCGATCCACTCGTTAATGAGCAGGTAGAATTGGTCCATCCGCTACTCCCCGGGCATGCCCAGCTCCACGAGCTTGACCATGATGTCCGCCTTGCTCATGAACCCCTCGTGGCGGTAGCGTTCCTTGCCCTGCGCATCGTAGAAAATCTGGGTGGGAATGACGCGGATGCCGTACTTCTTCGCCTCGTCGTTGTAATGCCACACGTCGATGAAGACGATGGCGGCCCTCCCCTCAACCTCGGCAGCCACATCCTTGAGGATGGGCGCCATCATCTTGCAGGGGATGCAGGAGTGTGCGCCGATATCCACCATGGTTGCCAGCCCCGGCACCGGGGTGGTCTGAGGCCGACCGGAGAGCAACTCGGCCACTTCGGCCGACAGCGCCGGGTCTTCGGCGGCCTCGGCCTGCGCCGTGGTCATTGTCCTCGCCGGCTCGCCGGAGGTGATGTCCTTGGGAGAGGGGACAAGGACATACGCGACCACACTTGCGACCACGGTCAGGACGAGCAGTCCGGCCAGCAGGAAGGGTTTTTTCATCATTGCCTACTTCAGGAGTTCGGCAGCCTTGGCGGCGGCCAGTTCGATGTTCCGGGGCGAGGGTTCTGACGCAGCCATGCCCGATCAGGCTATCATCTTCTTGAGTTCTTCCACGGACGGCACCCTGCCGACCACCTTGACCTCGCCGTCCACCACCAGGGCGGGCGTGGTCATCACGCCGTATTGCATCATCTCGTTGATGTCGCCAATCTTGGTCAACTCGTACTCGATGCCCAGTTCCTTTGCAGCGGTTTCCACATCGTTCATGAGCTTCTCACACTTGGGGCAGCCGGGGCCAAGAACAACAATCTTCTTCATTGCCATCTCCTTATCCGAAAAAGGTTCCATAAATCATGCCGCTTATGGTGGCCATAACCACTACCAGCAGAACAAACACCACGGTTTTTAGCGTGCCCATGACGCTTCGGATGACCAGCATGTTGGGCAGGCTCAGGGCCGGGCCGGCCAGGAGCAGCGCCAGGGCCGGGCCCTGGCCCATGCCGTTGCCTATGAGCCCCTGGAGGATGGGCACCTCGGTCAGGGTGGCGAAATACATGAAGGCCCCGGCGAAAGAGGCCACGAAATTGGACAGGAGCGAATTGCCGCCCACGGCCTGGGCCACCCAGGCGGACGGAATCAGCCCCTCCTCGCCGGGCCTGCCCAGCAGCAACCCCGCGATGAGCACGCCAAAGAGGAGCAGCGGCAGGATCTGCTTGGCAAACCCCCAGCTCTGGCCGAACCACTCGCCAAGCTCGCCCCCGCGTGTGGAGGTAAGCACCGAAAGGCCGAGGATTCCGGCCACAAAGGAGAGCTGCGGCAACTGCGGAATGAGCAGGCCCAGGGCCACAGCGGGCAGCGCGGCCAGACCCATCTGCCACAGCCGGACGTTGAACCAGGCCACCAGACAGGCGGCAAAGCCCAGGGAAAAGAGAGAGGTGATGACCCACTTGGCCGAGTGGATGGCGTGCCACAGGCCGGATGCCTCGGCGGGCTTGCCCCAGTTGGCAAAGACGAGCACGCCGACCATGGTGGCGAAGTAGACACCGTTCTGCCACAGGGGACGGGCCACCTCGGCCTCGGGCACGGCCGCCATCTGTGCGGCCTTTTGCTGCTCCTCCTTGCGGAAGATGAAGTGCATCAGCAGCCCGATGACGATGCTGAAGACGATGGCCCCGATGGCCCTGGCCAGACCGAGTTCCGGGCCCAGGATACGGGCAGTGAGGATCACGGCCAGCACGTTGACGGCCGGACCCGCGTAGAGAAAGGCCGAAGCCGGGCCAAGGCCCGCGCCCATGCGCCAGATGCCCGCAAAGAGCGGCAGGATGGTGCAGGAGCACACGGCCAAAATGGTGCCCGAGCAGGAGGCCACGCCGTAGGCCACACCCTTGTTGGCCTTGGGGCCAAGGTACTTCATGACCGCGGCCTGGCTGATGAACACGCCGATGGCTCCGGCGATGAAGAAGGCGGGCACCAGGCAGAGCAGCACATGCTCGCGGGCGTAGTCCCGGGCCAGATGCAGGGCCTCGAACACGGCGTTGTCGAATCGCTCCCCGCCAAGGGGAAGATAATAGAAGGCAAGAAACACGCCGAGCACGGCGAGCAGCGGTTTCCATTCGCTTTTCCAGGTCATGGCCGGGCCTCTTGGATCATTTATTTGCAGTTTTCGCCAAATAGTGGCGTTAAAAAAACTCACTTCGCGTCGAGCACAGCGTCCACGCAGTTGAAAAAGTTGAGCACACACGGCACCTTGAGGCGATAGAAAACCTGGAGCCCGCGCTTGTCGTCCACAACGATGCCCGCCTTGCGCAGCACGCTCAAATGCTTGGAAACCGTGGAGATGTCGTGCCCGATGAGTTGGGTGAGATCGCAGACGCACCGCTCGCCTCGCGACAGCTCCTCCACGATCCGCAGCCGCGACGGATGGCCCAGAGCCTTCATGACCTGTGCCCTGCGGCGAAAGGCTTCATCACTGCCTGCCCTGATGGGCAGCAAGGAGGGAGTTTTGGCGGCGTTCACAATTTGGCAATATGGCCAAACAGGCGCGTTGTCAAGGGCCGCTGTGCCGATCGTTCCCATAGAAAAAGGCCGGAAGCGCCGAGTTGCGCTTCCGGCCTTGCGGAGGCGTTGATCTCCCGTGCCGGGGCGCGGGCTAGATGACCTTGTTCAGCGGGTACTCGATGATGCCCTCGGCCCCGAAGGCTTTGAGCCTGGGGATGAGATCGCGCACGATCTTTTCCTCGACCATGACCTCCACCGAGAGCCAGGAGGGGTCCTGCAGCTCGGCCACGGTGGGCGAGTTGAGGCTGGGCAGGGAGCCATTGAGTTCGGCCAGCCTGTCCTTGGGCAGGTTCATCTTCAAGCCGACCATGCGGCTCGCCTTAAGAGCGCCCTGGAGCAGCAGGTTGATCTCCTCGATGAGCTGACGCTTTTTGGGGTCGGCCCAGGCATCCTTATTGGCGATGAGCTGGGTGTTGGTCTGCATCAGCTCGGCGATGATGCGCAGGCCGTTGGCCCGGATGGTGGTGCCGGTCTCGGTGATCTCGACCACCGCGTCGCACAGCCCCTCGACCACCTTGGCCTCGGTGGTGCCCCAGGAGAACGAGACATCCACGTCCACGCCCAGGGACGCAAAATATTCGCGGGTGAAGCCCACCAGCTCGGTGGCGATCTTCTTGCCCTGGAGATCCTCGGGCCGCTTGTAGGCCGAGTCGCCCCGGACGCAGAGCACCCAGCGCGCCTTGCGATTGCTCACCTTGGAGTAGATGAGATCATCGACCACCACCACGTCGGACTTGTTCTCCCTGATCCAGTCCATGCCGGTCAGGCCGACATCGAAGGTGCCGTTTTCCACATACATGGACATCTCCTGGGCACGGGCCAGGGAGCAGGAGATGCGCTCGTCGTCGATGTCCGGGAAGTAGTTGCGGTTGTGGAGCTTGATCTTCCATCCCGCCTTGCCGAACAGGTTGATGGTCGCCTCCTGGAGAGAGCCCTTGGGAATGCCGAGTCGAAGGAATTGGGTGGACATTATTTGTATACCTCTTTGGGGTCAAAGACGAGGGGGGAGCATTCCCGGACCTCGCCGTCCTTGAGTTCGCGATAGAAGCAGCTGCGATAGCCCTTGTGGCAGGCCGCGCCGCCTTTTTGCTCGATGAGAAGGACCACGGTGTCGTCGTCGCAGTCGATGCGGATGGACTTCACCGCCTGGGTATGGCCCGAGGTACCGCCCTTATGCCATAACTCCTGACGGCTGCGGCTCCAGTAATGGACCTCGCCGGTCTCCAGCGTCTTGTCCCATGCCTGCTCGTTCATGTAGGCCATCATCAGGACTTCGCCGGTCGCGGCGTCCTGGGCGATGGCCGGAACAAGCCCGTCCATTTTCTTGAAATCCGGTCTGATCATGCGGTACCTCGTATCAGATGGCTTTGGTCCGGTCCATCTGCGGGCCGGGCGAGTTACATAGCGAAAGCCCGAATAAAGCGCAACCGATGGGTTTGCGGTGTCGCGCAACCGTCACCCAGGGCGGGGGCAGACGGCACGACCCCATAGGGATGTTCGCCCCGGCCTCGGGGCCATTTCCATTTACCGCCGGGCCGGTATCTGCTACTTCTCCCCACGACACGAGACGTGTCCACAAGGAGTACGAGCATGCCCGTTCGTTCAAAAGAGAATTTCCTCATCTTCGGCTCCCCGCGCATCGAGCAGGACGAGATCGACGAGGTGGTGGCCTCCATGGAGGTCGGCTGGCTCGGCACCGGACCCAAGGTAGCCCGGTTCGAGCGCGAGTTTTCCGCCTATGTGGGCGCACCTCACGCCGCGGCCTGCAACTCGTGCACCGCGGCCCTGCACCTGGCCCTGGTGGCCCTGGGACTCAAGCCCGGCGACGAGGTCATCACCACGCCGCTGACTTTCTGCGCCTCGGTCAACGCCATCATCCACGCCGGATGCACCCCGGTGCTGGCCGACATTGATCCAAGCACCCAGAACATCGACCCCGAGCGAATCCGCGAGAAGATCACCAGCCGCACCCGGGCCATCCTGCCCGTCCATTTTGCGGGCCGCTCCTGCGACATGGACGCCATCATGGCCATTGCGGCCGAGCATTCGCTCAAGGTGGTGGAGGACTGCGCCCACGCCATCGAGACCACCTGGAAGGGCCGCCACGCAGGCACCTTCGGCGATTTCGGCTGCTTCAGCTTTTACGTCACCAAGAACGTCTGCACGGGCGAGGGCGGCATGGTCGTGGCTGCGGGCGAAGACGCCATCCGCCACGTCAAGGTGCTTGGCCTGCACGGCATGAGCGCAGACGCCTGGAAGCGCTTTTCCGACGAGGGGTACAAGCACTATCAGGTGGTGGAGGCCGGGTTCAAATACAACATGATGGATCTCCAGGCCGCCATCGGCATCCATCAACTTGCGCGAGTGGAAGACTACTTCGTGCGCCGCTGCGAGATATGGAACAGGTATCAGGCCGCTCTGGCCGACCTGCCCCTGACCCTGCCCGCGCCCGAGGAGCCGGACACCCGCCACGCCCGGCACCTCTATACCGTCCTGGTGGACCCGGCCGCCTGCGGGGTGGAGCGCGACGACTTCCTGATGCGCGTCACCCGCGAGGGCATCGGCGTGGGCGTCCACTACCTGAGCATTCCCGAGCAGCCCTACTACCGCCAGCGCTTCGGCTGGACCCTGGACGACACCCCCCACGCCGTGCGTATTGGCCGCCAGACCGTGAGCCTGCCGCTCTCCGCCAAGCTCACCGACGGCGACGTGGCCGACGTGATCGAGGCCGTCAAGCGCTCGCTTGGGGCCTGAGCCTGACCGCGACCCTCACGAAAAAGCCCGGCGCACCGCCGGGCTTTTTCGAAAATGGAGGAAAGGGGTTCCGTGTCCAGGCTTGATTTGCGCCGTCCTGGCGCTCATCCCCTCGGGGCGTCGACCGGAACCGACATCAATATCCGCTGTTCTGCGGAGTTGTGATCTTTTTGAATACGTTCCCTGTACGGCTCGAAGACTCGCCGACAGTCACTTAACGACGCAGATCGCCATTTTTCAACAGCCCGCTAGCAGTCGTGGAAATCCTTGTTGATATAGAAGCACAGATCGAACAGATTGTGCACCATCTCGTCCACCAGCTCCTCCGAATCAGCTCCGGCCATCTCCACGCTCATGGTCTTGTTGACGATCTTGGAGAAGAGCATCCCGATGAGCTGGTCGTCGTACACCGTCCAATACTTGCTGCCGGAAGGAAATTTCTTGTCGAATCCGTGGTAGTACATGCCTTGAGTCCCTCCGTCGAAATGGCTCGCCCTGCGGCGGCTACAATCTCCCTATCGGCCTGATCGGCCAACACCTTAAGGGGAAAATTTGCCCTGGCGCCATCTGCTGTTTTTCCCGGACAGGTGACATTTCGTCGTGATAAAGTTACTGGATTGTCACACCGCCGTGACACCTCGTGCGGTATAGCAGGCCGTAACAATTCACCTGCCAGCAAGGAGATGCGCCGTGTCCGCCCACAAAATACTGGTGGTCGAGGACCACAAAGACACCCGAGAGCTGCTCAAGTACAACCTCACCGCCGCCGGATTCGACGTGGCCGCTGCCGAGGACGGCCCCTCCGGCCTGGCCCTGGCCGAGGCTTTCCGGCCCGACATCGTGCTCCTCGACCTGATGATGCCCGGCATGGACGGACTCGAGGTCTGCCGACAGATCAAGGGAACCGCCACCCTCTCGCGCATCCCGGTGATCATGCTCACGGCCAAGGGCGAGGAGATCGACAAGATCGTGGGCCTGGAGCTCGGGGCCGACGACTACATCGTCAAGCCCTTCTCTCCGCGTGAACTGGTGCTGCGCATCAAGGCCGTGCTGCGCCGCGTGGGCGGACACGACCTCAAGACCCCAAAGATTTGGGAGCGCGAAGGATTGCGCGTGGACTTCGAGGCGCACCGCATCACCGTTGACGGCGAGGAGGCCGCCTTGACCGCCACGGAATTCAAGCTGCTCACCGTACTCATCTCCGGCAGCGGCAAGGTCCAGACCCGAGACAACCTCCTGGACACCGTCTGGGACACCCACTTTGAAGGCTACTCGCGCACCGTGGACACCCATGTGCGCCGCCTGCGCCAAAAACTCGGCCCCTACGCCGACTGGATAGAAACCGTCCGAGGCGTGGGCTACCGCTTTCGCGCAGCGTAAGTCGGCCCTTCACTACGCGAAGGAATAAGAGCGAAAGCCGACGCGCTTTCGCTCCCCAGGGCGGCTTCCCGCCCGCCCCTGCTTGATCCGCCCCCCTTTGGGGCAGCGCAGATCGTGTTGCGCCGGAGTTCGCCTGGCCTCGTGGGCCGTGGTCTCCCCTTGCCTCTTCGCCCCCTCGACAGACCCAAGCCATTGCCCCGATGCCCGAGGTGATGCGGACCGCCATCCCCGGCAAGCACATTGCCTGTTGCCGGGGGCGGCCCGGATTGCTAGAGAAGGTCCAGCGCAACCACGCGCCGCAACACCCGGCCGGGCCTTGCCCGGCACCGGAGGAACAATGCACAAATTCGGAACAGTGGCCCTCATCGGCCCGCCCAACGCGGGAAAGAGCACCCTGATGAACCACTACCTGGGGCAGAAGGTGGCCATTGTCTCGCCCCGGCCCCAAACCACGCGCAACCGCATCAGCGGCATCCTGTCCACGGACGAGGCCCAGGTGGTCTTTCTCGACACCCCGGGCATCCACCAGTTGCGCGGCAAGATGAACCGCTTCCTGCTGGAGGCGGCCTGGAGCGCTCTGGCCGGGGCGGACGTGGTGGTGGTGCTCCTGGACGCGGCCCTGTACTCGTCCAAGCCGCACATGCTGGACAAGGAGCTCAAGCCGCTGGTCAGGCCCGTGGCCGAGACGGGCAGGCCCGTTCTGGTGGCGGTCAACAAGATCGACCGGGTCAAGGACAAGGCCGCCCTGCTGCCGCTGCTGGCCCGTGTGGGCGAGATGTGGCCCGGAGCGGAGATTGTCCCGGTCTCGGCCCTCAAGGGGCAGGGCGCGGACGTGCTGCTATCACGGGTGCTCGATTTCATCCCCGAAGGGCCCCCCATGTTCCCCGAGGACCAGCTCTCCACCGCTCCGGTGCGCTTCATGGCCGCCGAGATCATCCGGGAGAAGCTCTTCTACCAGCTGCGCCAGGAGCTGCCCTACACCACGGCCGTGGAGATCGAGGTTTGGGACGAGGCCACCCGCGAGGGCATGACCGTGATCAACGCGGTCATCTACACTGCCCAGAAGAGCCACAAGGGCATGATCATCGGCAAGCAGGGGGCGAATCTCAAGAAGATCGGGTCCGAGGCGCGGCTTGAGATCGCCGAGCTGCTGGGCACCAAGGTCCATCTGGAGCTCTGGGTCAAGGTGCGCGACGGCTGGACCGAAGACCCCGGTTTTCTCCGGGCCATGGGCCTTGGCGAGTAGCGGATTGTTGTAAAACGCCGTCCTGAAGACGCTGCGCGACTGTGGGCGAGCCTTCAGGCCGCCCAGGAAGCTGAGGCAAAAGGGGCACAGGTCCGCTGCCCAGCGGATCTGCATGTCGGCTCCCGCCGACGCCCCGAAAGGGTCAGCCGTCCACGAACCCGGTCAGCACCTTGATGAATTTCTCCAGCGACTCCTGGTCTTCCCGCCCATCTTTGGCGTCACTGACGGTCTCGGTGTAGCAGCGCAGCATGTAGCGCTTGAGGATGAGCTTGTTGGCGGACTGAAGGGCCGAGCGCACAGCACGGACCTGGGCCAGAATGTCCTCGCACTCCTTGCCCTCCTCGACCATGCGCTGAATGCCGCGCACCTGGCCCTCGATGCGCTTCATGCGTGAAAGGACATTCTGCTTGAGCCGCTCCTGTTCCTGTTCGCTCGCGTTCACGGCGCACTCCTTGTTCAATGCTCGCCCCGGCCTCTGCGGGGCGGTCGTTACGTCGTCAGGACGCTCCCCGCTTTGCCTGGCCCGGGGGAAATACCCTACACGCCCAGGGTATCTGCCCTTGGACGGAGGAGGCCCGGCCACAGCCGTTTTCCTTACCACCAACCACTTCGGCAGCGTCTTTCTGCTCAACACCTTGAGCCCGTCTGCGGCCGTGTCCACGGTCCAGAACGGGAAGATCGGCGGGAGAAGGTCGACTCGCAACCCGACCCGGCTCGCGAACCTTACCGACATACTTAACGGCCTGCAAGAAGCGCCGCACCCATTCCCCGACTCCGAGAAGCCGTGACGGCGATAGGCACGGCAGTGCGCCCATCCTTTCCCCGCGTGATCCGGGGGCTCAGGGACGGCCACGCCGCGGGATGCGCCGGGCCGATCACCCGCAGCCCGCCCCACGGGGACGGCACGTTTGTTTGGCGAACCCCCATGCCTGGAACACGTCTCGGGATTTCGGAAAGACCTGGGTGCTGCGGGCTACCAGAGTCTGTCGGCAAAGGCCCTGGGGAACCCCCTGGCCTCGATCAGGGCGACGGTGGCAGCGATGTCGTAGGGCACCCGGCGCAGGGTCACTGTGTGTGAGTCCGTATCGAAAAGCACATACTTGGCCCGGTTGTCGCCGTCGCGGGGCTGGCCCACGGCCCCCACATTGACCAGGTGACGAAGGCCCGGCTCAAGCACGGTCTCGCCTGGGGGCAGCGCCAATCTGGGGCTGGCCCCGGCTCCGGGCCTGTAGGTGAAGCGCATCAGGTCGTGGGTGTGCCCCGCGAAACAGAACTCCTCGGCGTACCGGGCAAAGACCTCGCCCATGCCGGTCTCGTGCCGCCAAAGGTACTCGCTGACCGAATCGGGCGGCGTACCGTGGACCATGCGGCAGCCGTGGGCCACCAGCGCCTTGGGGCGCGACACCAGCCACTGGTAGGTGGCCTCGTCGATCATCTCGCGGGTGCGCCGCAACACATCGGCCGCGGGCTGGTTGAAGCCGCGCAGGTAGTGGATGTTGATCAGCCCCTGCTCATGGTTGCCCATGAGCAGCGTCACCCCGGCCTCGCGCAGCAGGTCGCAGCATTCCTGCGGCTGCGGTCCGTAGCCGATGGCGTCGCCCAGGCAGTACAGCTCGTCCGCACCCTGGTCGGCCGCGTCGGCCAGCACCCGGCTCAACGCCGCCACATTGGCATGAGGGTCGGACATGATGGCAAGGCAGGGCATGGAGCGATGGTATACCCTTGCCCGGCTCAGGGCAACAGCCCGGCCCGCTCCACCACTTCCAGGCAAAGGTCGGCCCGGTTGAAGGGATAGAGGTGGACGCCCGGCGCACCGTGCCGGAGCAGCTCCTCCACCTGGGCCGCGGCCAGGGAAACGCCCAGGCGGCGTACGCCCTGATCGCCGTTCTTGGCGTGGGCTGCTTCCATGGCGGCCAGGATCTTGCCCGGCACCGGCGCATCGCACAGGGCTGCGACCCGTTTGATCTGCCCCAGCCCACGCACGGGCAGTACGCTGGGAATCACCGGCTTGTGGCAGCCCGTGGCGGCCAGTCGGTCCACCATGTCGAAGTAGCGGCGGTTGTCGAAGAAGAGCTGGGTCACGGCGAAATCCGCGCCCTGATCGAGCTTGAACTTCAAAAACGCGATGTCATCCACCAGGGAACGGGAATCGGGATGCCCGTCCGGGTATGCAGCCACGCCCACGGCAATGTCCGGGGCCAACCGGCGCACCCTGGCCACCAGGTCAGAGGCGTGGGCAAACCCGCCGGGACGGGCCGTTTCCCCGGTCGGAAAATCGCCGCGCACGGCCAGCACGTTGCGGATCCCTGCCCCCTGCAACGCCTCCAGCCGGGCGGGCAGACCGGAGGGCTCCTCGTGCACACAGGTCAGATGCGGCATGACCGTTAACCCGTGCTCCCGCGCCAGAATACCTGCGGTTTCCGCCGTGCCCACGGCCCCGCGCCCGCCCGCGCCGCAGGTTACGGCCGCAAAGAGCGGCCGCACCGCCTTGACGGCTTCCACGGCCAGCCAGAAGCCCTCCTGCTCCGCCTCGCTGCGCGGCGGCAGCAGCTCCACGGACACGAATGGCCGGCCACCGGCCCTGATGGCCTCTGGAATGAACATGACAACCTCCTGCGTTTCTTTGTGTATCAATATATCTCAATATACGGATAAATTGATGTTGGTCTACAGCGCGTTGTTGATGCCGTCAAGAAAAAAGCTCCTGCCTGCCATGCGCGGGAAGCTGGCCGGGGCCGCAGACGCGGGTGGGGCCACCTGTCGCCACAGGGTGAGACAACAGGATTTCCCTGGACCCTGACGGCAAAACGGGGTATTCCCTACTTTCAGTCCGTGCGCGGACACGCCACCAGCCAAACAGCCCTGACCAGGGGGAAGCCGGAAGCAGCGAATGCCTGAATTGTTTCGTGCGGCCAAGGCCGCGACCATGATCCCCGACGCCCCCGTCATCGACGACGCGGCCGTCATCGTCAGCCAGGGGACTGTCACCGAGGTCGGCACATTCCGCCGCCTTTCCCCGACCCACTCCGGCCCCGTGACCGACCTTGGCGATGTCATGCTGGCCCCCGGGCTGGTCAACGCCCATTCCCATCTCGAGCTGGCGCATCTGCGCGGCCTGTGCCCCCAGGGCCACGGCTTCATGGCCTGGGTCGAGGACCTGCTGACCCGGCCCATCTTCGACCTCGACCCCCCTCTGCTCGACAAGGCGCTGGACGAGCTGAAGCGGACCGGGACCGTCATGGTCGGGGACATCGCCACCCGCTTTGCAAAGGAAATGGCCGGAGCGCTTGAGGCATCCGGCCTTTTTTTCGTGGTCTTTGCCGAGGCCATCGGCGAGACCGTGCCCAAGACGAGTTTCATCCCCCGCGCCGGACACGCCCGAGGTGTCCTGTCCGTGGCCGGGCACTCCCTGTACACCACCCACCGCGACGTGCTGCGGGCGGCCAAGGCCGAGGCCCGGAATTGCGGCCTGCCCTTCTCCCTGCACCTGGCCGAGCACGACGACGAGGTGGCCATCATGGCCGGGGAGCCGAGCGCGTTCCTCGACCTGCTCCGGGGCCGGGGGCGCTTGCTGGACTTTGTCCCGCCCGGCACAGGCCCGGTTCGTCACGCCGCGGACCTCGGCCTGCTCGACGAAACGACCCTGGCCGTGCACTGCGTCAAGGTCACGGACCGGGACATCGAGACCCTACGCGCATCCGGGGCCACGGTCTGCCTGTGCCCGCGCTCCAACCACTTCATAGCCAGCGACCGTGCCCCGTGGGAAAAGTGGGTCGCCTCGGGCACCCCCCTGTGCCTGGGCACCGACTCCCTGGCCTCCAACCACGACCTCGACCTCTACGCCGAGGCCCTGTATTTCGCCGAGCGGTACGAGGGCGAGCTGCGCCTGACCGATCTTTTGGCCATGATCACCCGGACCCCGGCCCGCTTCCTGGGCGCGGCCGACCGGCTGGGGACCATTGAGCCGGGCCGAACGGCCGTTTTTTCCACGGTCCCCAAGACCGTCACCGACCATTTCCACCAGCGCCGGAGGCATGAGAGCACATGAAATGGCTACACAAGGACCTGCTGGACGTTTCCCAACTCTCCCGCGCCGAGGTCATGGCGATCTTCGAGACAGCGGGCCGGTTTCAGGAGCTGCAGCAGCGGCCGGTCAAGAAGGTGCCCACCCTCAAGGGGCGCAGCGTCATCCTCTTCTTCGCCGAGCCGAGTACGCGGACCAAGACCAGCTTCGACGTGGCGGGCAAGCGCCTCTCGGCCGACACCTTCTCCCTGGCCAAGAGCTCGTCCAGCCTGACCAAGGGCGAGACCCTCAAGGACACGGCCCTGACGCTCCAGGCCATGGCCCCGGACGCCATCGTCCTGCGCCACTGGTGCAGCGGGGCGGCCCGGTTTCTGGCCCGGCGCGTGGAATGCTCGGTGATCAACGCGGGCGACGGGCGCCACGCCCACCCCACCCAGGCGCTCCTCGACAGCTTCACCCTGCATCAGGAGTGGGGCGAGCTGGCGGGCAAGACCATCCTCATCCTGGGCGACATCGCCCACAGCCGGGTGGCCCGCTCCAACGTCCTGCTGCTGAACATGCTCGGGGCCAGGGTTCGCCTGTGTGCGCCGCGCACCCTGCTGCCGCCCCAGGTGCGCTCCTGGCCCGCCACCGTGTATTCCGACCTGAGCGAGGCGGTGCGCGGCGTGGACGCTGTCATGTGTCTGCGGCTGCAACTGGAGCGCCAGCAGGACGGACTGCTGCCCGACCTGCGCGAGTACGCCCGCACCTACGGCCTGGGCCCGCGCCATGTGGAGCTGGCCCGGCCCGAGGTCAAGATTCTCCATCCCGGCCCCATGAACCGGGGGGTGGAGATCAGCTCCGGGCTGGCCGACTGCGCCGACTCCCTGATCCTCGATCAGGTGGCCAGCGGCGTGGTGGTACGCATGGCCCTGCTCTTTCTCTACATGACGAGAAAAGGCGAATAAAAGAGATACATTGAACAGCCTTGCGACACCTATGCGCCTGGCTGAAACGCAGGCGACGGAGAGGACAAGATGGCCAGGATTGATTTGATCGTCCGCAGGGCGAAGCTCGACGGCAGGGACGTGGACGTATTCGTGAGCCGGGGCAGGATCGTTGAGGTTGCCCCCTCGGCCAAGACCCTTGAGCCGGGAGACGCTACGGTGGAGGAGGCCTTTGGCCTCATGCTCCTGCCCTCCATGACCGATGCCCATGTCCACCTGCGCGAGCCGGGCTTCGAGTACAAGGAAGACATCGAGTCCGGACTGCGGGCCGCGGCCTGGGGCGGGTTTGCCAACATCATGTGCATGGCCAACACTAGGCCGGTCAACGACGAAGGCTCCGTGACCGAACTGATGCTTGAGAAGGCCCGCCGTGCGTGGCCCAAGGGGCCTCGCCTGTTTCCCATCGGCGCACTGACCAAAGGGCTTGGGGGCGAGGAGCTGGCTCCCATGGCCGAACTGGCCCAGGCCGGATGCGTGGCCTTTTCCAACGACGGCGTGCCGGTCAGGTCCACCGAGCTGTTCCGCCGGGCCATGGAATACGCCTCGGACTGGGACCGGGTGGTCATCGATCACTGCGAAGACCCGTATCTGGGCGTGGGCGCGGGCGTCAACGAGGGTGCCGTGTCGAGCCGACTGGGCCTGCCCGCCCAGCCCGACGTGGCCGAGGCGCTTCAGGTGGCCCGTGATATACTGCTGGCCGAGTATCTGGGCCTGCCCATCCATCTGGCCCACATCTCCTGCCGCAAATCCGTGGAGCTGATCCGTTTCGCCAAGGGGCGCGGCGTCCGGGTCACGGCCGAAACCGCGCCGCACTACCTGATCCTGACCGAGGAGTACCTGGAGGCCGAGGCCACGGAGTACGACACCAACGCCAAGGTCAATCCGCCCCTGCGCACCCCTGACGACCAGCAGGCCCTTTTCGACGGGCTGGCCGACGGCACCATCGACATCCTGGCCACGGACCACGCCCCCCACGCCGCCCACGAAAAGGAGACCGAATTCGACGTGGCCCCCTGCGGCATCACCGGGCTGGATACCGCCCTGTCAGTGACCTGGGGGCTGGTGGCCGCAGGCAGACTCTCGCGCCAGACCTTCCTGCGCGCCTGGACCACCGGGCCGTGCGCCATCTTCGGCCTGCCCGTGAACACCTTCACCCCTGGCGATCCTGCGGATTTCTTTCTCTTCGACCCGGACGAGGCATGGACCGTCGGCCCCGACACCCTGCACTCCAAGGGGAAAAACACGCCGCTTTGCGGAGCCGTCCTGAAGGGGCGGGTAAAAACCCATTTCATTCAGGGCAAAAAGATTGTATAGGCTGGGCTGCGGAACCAGAGGTTTCGCGGACAGGTGATCCAATCAAACAAGCATTTCGTGAGGGAATACATGAGCCAGCCTTTCAAGGACGCCGTGGGCTTTTGCAAGACCATCATGCGCAACGGCTACGACGCCTACGTCATCAACGCCCGGCTTCAGGCCCTGACCCTGGACGAGACGGGCAGCGAACGCGAACTGGACATCTGCACCGAGGCAGGGCTCTCGGAATTGCGGAAATACTTCCCGGCCATGGAGGAAGGACGCGACAAGGAGGTCCTCGGCACCCTGTCCGAGGGCGGCGTGACCTACTATTTCTACCCGGCCGACGTGGACGACGCCTCCTACACTGAAGAGGCCGTGTCCACCATGACCCCGCGGCTGCTGCGCCGGCTCGAACAGCGCGGCGACATCCCGCTCTCGGCCGTGTGCCCCTTCATCCCCAAGGCCAAGGACATGTACGCGGACTTCGCGGACTTCTCCGAAGGGGTCATCCGCTTCAAGGGCGTACCCGATCAGGCGCTGAAGAAGGACTATTCCCTGGCCTACCGCGCCCTGCGTTTTGCCGCCAATTTCGACAAGGAAATCGAGGCCAACACCTGGATAGCCATTGTCCGCAACGCCCGCCGCGTCCTCGACTACGTGCCCATGAGCGACTTCCTCGACGAGTGGCGCAAGGTCGAGGCAGAGTCCATGCACCGCTTCTTCCGCCTGCTTTTCGACTCCTTCCTACTCCACGGCCTGATCCCGGAGATCGCCGCCCTGTCGCGGGTCAAGCAGATCAAAAATCCGGAAAGCAACGCCGAGGAAACCGTGATTGAGCACACCTTCGCGGTGATGAAGGCATACCCCGAGGAGCTGCCCTACGACTGGTTCGGCACCGTGGCCTGCCTTTTCCACGATGTGGGCAAGCTCTATACCGCCGAACACTACGACGGCCGCTGGAACTTCCTGCAGCACCACAGGGTGGGGGCCAAGGTCACGCGCAAGATCCTCAAGCGTCTGCGCTTTGAGGAACAGGACATCGAACTGATCTGCGATCTGGTCAAGAACCACATGCGGCCCCACTTCATGCTCACGGACAAGGGCATCCGCCGTCTGCGCTCCCTGGACGAATACCCGCGCATCATGGAAATGGTCCGGGCCGACATCAAGGCCAGAAACGGCTCCTGGCGCGAGTTCAACCACAACCTGAAGATGGCCGAGCGGGCCGACATCCCCGAGGACGAGATAGAGCCGCTGCTCGACGGCAACCGGATCATGAACCTCACCGGGCTCAAGCCCGGCCCCATGATCGGCGTGATCCGCGATGCCCTGCTCACGGCTCAGATCGCCAACGACATCTCCTCCGTCGAACAGGCCGAGGCGTTCGTGCTCCAGTACCGCGACGCCATGTGACCTTTGGCCGCCCTGCGGCCGACATCGTGCATCATAAAGATCGCGGCCCGCCCTTCCCCAACGGAAGAACGGGCCGCGATCCGGTTCATGCCCCAGCCTCAGCGCCAGTAGATCACGGCCTCCTGCCTGCCGAACTCCCTTGCCGCCGCCACGTCGAGGCCGAAATACACGTCCACCCGTCGCTCGAAACGCTGGTGCATCTTGTCCAGCACCAGATACGGGCCGCCCAGCCCCTTGATGTGGATTTCGGTACCATGGTCAAGGCCCAGCGCGAGCAGATCACGCGAGACGGCCACGCTCATCATCCCCGGCTCGAGCCGGTCGCCCCAGGCAGCCACAAAGGGATCGCCCGCGGTCTGGCGCGGGGTGGAGTTGTAGGCCGTAAGCGTCACGCGCTCGCTGTTCCACAGCACCGCATTGGGCACGGTCAGCCCGTAATGGAGCCCGGCCAGCAGGGTCGCGACAGCCACGGCCGCCAGGAAAAGCGATGTCTTCATCCACGGACCATAGCCCGGCAAGCGGCGCAGGGACAACCCCCCGCTGGTCGCCTGCAGGCGACCGCTGCCAGCATCGCCGATCAGAAGGTGATGATGGTGTAGCCCTGGCTGATGTATTCGGCCATGGACGGGTGGCCGGACATGTCGTCGAGCAGGGGCAGTCCGGCTGCCCGGACCGCGTCGAGCACGCCGAGCTTGGCCGAGCAGGCGCGGCAGGCTCCGTCCACCAGCCCCTGCTGCCGCGCCTTGCGGTACAGGGCATTGAGCGGATGGTCCGGTTTTTCCAGCTCCGGCACCAGGGTCACGGCCGCCCCCTCAAAGACGATGGCCGCCCTGTGCCCCCGCTCGGCCATGTCCAGGCCGTTGAGCAGAACGTGAACGAAACAGGACGACTCTCCGCTGAAGGCGTACAGGCAAAACATGCTTCCCCCTCTGGTTGCGCTCCTAACTTTCCGGGTCCGCGAACTTGTCGGCGATGATGGCCGCATCGCCCGGCCCGGCCTTGAGGTCAAGCTCCTTGGAACTGCCGTGGCAATGGAAGCCGTCGGCCCGCATGGTCACAAAGCCCGCCGAGAGCGCCCGGCTGTAGGGCATCTGCTCGCGCATGTCCGCGTGGTCGATGCGGTTGGGAAAGATGATGGGCGTGGGCGCGCCGGAAAAATCCTCGAACATGATGTACTTCATGGCCTCGCTCCTGCCTCTTGATCGTGCGTGTCGCGGCCGGACGGTACCGGCCCCTTGCCAGGAACAATAGGCGGTTATGGTCGCGATATCAACCATTGCCTGAACCCCGGCCGCACGATATGACGGGCCGATGCAGACGTATCGCAAGATCGGGGTCTGGCAGACCGCCTTTTTGGGCGACGCCGTGCTCACCCTGCCCCTGCTCCGGGCTCTGGCCGACGCCTATCCCGAAGCAGATATCCACCTCTTTGTCCGGGCCGGACTGGAAGGGCTCTTCGCTGCCCAGCCCGAACTGTCCGTGGTGCATGGCTTTGCCAAGCGCGGGGCGCAAAAATCCATGCTTTCGGCCCTCGGGCTGGGGCGCGAGATCGGCCGTCAGGGCTTCGACCTGTGGATCTCGGCCCACGCCAGCCTGCGCTCGGCCGCCGTGGCCGCGGCCACCGGCATCCCCCGGCGCATCGGCTATCACCGCCCCTGGTTCAACCGGCTGGCCTACACCGATGTGGTGGACCGGCGCTTTCACCAACAGGAGGAAGTGGAGCGGCTCATGGGCCTGCTCGGCCCCCTCGGAAAGAACGGCCCGGCCCCAGAGGCCCGGCTCGTCCTGCCGCCCGAAGCCATGGCCGCCGCCGACACCTTCTGGCGCGGACAATGCGCCGACGGCCCGGTGCTGGGCATCCATCCCGGCTCCACCTGGCCCACCAAATGCTGGCCCGTGGAATATTTCGGCCAGGTTGCCGCCCTGGCCACAGGGGCGGGTGCGCGGGTGCTCGTCTTTGCCGGACCGGGGGAGGAGGGGGCGGCCGGGGCGGTCATGGCCGAGGCCGTGGCCCGGGGCGCGGTCCCGGACAGCCTTGTCAACCTCGCGGGCAGGCTCTCCCTGCCGGAGCTGGCCGCCTGGATCAGACGCCTTGACGCCTACCTGACCAACGACTCCGGCCCCATGCACCTGGCCTGGGTGCAGGAGACCCCGCTGGTGGCCCTGTTCGGCCCCACGGTGCGCCACCTCGGCTTCTTTCCCCGCGGCGCGGGCTCCACGGTCATGGAGGTGCCCCTTGAGTGCCGTCCCTGCGGCCTGCACGGCCCAAGGCGCTGCCCCCTGGGCCACCACGACTGCATGCGTACCCTGACCACGGACATGGTATGGGAGGCCCTGGCCCCCAAGCTCCTGGGCTGATTGCCCGCCCCCTTTGACTCGGACCGAACTTGGTGTAGTCTCCTAGTCAGTCCCTTGTGCCGCAACATGACACCGGAGGAAGTCGCCATGCTTTGGTTCCACCCCGTTTTGCAATTCGTGGCCACGCTGCTTGGACTCTATACCGCCTGGCTGGGCCTGCAACGGCTGCGCTCCAACCATTTCGGGACCAAGACGGTCTTCCGGTGGAAGGGGCACGTCAACACTGGCCGAGCCGCCATGGTCCTGTGGCTCATGGGGCTCTTCGGCGGATTGGCCGTGGCCCGCCTCCAGTGGGGGGTCAACTTCGTCACCGGCACACATTACCAAGTTGCCCTGGTCATGCTGCCGCTGCTGATTTTCGGCATGGCCTCCGGGGCGTACATGGACCGGGTCCGGGCGCGGCGCACGGCGCTCCCTCTGGCCCACGGCGTGTGCAATCTGCTGCTTCTGGCCCTGGCCCTGCTCCAGATACGCACCGGGTGGCAGGTGATCCAGGATTTCATCCTCTGACAGGCCGTGCCGGACTTGCCTTTGGACCGCGTCCGTCGTATCGCCGGACCTCGGATCAACGACAACAAGCGGGACACCCATGACCAAAGCTTGCGTCGGCTGCGGCTGGTGCTGCCTGACCGACCCCTGCATGGACTCGCACAGACGCTATGGCTACCTGCCCCGCTGCCCGGATCTGCGCTGGGACGAGGCGCAAGGCCGCTACCTGTGCGACCTGATGCTCGACCCCGAGACCGCCGACGAGGTGCGGACGGGCCAGCAGGAAGGGCAGGGTTGCTGCGCTCCCCTCAACGGATGGCGCGACGAGGTGCGCAACCGGGGCTGACATCCTCCCTGCCCGGTTGCGATGCGGACCGCCGCCACGACCACTCCCCGCCCCAAACCGGCCGCTCGCCGAATTCCGGGTTGCGCACCCGCCCTGCGCGGTGCTAAATGCGGAGGTGGCTTGAAAAAGCCCAAGGAGAGCGCATGCTGCTAGGAATCGACGTGGGGGGCACCCACACCGACGCCGTGGTCATAAGTCTGGAGGGAGGAGTCCGCATCCTTGCCTCATGCAAGGTGCCCACCCGTCACGATGCCCTGCTTTCGTCCGTGACCGAGGCCCTTGAGACCATCCTGGGCCAGGTGGACCCGGCCGGAGTTACCCGGCTCAACCTGTCCACCACCCTGTCCACCAACGCCATCGTCCAGGGCAGGACCGAGGACGTGGGCGTCCTCGTCAGCGCCGGGCCGGGCATTGACCCGCACAACTTCATGCCGTGCCGGAATTTTCACGTCATCGACGGCTCCATCGACCACAGGGGCAACGAAGTACGCGCACTCTCCCCGCGCCAGCTCTCGGACGCCGTGGACGCCTGCCGGGCCAACGAGGTGCGCGTCTACGCCGCGGTCTCCAAATTCTCCACCCGCAACCCGCGACACGAAAACGCCATCCGCCGCGCCGTGCTCCAATGCCGCGAGGAGGCGGACTGCGAATACGCCGACTTCGTCACCTCGGGCCACCAGCTGGGCGGGGCTCTCAACTTCCCGCGCCGGGTGGCCACAGCCTATTTCAACTGCGCGGTGTGGCGGCTCTACAACCACTTCGCCACGGCCGTGGAACGCGCCCTGGCAGACATGGGGCTTGGCCATGTCAAGGTCAACATGCTCAAGGCCGATGGCGGAACCATGCCCCTGACACGTTCCCGGCGCATGCCGGTGCAGTCCATCTTTTCCGGCCCGGCCGCCTCGGTCATGGGCATCATCGCCCTGACAGACATCTTCCACGACTCGGTCATTCTCGACATCGGCGGCACCACCACGGACATCGCCGTGTTCGCCGACGGCGCCCCGCTCATCGAGCGCGAAGGCATCGCCATAGGCTCGCATCCCACCCTGGTCCCGGCCCTCAAGGTGCTCTCCATCGGCATCGGCGGCGACTCGGTCATCTCGGTGTCCGAGGCGTCCGGCACAGTGCGCGTGGGGCCGAACCGACTGGGGCCGTCCGTGTGCCTGGGGGGCGGACAGCCCGCCCTGACCGATGCCCTCAACGCCACCGGGGCATGCGCCGTGGGCGACACGGCCGCCTCCCGCGCCGCGCTTGAAGCCCTGGCCGCCGCCCACTCCATGGACGCCACAGCCCTGGCCCGCGCCGCCGTGGATTATGCGACCAAGACCATCCACAACGCCACCCGCGACCTCGTGGATGAAATCAATTCCAAGCCCGTCTACACCATCCACGAACTGCTTGAGGACAAACGGGTGGTGCCCAAGAAGGTCTATCTCATGGGAGGACCGGCCAATGCGCTCAAAATGCCGCTGTTCGAGCGCTTCCAGCTCTCCACCGAGGTACCCGCACACTCCGGGGTGGCCAACGCCATCGGCGCGGCCCTGACCCGCACCACCTGGGAACTGGAGCTGTTTGCCGACACCCAGCGCCACGTACTCTTCATCCCTTCCCTTTCCTACCGCGAGAACATCCCCACCAGCTACGGCCAGCGCGACGCGGAAAAGGACGCCATGAACCAGCTGGCCATGCAGCTCGACTCCATGGGCGTGTTCCTGCGGCCCGAAGACGCCCAGATCACCCACTCGTCGAGCTTCACCATGGTCGAGGACATGGAGCAGGTGGGCCGCAACATCCGCGTCAAAAGCCAGGTGCGGCCCGGTGTGGTCGCCACCATCAGGGAGGGTTGAACGTGCTCAAGGCGGACAAATCACTGGGCATCGTCTTTTTTCCGGCATTCGACTGGGCCATCTCGCCCACCCATCCCGAACGCCAGGAGCGGCTGCTCTACACCCAGGACCAGCTGCGCGAGGAAGGGCTCTTCGACATCGAGGGCGTCACCGAGCACAAACCCGACGTGGCCGCCATCGAGGACGTGGAGCGTGTCCACTTCTGTTTTCCCGAGGTCAGCGCCGTGACCACCCGCTCGCACCTCATCTCTGCGGGCGGAGCCATGAAGGCCGCGGACCTCGTCATGCAGGGCGAGTGCGACCGCGCCTTCGCCATGGTCCGGCCGCCCGGCCACCACGCCATGAAGGTGGTCCACGGCGCTCGGGGCTTCTGCAACATCAACATCGAGGCCGTCATGGTCGAGCACATCCGCGAGACCTACGGCCACAGGCGCGTGGCCATCGTGGACACCGACTGCCACCACGGCGACGGCACCCAGGACGTGTACTGGCACGACCCGGACACCCTGTTCATCTCCCTGCACCAGGACGGGCGCACCCTGTACCCCGGCTCGGGCTTTCCCCACGAGCTGGGCGGACCAAAGGCCATGGGCCGGACCCTGAACATCCCCCTGCCGCCAAACACCTCGGACGAGGGGTTTCTCATGGTCATGGAGCGCGTGGTCCTGCCCATCCTCGACGATTTCAAGCCCGACCTGATCATCAACTCGGCCGGGCAGGACAACCACTTCACCGATCCCATCACGGACATGAACTTCTCGGCCAGGGGCTACGCGGCCTTAAGCGACATGCTCAAGCCGGACATCGCCGTGCTCGAAGGGGGCTACTCCATCCAGGGGGCGCTGCCCTACATCAACCTCGGCCTGTGCCTGGCCATGGCCGGGGTGGACTACTCCCTCGTCCGCGAGCCCAACTTCAGCCCGGAACTCATCCGCCAGGACGCCCGCACCACGGCCTACATCGAGGAGCTGTGCCGCCAGCTGCCCGCCCTCTATTTCGACCCGCCGCCCTACAACCGCAAAAACGACGTGCGCCAGGGCGTGATCTCGGGAAACACCCTGGTCCGGCAGCGGCAGATATACTACGACACAGACGGCATCAACGAGACCCAGCGCGAGACCCTGTTCCTGTGCGACGAGTGCCGGGGCCTGCTCAAGGTCGAGACCCGGGCAGACTCCGGCCCCCAGTGCCTGGGCGTGGAGATCCCCGTCCACGCCTGCCCTGACTGCCGCAGCCGGGGCTACCAGATCGTGGAGGACGCCCAGCTCAAGGGCAACGCCCGCTACATCCAGCTCATCAACCGCCTGGACCGCGACTACCTGCGCGTGGGATTCTGAGGATAGGGGACCGCGCCCGCAAGAGAGGAAGGGACGGCCGCAAGGGGGTTCTTTTCAATCGGGTGCGCCCGATAACCGTCTTCGCTCCCGCCCCTCACGGGGTGCGCCCCTCTCGGGCCACATGGGAGCCGAAGATTTCCCAGGTCTTGAGGAAGGTGGCGTCAAAGGTCCGGTTCTCCATGTGGGAGCGGGCCTTGCGGCGCATGTACTCGATGCGCTCGGGCGTGTCGATGAGGTGGAGCACAGCCCGGAGCAGGGCGTCCGGGTCTCCGGCCGGGACCACGAGGCCGGTCTCGTTGGGCAGCACGTTTTCGCACGGGCCGCCCTTGTCGGTGACGATGACCGGCAGGCCCGAGGCCTGGGCCTCCAGAACCACGTTGCCGAAGGTGTCCGTGGCCGAGGGGAAGACGAAGACATCCGAGCTGGCATAGGCCTGGGCCAGGGCCTCGCCCTTGAGGGTGCCGGTAAAGGTGACGGGCGAGCCGCGCAGCAGCCGCTTCATCTCGGCCAGGTAGGGACCGTCGCCCACCACGACGAGCTGAAGCCCCTCGCGCAGGCGCACGGCCTTTCGATATGCCTCGGCCAGCACATCGAGCCCCTTCTCGCGGGACACGCGTCCCACATAGAGCAGCTTGGTCCGTCCCTCCGCATCGTAGCGGGAGAAGAACCCGTTGCGCTTGGCCGGATGGAAGCGGTCGGTGTCCACCCCGCGGGGGTAGGTGACTATCTTGTGCGGGTCGATGCCGTGGTCGGCCAGCTCGAAACGGGTGGCCTCGCTGGGCGCGTAGATGATCTGCATCTGGTTGTAGAACCAGCTCATGTACCGCCAGCAGCCGTCCTCAAGGGCCGAGTCGCCGGTCAGTGCGCCCACATAGTCGGGAAAGGCGGTGTGGTAGGTGCCGTGGAAGGGCAGCTTGAGGATGCGGGCAATGGCCAGCCCGGCCAGCCCCACCGGGCCGGGAGTGGCCGCCAGGATGCAGTCGTATTCCTGCTCGAAGCAGTGGGTAAGCATATCCAGAAGCGGAGGGTAGGCCAGCTCGATCTCCGGGTACTCGGGAATGGCGAACCGGCCAACCGGGGCAAAGCTGACCGCGCCGGAGATGTCCGCGCTGGCCCCGCAGGTGATCACAGTCATGTCCTTGCCGTGGCGGGCGACCATGGCCAGTTGCTGGCGGATGGTCCGGGCCACGCCGTTGATCTCGTCAAAAGTGTCGGTGAAATGGGCGATGCGCAGGCTGGTGCCGCCGCGCCTGGCCGCCTTGGGCCGGAACCGGGCAAGGCAGTCGAGCGAAAAGCGCCGCTCCCGCGAGAAGAGATCGTAACCCACGAAATACGGCGCCAGCAGGGTGTAGAGCGAACCGGCCGAGCCCATGGAATGGAAGACATCAAAGAGGTTGGCCCCCAAGGCTGCGCTCAGGGTGCGGTCAGCAAACTGGGCCAGGACGCGGTTGGCCGCCAGGGACACGAACCGGGACCACTCCCGCTCCAGCACCAGGGGGTCGCGCTCCTCGCCCCGGGCGATGCGCATCAGGGCCGGATCGCGGGCCACGATGTCGCCCGCCTCCTTGAGCAACATCTCCTGCACGGAGCGGGTCGGCCCGTATTCGCGGTGCAGGGTGGCCTTGCCCCGGCCCACCAGCCGCAAAAAGCGCTCCACCAGCGAGCAGCCAGGAGAGCGCTCGGGCGAAAGGGCGTTGCGGGCGAAGCGGAAGCAGAGGTGTTCGCTGGCCGCGTGGCCCAGGGAGCCGAGGCGCGAGCGGTAAAAACCGTAGGCGATGCCGTAGAGATTGTGGGCCATGGTCCGGGGCGTGGCCGGGGTACCGCCCGGCCGGGCCGTGTGGTCGCGCACCCCGGAGAGCGCTGCGCCCACCGAGGGTTCGCCCCGGAACAGGGTGAACATGCGGGCGATGTTGAGCGAGCTGTGGTCGTCGGACCCGCCGATGATTCCCTTTTCCCATGGCGTGTCGCCGTGGGGTTTGATGTTGTGCATATTGGCCAGCCGCTCCATGTCCGCCGGGGTCAGTCCGGTCAGGATCTGACGCAGCACCTGGTTCTGGCGCGCATCGCGGGTGCCGTTTTCCTCGAAAACGTCGAAGAGCAGCAGGCTCTGCTCAAAGTGGGCCGGGGTCAGCCGGTCGTTGACCGCGAACAGGGGGTGGGCCAGGACGTGAACGATGTCCTGCCCGCGCAGATACTCCACCAGATCAAAGACATTCTCGCGGCAGTGCTGGATGTCGTCATGCTGGGCCTCGGTGATGTCGTAGGCCAGGACGTGCAGCTTGCATTTGTCCTCGGGAAAATAGGTGGTGATTTCCTCGCTGACGAATGCGCCGGGCAGCCCGGCGATCTCCAGGCTGCCCCGGATGGTGTTGTGGTCGGTGATGGTCACCAGATCCATGCCGCGCTCGCGGGCCGCGGCATAGAGGGAGGCTGGCTCGGTGAAGCTCTCCGGGCAGCCCAGCTTCTGCAGAATCCACTGCGAGGGACGCGTGGAGTGCTTGGAGTGGACGTGCATGTCCACCCGGAACCGTGTTTCGGCCATGAATGCCTCGCTGGGTTGTGGGCGGCGCCTCAGGCGCAGCGCACGTCATCCGAGAGCAGGCCGTCCTCGGCCGCGCACTGGCAGATGATGCACAGCCGGGCCGAAGGGTTGGCCTTGAGCCGGGCCAGCCCGATGGGGTCGCCGCACTCTTCGCAGACGCCGTAGTCGGTCTCGTGCAGACGCCTGATGGCTGCCTCGTATTCCCTGATGCGGACCATGCGGCGGTGCTGCATGGCCAGACTTACCCCCTGCCGGGCGAGCTGCGCGGCAAAGTCGGTGTCGTCCGGGCAATTTTCCAGCGCAAAGGACTCGGCGGTTTCCTGCGTGGTCAGGCTGCTCAATCCATTCAACAGGTGGTCCTTGATTTCGCGACGTTGCGTATCGGTCATGGAATCCTCCGGATGATGAGAGTGATGATGGCTTCATCTATCTCCACCCGGCCGGAATTGATTGACGCCCGCGTGACGACGCGCCGACGATTGCGCATCGAAAACCGGAGCGGCCGGGGTTGCAACGGATTTGCCATAGGCCGCCCATGCAAACCGTGGACGAACGGCCAAAAGCCGGGTATAAATTAAGAGATGAAGTGGTTTTTCATACTCTTTGCCTTGCTGGCCGGAGCGGGGATGCCGCTTCAGGCGGGAATCAACCTGCGGCTGCGCCACACCCTGGGCGAGCCGGTCATGGCCGCGCTGGTATCTTTTGCCGTGGGCACTTTCTGCCTGCTGGCCTATGCGGCGGCGGCGCGGACGCCCCTGCCGCCGCCGGGCGTTCTGGCCGCCACTCCCTGGTGGGCCTGGACAGGAGGGGCGCTGGGCGCATTCTTCGTCTTCGCCACCATCGTCCTGGCCGGGCAACTGGGCGCTGCCACCACCATGGCCTGGCTCCTGGCCGGACAATTTCTGGCCGCCCTGCTTCTGGACCACTTCGGACTGGTCAGCTTTGCCCTGCGCGAGATCACTTGGCAGCGGGTGGCTGGCGTGGCATTGATCATCGCGGGCGCGGTGCTGGTCAACAAATACTGACCCGACGCACCCCGCGCCGCAATCCGAGGGAGGAACCCATGCCGTTTGCCAAGGACCTGACCGCGGTCTGCCGTATGATCAAGATCGAGCACTCGGTGTTCGCCCTCCCCTTTGCCTATGCCGGAGCCTTTCTGGCCGCAGGGGGCTGGCCCGGACTCTGGAACATGCTCATCCTGACCATCGCCATGGTGGCGGTGCGTTCCTTTGCCATGGCCTTCAACCGCTACGCCGACCTGGACATCGACAGCGACAACCCGCGCACCCAGAACAGGCCGCTGGTCACGGGGGAGATTTCCACCCGGTTCACCCTGGTCTTCATCGGTGCCACGGCCCTGATCTTCGTGGCCGCCTGCGCCCTGATGAACCCGCTGTGCCTGCTGCTCTCGCCCGTGGCGCTGGGGCTCTCGGCCTTCTACAGCTTCTGCAAGCGGCTGACCCGCTGGTGTCACTTCGTGCTCGGCGCGGTGTTGGGGCTGGCTCCGGTGGCGGGCTGGCTGTGCGTGGACCCGGTGCTGACCCTGCCCGCAGTCCTGCTCTTCTTCGGCGTGACCTTCTGGGTGGCCGGATTCGACATCCTCTACGCCTGCCAGGACTCGGATTTCGACGCCGGCCGGGGGCTGCACTCCATGCCCGCTCGCCTGGGCATCGCCTGCGCCCTGGAAATTTCCACCATGAGCCATGTCGTCACCGGAGTCTTTTTCCTCCTGGCGGGCTGGAGCGCGGGCCTCTCCTGGCTCTACTCCCTGATCGCCCTGGCCGTGTGGGTGGTGCTCATGGTCGAGCACAAACTGGTCCGGCCTGACGACTTGAGCCGTGTCAACGTGGCTTTCTTCACCCTCAACGGCTTCATCTCGGTGGCGCTTTTCGCCGGGGTGGTCCTTGATCTGGCCCTGCGGGGCCAGTAGCGACAGGCGGAGTCCCGCACATGGAGCAGCTTGACCGCGTCATCGCCTTTCTCGGCCAATGGCTCAATGCCAACGTGCTCAACTGGCTGATGGCCGTGCAGTGGGGCCTGGTGGCCGGAAGCCTCGTCCTGGCCGCGCTCCTGTGGCGCAGGGTCGGACGAAAAGCCTCCAGATGGGTGGAGGCCAACGTGCCCGGCGCCCTTGCGCGTTCCCTCCTCACGGCACTGCTCGGGGTGGGGGCCAGCGTTTTCTTCCTCATGCTGCTGCGCGTCTGGGTTGCGGCCTTTGCCGCTGCCGGGCTTTCGCCCTGGCTGCTCCATGCGGCCAGCGATCTCGCCGTGGCCTGGATCGCCATCAAACTGCTCACGGGCATGATGGCCAGCCGCTCCCTGGCCCGGGCCGCGGCCCTGGCCGTCTGGGCCGTGGCTGCCATGAGCGTTTTCGGCCTACTCTCACCCATCACGGACTTTCTGCAAAGTCTAAGCTTTTCGGTGGGGGACAGCACCTTCACCGCCTTGGGAGCCGTCAAGGGCCTCCTCCTGGCCGGGATATGTCTCCAGGCAGCGGCCGTGGCCGCCCGTTTTGCCGAGGGACGCATCCAGACCCTGGCCGATCTCTCCCCCTCGTTGCAGACCTTGCTGGTCAAGGCCGTCAAGGTGGCCCTGTTCACCACGGCCATCCTCTTCGCCATGTCCAGCGTGGGCATCGACCTGACCAGCCTGGCCATCTTCTCCAGCGCCCTTGGCGTAGGCATCGGCTTCGGCCTCAAGACGATCATCTCCAACTACGTGGCCGGGGTGCTCCTGCTCCTCGACAACTCCATCAAGCCCGGCGACACCGTGGAGGTGGGCGACGTGTTCGGCGTGGTGCGCGGCATGCACAGCCGCTACACAACCATCCTGACCCGCGACGGCAAGGAATATCTCGTCCCCAACGAGCAGCTCATTTCGGGCGAGGTGGTCAACTGGACCCACTCCGACACCAACGTCCGCCTGAAGATTTCCGTGGGCGTTGCCTACGAGAGCGACGTGGAAAAAGCCCTGGCCCTGCTTGAAGAGTCGGCCCGCGAGGTACCCCGCGTACTGCGCGACCCGGCTCCGGCGGCCCGGCTGATGGGCTTTGGCGACAGTTCGGTGGACCTGCAGTTGCGCGTCTGGATCGCTGACGCGGAAAAGGGGCTGGCCAACGTGCGCAGCGACGTGCTGCGGGCCGTGTGGAAACGCTTTCACGAACACGGCGTGGCGTTCCCCTTCCCGCAGCGCGACGTGCTCCTCAAACCGGGCTCCAGGCTGGAAGTAGCCCTGGACCGACCGGGCAGAACCGGCACAGGGGGCGGCGACACCTGATCCACTCGCAGGGGGCGACGCCGGGCCGGAGCCCCGGCCCGAGCCATGGAACAGCAACCTTGAAGGGGGGAGACCATGCGCAAGTTGTGGATAGCCATTATCCTGGTGGGCGGGTTCCTGCTGTGGGACGTGGGCTGGTGGCTGGGCTTCGGCGTATCGCCCATGAGTCCGAGGGAGCTGAAACTGGCGGTCAACGAGGGCCGCGCCCCGGTAATCATCGACGTGCGCACCCGCTCCGAATTCGAGTCCTTCCACATCCCCGGTGCCATCAACGTGCCCTATCCGGCACCCCTGGCCGAACTGGCCTCGGTCTCCCCGGACCCGACCAGGGCCGTGGTGGTGGTCTGCCTGACCGGCCACCGCTCCCCGCCCGTGGCAGAGCAACTGCACCAGGGCGGATACACCGCCGTGACCAACCTCACCTGGGGCATGCTCGCCTGGAAGCTCTTCGGCGGCGAGACGGCCTCGGGACCTTAAGACAGGGCAAGCCCATCTCGTCGCGACTCCGACGGCCCCTTGAGGGTGGATGGGGAGATGCTATTTCGGGAGACGTTCACCCTGGGCCGTGCAAATCGAGCCATTGACCGGACCGGCTACCAATCGTACCATCCCCTCATGAGCGAGTATATCGACGATCTTGACGCCGGGCCGGGTGTGGGTCTTGTGGAGAAGAGGTTCTTCTCCTTCGGCTCCGCGGATGAGCCCCTGGTGCTGGAGAGCGGGCGCTCGCTGGGACCAGTGACCCTGGCCTTTGAGACCTGCGGCACCCTGAACGAGGCCAGGGACAACGCCGTGCTGGTCTGCCACGCCCTGACCGGAGATTCGCACGTGGCCGGGCGCTACCACCAGGACGACCCCAAGCCCGGATGGTGGGACATCATGGTCGGCCCGGGCAGGCCCATCGACACGGACAAGTACTTCGTCATCTGCTCCAACGTACTCGGCGGGTGCATGGGCTCCACCGGCCCCACCTCCCTGGACCCTGCCGAAGACAGCCGACAGGGCACCCCTTACGGCACCCGCTTTCCCGTGGTCACCATTGGCGACATGGTCCGCTGCCAGCGCAGGCTGATCGACCACCTGGGCATCGAACGGCTGCTGGCCGTGGCGGGCGGCTCGGTGGGCGGAATGCAGGTGCTGGAGTGGTCGGTGCGCTACCCGGAGCGCGTCTGCGCGGCCCTTCCCCTGGCCACCACCTCCAAGCACTCGGCCCAGGCCATCGCCTTCAACGAGGTGGCCCGGCAGGCGATCATGGCCGACCCGGCCTGGATGGGCGGCGACTACCATGCCACGGGCCGCCCCGAGCACGGGCTGGCCGTGGCCCGGATGATCGGCCACATCACCTACCTCTCGGACCAGTCCATGCGCGACAAGTTTGACCGCAGGCTTCAGGACAGATGCGAATTGTCCTTTGATTTCGAGGCGGATTTCCAGGTGGAGAGCTATCTGCGCTACCAGGGAAACAAGTTCGTCAACCGTTTCGACGCCAACAGCTTCCTCTATCTGACCAAGGCCGCCGACTACTTCAACCTTGAGAACCAGCACGGCGACGGCTCGCTGGTGGCCGCCTTTGCCAAGGCCCGCTGCCGCTATCTTGTGGTCTCCTTCACCTCGGACTGGCTCTACCCCACCTACCAGTCACGCGACATGGTCAAGGCCATGAAGAAGAACGGGCTGGATGTGAGCTTTTGCGAGATAGAGGCCCCCTGGGGGCACGACGCCTTCCTGTTGCCCAACGCCCGGCTCGATGCGCTCATTTCCGGGTTTCTGGGGCGGGTCAAGGAGCAGTGCGCTGCCGGGGAGTGCGACGCTGTCGGCACGGGAGGCACCGGGGCCGGGTGCGCCCCGGCAGGAACCGGAGGGTGTCATGCGCTTTGATCTCCAGGTCATCGCCTCCTGGATCGAGCCAGGGGCGCGGGTGCTGGACCTCGGCTGCCGCACCGGCTCGCTCCTCGACCATCTGCGCCGGGAAAAGTCCATCCGCGGCACCGGGATCGAGATCGACGAACAGGCTGCGGGCGAAGCCATCGCCAAGGGGCTCTCGGTCATCCACGGCGACATCTACGAGGAGATCGGGGACTACCCGGACAGCGCCTTTGACCAAGTCATCCTCTCCCAGACCCTGCAACAGGTCCACGACCCCGCCCGGCTGATTCGCGACATGCTGCGAGTGGGCCGACGGTGCATCGTCTCGTTTCCCAACTTCACCCACATCGGCAACCGGATGCAGATGTTCTTCACCGGCCGCGCCCCTGTATCCCGCGAGCTGCCCTACCAATGGTACGACACGCCCAACATCCGGGTCATCCCCATCACGGACTTCCGGCGCTTCTGCCGCGACATCGGCGTACCCATCGTCAGGGAGGTGGCCATCTCCACCCACCACCACGACACCCGGGGGCGGGTCATCACCGTCCTGCCCAACCTGCTGGCCACCTTCGGCATATTCATGCTCGGCAGGCACGATCAGGCGAACGAAACACCCGGTTCATAGATCGAAACGAAAGGTCTTGCCCCCGGCCCCCTTCTTCCCCTTTGCGTCCCCCTTTCCGCTGCCTTTTTTGCCCTTGGCCTGTTTTGCGGCCAGGGCGTCCACATCATACCCGCCGCCCGCCTCCCTTTCCTGTCCGTCGCGGCTCCTGCCCGCCGGGGGCACGCGGTTTTGCGCTCGCTTGAGCCGCCGCCGGGCCGTGGCATTTTCGGGGTCCAGGATAAGGACGTGTTCAAAGAAGGGAACCGCGTCGTCATAGCGGCGCAGGTCAAGGTAGAGGGAGCCGAGGTTCAGGGCAACGCCCACGCTGCCAGTGAAAAACGCCTGATCCAGGGCAAGGGCCGCCTCGAAGCAGCTCAGGGCGGTCATCCGCTCGCCGCCCTCCCAGTAGGCCAAGCCCATGTTGTAGTGGACGGCCGGGTCGTCGCGGACAATGCCCAGCGCCCTTTCGTAAACATCCACGGCCTCCCGCCACTTGCCCTGGCCGCGCAGGATGATGCCCAGGCGGTTGAAGTGGGCGAGATCGTCGCGGCCCAGCACCCGCTTGCCGCCCAGCACCCGCTGCAGATACTTGACGGCCAACTCCGGGGCGCGTCCGGCCACTGCGTCCACGATGCGCTCGGTCAGGTCGCCTGCGATGCTCAACTGCTCCCGTTCGGCCACATCCACGCTCTGATCCAGATAGACCTCAGCCTGCTCGGGCTCGTCGCGCAGCAGATGCTGCCGGGCGATCTCTATCTTGCGCTCGGGATTGAGAGGGCTGATCTCGTCGAGCTGCTTCATGTAAGCCAGGGCGCGCTCGTCCTCCATCTGGACAAAGACATCGGCCAGCTTGACCAGCGGGGCCATGAAAATGGGGCGGCTCTCGTGGGCGGCCATATATGCCTGGACCGCCTTGTCTGTCTCGCCGATGCCCAAGAGGGCGTCGCCGCGCATGACCAGCCCCCGGGCGCTGTCCGGCTTGAGCAGCAGGATGCGGTCGGTCACTTCCAGGGCCTTGTCGTATTCGCGGACCCTGAGCAGTCCCTCGCAGCGGTCCATCTGCTTCTTGAGGACAGAGGGCGGGTTGATGGCCGAGGCCAGGTCCTCGATGACCCTGTTGGCCGAAGCGGGCTTGACCAGCACCCGGCTGACGCCCAGCTCGAAGAAGTAGGCCACGGTCTCGCGTGTGGCCTCCCAGGTGAGCACGACCATACGCACATCGGGAAACTCGCGCCGAAGGCGCAGGATGAAATCCGTGGTCGGCCGCTCGGCCAGCATGCGCTCCACAAAGACCACGCAGGGCACCTGCGCATCGCGCAACTCCAGGCACTTGTCCATGGCCGCCTGGGACTGGGCATAAGAAAAAAGCACGTCCCCCCTGGAGCCTATGACGCGGCCGACGATGTTGCGCAGGGCGCGGACGAACAGGGCGTCGTCCGAGAGATAGACGATCACTCCCCGCTCCAGGAACTCCCGGACGATCTGGTCGTACTGGTGGACCTCTGCCATGCGCCCTCCCGGATGCGCCGCTCTTTGGGCGGCGGCATCTGCCCGGACGGTACGTGATATCCGTCCGCAGGGTCAAGGCGGACCTCCCCCGGCTACTTGGTCAGACCGTGGAGCTTCTGTCTGGCCGTGGTGTTGCCCGGGTTGAGGGCCAGGGCGTTTTCCAGGAATCCCCTGGCCTTGTCGGGCTGGCCCAGGTCACCGTAGATGGTGCCCAGGTTGAGGGAGGCCACCTCGCTGGGCTTGTAGAACTCGGGATTCTTGCTCAGGGCGGTCTCGAAACACTTGGCGGCCATACGCTTGTCGCCGCCGTCGAAGTAGGCCATGCCCATGTTGTAGTAAAGCCCCTCGTCGTCGGGCGAAATCTGAAGGGCGCGGCTGTAGTTGTCGATGGCCTCGCGCCACTTGCCCTGGCCGCGCAGGGCAATGCCCAGCTTGTTGAACAACACGATGTCGTCCTTGCACAGGGAGTTTCCCTTGGATTCAAGCACCTTGGTCAGATACTTTTCCGACATCTGCGGCGAGACCTGGGCCACGGCCTCGGAGATGCGCTCTGCCACGGAGCCGACCATGCTCATGGCCTCGCGTGTGGCGGCCTCGATGGCCTGATCAAAATACTTCTCGGCCCGGTCCATCTCCCTGCGAGCCACGTGGACCCGGCCTATGTCGGTCTTTCGATCAGTGTTCAGCGGGCTGAGTCTGTCAAGCTTCTTGAGATATTCCAGATGCTTGTCTTCATCAACCCCCTCGTAGGCGCGGGCCAGCCGTTTGAGGGGTTCAAGATACAGACGCGAGCTTTCGTGCGCCTTCATGTAGCTTTCCACGGCCTCCTCGCGTCGGCCCGCCTCAAGGTAGACATCGCCGCGCAGCATGAGACCGGCCGGACTGTTGGGCTTGATGGCCAGGATCTTGTCGCTGACCTGAAGGGCTTCCCGATACTTGCCCGAGGCCAGGAACCGCTTGCCCATGTCCATGTATTCGCCCAGCTTGCCCTGGGGCTTGATGGTGAAGGCCATCTTCTCGATGATGTTGTTCATGGACGCGGGCTTGGAAATGACGTTGTTGACGCCGATCTCGTAAAAATAGGCGATGTTCTCGCGCTTGGTCTCGCCCACCAGGACGATGACCCGAAGGTCGGGCAAAAGCCGCTTGATGGTGATGATGGTGTCCGTGCTCGGACGGCCCCCCATGAGCCGCTCGATGAAGACGATGCACTCGACCTTGCTTTTCTGGAATTCCTGAAGCCTGCGCAGCCCCGCCTGGACATCCTCAAAAGCGAAGAGACAGTCGCGCTTGGTGCCGATGATCTTGAAGATGGTCGAGGAAAGTGTCTTCTTGAAGATGGGGTCTTCGCTCAGGAGCAGGATAACTCCGCCCTTGTTCTCCAGAAAATCGTAAACAATGGAATCGTATTTCTTGTCCGCCATTTTTCCCTCATGCCCGTCCCTTGCTCCGGGCGGTATGGTTTTTCGCGCAGGTTCCCCGTCCGCGCAGCAGGGTGATCATGAACCATGTTTCATCGGAAGGGTATGATTTTCCCAGGATCGCGGCCCGCCTGTTCACCCCTGTTTCTTGAGGGAGCCGAGATAGATGGCCGCCAGGGCCAGGGCAACGCCGGTCAACTCCACCGGGCTGGTCGCCTTGTCGAAGAAAAGGATGTCCCAGACATAGGAGAGCGTGGGCTGCAACAGCAGGATGAGCCCCACCAGCGAGGTGCGGACCTGCTGGATGCCCCGGGTGATGAGATACCACCCCACAGCGTGACAGACAAGGGCCAACGCGGCCAGGGCGGCCAGGGAACGGGTGTCCGGGATGGCAAAGGAGTCGCCCCGGCCAAGGGCAAGCCCGCCGAGCATCAGCCCGGTGATCAGGGCCACGGCCCCGGCCATGGCCAGGGCATCGACCCCGGCCCGGCTCAGGGAAAACTTGAGGGCAAGCAGATACAGGGCATAGAACAGGGCGGTCAGCAGGCCATAGACCACGCCCAGACGGAACTCCGGGGTGAAAGAGGCCCAGGACACGCCGACCATCAGATAAAGCCCGGTCAGGGCCATGGGGATGGCCAGCAGAAACGGCCTGGAAACGCGCTCCCGCAGAAAGAGAACCGAGACCGCGGCCAGGGCGATGACCTGAAAGTTGGCGAGCATGGTGGCCAGTCCCGGCCCCACCAGCCCGATGGCCCGGTGCCAGCAGTAAAAGTCGGCGGCAAAAAAAACGGCCGAAACCAGGGACCAGCGCCAGACATGCGGCGTCATCTGGCGCAGCTTGCCCAGCCGCCAGAGGATCACGGCCATGCCCAGACCGCCGCCCGTCAGACGATAGAACCCCGCCACGTCGGGCGGCACGTCGGCCAGCCTGACCATGATCGACGAGAAGCTGATGATCACGGCTCCGACGATGAACCCGGTCATGGCCGCACCACCGCAAGCCTGCGACCGAGCCGGACCCCGGATCGGTCCACCCGGGCAACCAGGGGCCAGGCTTCCACGCCCCGTTCAAGGGCCTCGTAAAACAATCCTGCATAGACCGGGTCCACCACGTCGGCCGGGCCGAAGCAGCGCCCGTCGGTCCGCTGGATGAGGAAGAAGAGGGCCACCCGCGCCCCGGTGGCGGCCAGGGCCATCAGCTCGCGCAGGTGTTTGTGGCCGCGCTCGGTCACGGCGTCGGGAAAACAGGCCACCTCGTCCTCCACCATGGTCACGTTCTTGCACTCCACCCACAGCGGGCCGCCCGGGCCGTCCAGCCGGGCATCCAGGCGGCTCTGGCCGGTCCGGGCCTCGGCGCGGAAGGTGTCGTACTCCGCCAGCTCCGGCAGGGAGCGAGTCTCCCAGGCGCGGCGCAGCATCCGGTTCGGGGTCAGGGTGTTCACTCCCACGAACCGGCCGTGCAGCTCCATGGCCTCCAGGGTGTAGGGCAGCTTGCGGCCGCGACTGGCTGCAGGCGAAAGCAGGGCCACGGTTCCGGGCCGCAACAGGCCGAGCATGGAGCCGGTGTTGTTGGTGTGGGCCAGTACCGTGCGGCCGGAATCAGGGCCGTCAAGGGCCACAGCCTCCACGGTGAACCGCTTGTATCGCCTGACGAACCTGGCCCGGCAGCATTCGCCGGGGTGGTGGATGAAACATGCGGTGTCAGCCAATTCGCCTCCCTTTTGACTTCAAGCAACGGATTTCTCACTCTTTTGATCCGGTGGCAAGGAGTATTCCTGTTGCCTGGGGGTCGGAAATCGACTACCCTGGTAAACACGGGACTGTTTTTGCGGGGAGGATGTCCGTGCCGAAAATGATTTTGTCGCAGCTTGCGCCGGGCATGACCCTGGCCAACGACCTGACCACGGCCGAGGGCCGCCTGCTCTTGCCCCGTGGGGCCATGCTCACCGAGGCGCACATCCGCACCTGCCGGGTGTGGGGCGTGGTGGAGGCCGACATTCAGGGCGACGAAAACGAGTCCAACGACCGCTTCACCTCCTTTGACCAGATCCACCCCGAGGTGCTCGAAGCCTGCAAGATCCTGGCGGCCCAGCGCTTTGTCCTCAACAACGCCCAGCGGCCCGTGGTCAGGGAACTGGCCCGGCTCTATGTGCTGCGCCAGGCGCGTGGGTTTGCGCCCGAGCAGGCGCGCTGGATGGTCGCCGCCTGCCAGCATGACGATACCGTGGACATCTTCGCCCCGCCGCCCACCAGCGAGACGGGCATCAGCCCCGAGGCCGTGGTGCGCCAGGAGATGGAGCTGGCCTCGCTGCCCGCCATTTTCTTCCAGATCACCGAGAGCCTGAACAACCCGCGCAGCTCGGCCTCCTACGTGGCCGAGGTCATCAGCAAGGATGTGGCCCTCTCGGCAAGGCTGCTCAAGATGGTCAACACCCCCTTCTACGGCTTTCCCAGCCGGATCGACACCCTGTCGCGGGCCGTGACCATCGTGGGCACCAACCAGCTGACCAACCTGGCCCTTGGCGTGTCGATCATCGCCGCCTTTGACGGGGTGCCCGAGGAATTCTTCACCCTCAAGGAATTCTGGCTCCACTCGGTGACCTGCGGCATCGTGGCCCGGCTGCTGGCTGGACGGGCCGGGCTGGACGGCGACGAAAAGTTCTTCGTGGCCGGACTGCTCCACGACATCGGCCGATTGGTCATGCTCAAGAACCATCTCAAGGCGTCCATCGAGGTGCTGCGACCGGCCAAAGTGGGACGACGGGGACTGGTGGATGTCGAACGCGCTGTCTGGGGCTGCACCCATGCCGACATCGGCGGCCGGATGCTCAAGAGCTGGCGGCTGCCCGCCTTTCTCGAGGTGCTGGTCCAGCACCACCACACGCCCATGGAGGCGTCCATGCCCATGGAGGCGGCGGTGGTCCACGCGGCCGACTTCGTCACCCACGGCCTGGGCATCGGCTCCAGCGGCGCCTCCCTCGTGCCGGAGCTGGACATGCGGGCGTGGAAGCGGCTCGGGTTAAGCGAGGCGGACCTGCCGGAAATCGTGCGTCAGGCCGAACGCCAGGCCGACGATGTCATGGCCGCCTTCTTCCCGGACGAGGCTTAACGCCTCCCGGTCCCGACCGATCACCCCTTGGGCGGCCAGCCCCGGCCAGGGGCATTGACGGCCTCAAGCACCTTCTCTCCCTCGCCCTCGTAGGCCAGCCGGTCCTCCTGCGGCGTGGGCCGGGTTACGGGCGGCCAGACCCCTGGCTGCGGGTCCGGTCCCTTGCAGGCCTCGGCGCAGGGCTCGCTGTCGGCCATGGCCGGGGTTCTGCGGATGTCCACCCCCGCTACCGGAGCACTGAACTCAATGGGAATGTTGTTGGGATCAAAGGCGTAGATGGAATGGATAAAGCCGTGGTCCACCACCTCGGAGCACCAGAACCCGGCCGCTTCGAGCCTGTCCTTGATCTCCCACAGGTCGTCCTGGCCCGCCACCCCGAAGGAGACGTGATCGAAACAGACCGGACCCCGCACCGGAAAGCCGTGATCGCGCTCGGGCACGGGCTCGATGCCCGGCCACTCGAAAAAGGCGATCATGTCCTGCCCGGAAATCTCAAGGAAATAATGGCGATAGCCCGGATGGCCCAGCCCGGCCACCAGACGCATTCCCAGCAGGTCGCGCCAGAAGCGCAGGGTGGCGTCCATGTCGCCAGTGACCATGGCCAGATGATTGATGCCGGTGTAGGTGGGCATGGCGCTCCTTTTGGCTCGGGCCGGGGTCAACCGGCCGGGACAATGCAGCGGGGCCGGAAGCAATCAGCAAGGCTGGGCCTTGCCCTCCTCGATGGCCCGCTCGCGTTGGCGCATCTCGCGCCGCAGCTCTGCCTCGCGGTGGCGTCGCTCGGCCGTGGGCGTATCCAGCAGCAGGGGCGGCACCGGGGTGGGCTTGCCGCCGTCGTCCAGCGCCACAAAGGTGAGGTAGGCGGAGTTGGTGTGCCTGACCTCGCCTGTGCGCAGGTTCTCGGCCTCCACGCGGACGCCGATCTCCATGCTGGAGCGGCCCACATGGTTGAGGCTGGCCTTGAATATCAATAGCTCGCCCATGTAGGCGGGCTGCTTGAAAGCCATGCGGTCGATGGACACCGTGACCACGTTGCCGCGGGTGTGCCGCTTGGCCACCACGCCCGCCGTGGTGTCTATATGACGCAGGATGACCCCGCCATGCAGGTTGCCCGCCGGATTGGCGTCCTGAGGCAACACCAGATGGGTCATGACGACTTCGGATTCCTTGGCCGATTTCGGCTTCATGCCTGTTCTCCCTTGCTTTTCCCGTACTGAACCCGCGCCTCCCAGACCAGCTTGCCCACCTTGCGGCCCAGGTCGGCCTGACGGGTACGCATCAGCGCCTCGGCCGCCTCCGCATTGCCCTGCTGCCTGAGCAGGGTGGCGGATTCGAGGTCGCGCAGATGCTTCCCGCACTCGTGGATGAGGGCCGAGAGATTCAGCGTCTCAAGCTCCCTTGGCACACGGACAGAGCGAACTTTCTTGCTCATTGGGACCTCCCCTGATTTCACGGCGTCATGCTTTTTGATGACAGAGCGTGGCGCGAGGTGTCAAGCAGCCGGGACCGGGAAGCCTCCGGCGGCCCCTTCGGGGAGACCAGGGCGCTGCCCTGGACCCGCCAGGGGCCTAAGGCCCCTGGACCCCCGGGTTGCGGTTTGAAGCCGAAAAGTTTGGGGAAAGGAGGGGATGGGGGGCCGGGGGCGCGACTCCCCCCCTGGTCAGAGGATGATCAGGGGGGTGTCTTGGTCTCTGGTTCGGGCCACGCCGACTTGCGCGGCCAGATCCCCGGCCGCTTCCAGCAAGGCCACGGCCCGGTCGAGCTTGTCCGGCGGCACGGCCAGGAGCAGCCCGCCCGAGGTCTGGGCATCGAACATCATGTCCAGGGCAATAGGGTCCAGGCCCGGAGCCACCTGGGTGCGTTGCAGGTAGTGAATACGGTTGCAGATGGACCCGGCCGGGAGCAGGCCCATGGCCGCCAGATCCAACGCACCGGGAATGAGCGGCACGGCGTCCATGTTCAGCTCCATGGTCACGCGGCTGGCATCGGCCAGCTCAATGAGGTGGCCGCCCAGGCCGAAGCCGGTGATGTCCGTGGCCCCGGTCAGCCCCAGCTCGGCGATGACCCGGCCGCCAGCCCGGTTGAGCCGTCCGCACACCGCGAACAGGGTGTCCTCCATGGCCTCGCAGCCCGGCATCTCGCCCTTGATGGCCGTGGCCAACACCCCGGTGCCAACGGGCTTGGTCAGGACCAGCACATCTCCGGGGCTAACGCCCCGGTTGGACGCGAACCGTGCCGGATCGACCGTGCCGGAAACGGCGAGGCCGTACTTGATTTCGTCGTCCTCCACGCTGTGACCGCCCGAGGGCACGGCTCCGGCCTCCACCACCGCATCGCGGCCGCCGCGCAGCACCTCGCGCAGCACCTCGGGCGGAAGCTTTTTGACGGGGAAACAGACGATGTTCATGGCCGAGAAGGGTTCGCCGCCCATGGCGTAGACATCGGAGAGGGCATTGGCCGCGGCGATGCGGCCGAAGCGGTAGGGATCGTTGACCACCGGGGTGAAAAAATCCACGGTCTGAACCAACGCCCTGCCCGGAGGAAAGGTCAACACAACAGCGTCCTCGTTGTCGCCGGGGCCTCCGGCCAACACGCGGTCATCCGTGCGGGCATACATGCCCGAAAGTGCCTGCTCCAGGTCCCCCGGAGCGATCTTGGCGGCTCAGCCGGCCGCTTTGACCATGCTTACGAGCTTGAGCTTCGTCATGCTTTCTCCTTTCTCCCGATTCTATCAGAGAGCCGGGGCAATGCAAAGGACGCAGTGGCCGCCTGGCTGACCCGCCCGCCAGGCTTTGCCATCGGCCCGGCACCGTGCTAGGACTCCTCGTGCCGGGGCGGGAACCGATCCGTCCCGGCGCACCCAAGACCGGAGACGCCATGCACGACGACCAGACCAAGGAATTCCTGGCCAGCCTGCCCGAGCTGGAACAAGGCAAGACATACCACTTCAGGTGCCACCCGGACATCGCCTGTTTCAACGCCTGTTGCAGCGACCTCAACCTGGTGCTCACTCCCTACGACATTCTGCGCCTTCGCCGCTCCCTGGGCCTTGGCAGCGTCGATTTCCTGCGCGCCCACACCACCATGCACCGGGTGCCGGACACCGGGTTTCCCGAGTTCCGGCTGCGGATGATAGACAATCAGGCCCGCAGCTGTCCCTTTGTCCGCGACGCGGGATGCTCGGTCTACCCGGACAGGCCCGGAGCCTGCCGCATGTATCCCCTGGGCAGGGCCACCCGGCCCGATGGCCAGGGCGGGGTGCGTGAGCATTTTTTCATCGTGCGCGAGGATCACTGTCTCGGCTTTGCCGAGCCGCACGAATGGACCGGCGACTCCTGGAAGCAGGACCAGGGTTTCTTGGCCTACACCGCCAGCAACGACCGCTTCATGCACCTGCTGGCCCGCATCCGCCAGACCGGCTCCCCCGTGCCCGAAAAGATGGGCCACATGGCCACCCTGGCCCTCTACAAACTCGACGAATTCCAGCGCTTCATCGTCCAGACCCGGCTCTTCGACCGCCTGGAGATGGACGCGGAGCGTCGCGAGGCCGTGCTCAAGGATGAGGCAGCCGCCCTGGAATTCGCCCTGGACTGGCTTGAGCTGATGCTCTTCCAAACCACCCCGAACCTTGTTGCCCGGAGAGCGTCATGACCCTGCCCGCCAACCCCAAGCTCATGTCCATCCGCACCTTTCTCAAGAGAAAGGCAGAGCTGCCCTCCGGCCACCGGCTGGTCTTCACCAACGGCTGCTACGACATCCTGCACCCAGGGCATGTGGATCTGCTGACCCGCGCCCGCGCCCTGGGGGACTTCCTGGTCCTCGGTCTCAATTCCGACGAATCGGTGCGGATGCTCGGCAAGGGTGATGACCGACCGCTGAACACCCAGGACGAACGCGCATTCGTTCTTGCCGGGCTGGCCTGCGTGGACGCCATCATCGTCTTCCACGAGTCCACGCCGCTGGAACTGATCAAGGCGGTCCGGCCCCAGGTCCTGGTCAAGGGCGGCGACTGGGCTCCGGATACCATCGTGGGCCGCGAGGTGGTCGAGCAGGCTGGCGGCACGGTCCACAGTCTGCCGCTCTTGCCCGGATACTCCACCACCAGTTTCGTGGAGCGCCTCCGCAAAGGCTGAACCCTTTTCTCCCCACCTGAGGAAAGGCCCGGAGCACTGCGCTCCGGGCCTTTTTCCTTGGGCCGGATCAGCCGGGGTCGGCCCCTACATATTGTAGAGGACGAAATTGATCAGGAAATGGACGATGGTGGAGGGCCAGACAGAGCCGGTGGCCAGGACAGCCGGGGTCAGGATCAGGCCGTAGACAAAGGCGTCGGTCAGGGTGTGGGCCGACAGGGACCAGTGCATCAGGGAGAAGAGCAGGGCCGAGACCGCGTACAGGGCCGGGGTGGAGAGGCGCGGTCGGAGCACGGACAGGGCCAGCCCCCGGCAGACCAGCTCCTCGCTCACGGCCACCAGCACCAGCCCGGCCGTGGCATCAAAGCGAAACAGGGGCGAGGCAGTGTCGAGCGGCACCCCGCCCAAGGCCCAGGTGGGATAATACGGGGCCAGGACGAACTCCGAGAGCCAGAGATAGGCCATGGCTACCGCCGAGGTACCCACGGTCCACAGGATCAGGTCCGTGACCGGCGGCCAAGACAGGCCGAGGGCCGCCCGGTCCAGGGCTCCGCGCCGGAGCATGAGCAGCAGAAAGGCGAGGATGCCAAAGCGCATGGCATAGTCGATGAGCACCCATACCGTGTAGTCTGTGACGGCGATGTTAACGAAATCATTGAGATAGTACGGGAGATAAGCCAGGACAAGGATGGTGGCGCGGCTCATTCTTCCTCCGATGAAGGGCGCGGCTCCCGGAGCCGGGCATAGACCTTGGCATAGTCGGCGATCATGCGCTCCACCGTGAACCGTTTGCGGCCCGAGGCAAAGGCGTTGGCCCCGAGCGCCCGGCAGCGGGCCGGGTCGGCCAGGAGCGCGGCCGCAGCCTCGACAAAGCCAGCCCGGTCGCCCGGCCCGACCAGCAGGCCGGTCGTGTCGTGGGCCACCTGCTCCGGCACCCCGCCCACGCCGTGGGCCACCACGGGCAACCCCTGGGCCATGGCCTCGAGGATGACCAGGGAGTGGTTATCGGCCAGGGTGGGATAGAGGAGGACATCGGCGGCGGCCATGAGCAGGGCCAGGCGTTCGCGCTCCACATAGGGCCAGATGACCAGATCTCCGTCGCGGCTCTCGCTGTCGCCGCCCACGGCAAAGCAAAGAGCCTGGGGCACCCGCGCCTTGATCCCCTGCCACAGGGAGCGCCAGGCGCTCCCTGCCTTGTAGGCCGCGCCGAGGCCCCCGTGGGCCGCGAACACGGCCACCCGTGCCGCCGGAAGAATGCCCAGCCGGACACGCGCCTCTCGGCGGGACATGGAGCGGGCGGGCCAGGGGATGCCGTTGGGAATGACGGCCACGGGCAGCCCGAGGTGCTCCCCGGCCAGCCGGGCCAGCCAGCGCGACGGCGCGACCAGGGTCGGACCGAGCCGACGCAGCGACAGGCGCTTGACCTGACGCACCCGGCGGCTGTGGGGAAATTTGCGGGGGCAAGGGTCGGCGCATTCCCGGTCCAGGGCCGGACAGTCCAGAGGATAGGGGCAGCCCCCGGTGAACAGCTCGCAGTCGTGCAGGGTGATTACCGCCCTGGCTCCCTCTGGAATGGCGTTGAGCAGACCGGGCCAGTCGCCGGTACAGTGGATGTGGGCCGTCTCGCCCGCAGCCAGTTGCGGGCCGAAGCCGCACGGCGCGACCATGGTCGCCGACAGGACCGAGGCCGCCTCCCCGTGCGGTCCGGGCTCGGCCACCTCGCAGGTCAGACGCACACCAGCGCCCGTTTCGGCCATTCCAGAGGCCAGCAGCCGGGCCACACGCGTGGCCCCGCCGGTCCACTCAAGGCCCGTGTGATGGACCGTGGCCGGGGCCGCCGTGGATTGCCCCGAAGCCTCGGGCAATGAATCGGACGACGATTCCGTCAGGCGCGGCACGGCCTACTCCTTGACCGTCTCCAGGTCCAGGACCATTTCCACCAAATCCTCGTCGTGGGGGTCCGGCGTGACCACAAAGCCAAACTTGCGGGCCAGCCCCTGCATGGCCTTGTTCTCGAGCATTGTCTGGCCCGTCAGACGGAGGGTGCCCCGGTCGCGGGTATAGCGGATACCCTTGTGGAAGAGCAGGCTGCCCAGGCCCTCGCCCTTCTGATCCGAACGGACCACTATGGCGAATTCGGCCTCGCTGTTGTCCGGCTTGGTGTTGGTACGCATGACGCCCAGGGTCTCGGGATCGCCGCGCAGATCAAGGGCCGTGGCGATGAAGGCCATCTCGCGGTCGTAGTCGATCTGGGTGAAGCGGGCGATGTCCTTGTGGTCGAAGTCGCGCTGGACCACCCCGAAAAAGCGCAGCCGAAGGTCCTCGTCCGTGAGGTTGGCCAGGAAGGCGCGATGGGTGGACTCGTCCTCGGGCCGGATGGGCCGGATGGTGACATGGCGGCCTCCCTTGAGGGTAACGCATTCCTCAAGCTCGCGGGGGTAGGGCCGGATGGCGAGGCGCCGCTCGCCCTCGCCCTCAAAGGGCGCGATGGTGATCTTGCCGCCCAGGGCGAGGACGCCCTCGCTGTCGGCGTACAGGGGGTTGATGTCGATGGACGCGATCTGGGGTACGTCCACGATGAGCTGGGATATCTGGATCAGCGTCAGGGAGAGGTCGTCGATGTCAGCGGGCGGGTGCGACGGCGTACCCCGGAGCAGGGTGGCGATGCGGGTACGGCCGATCAACTCGCGGGCCAGGCTCATGGACAAGGGCGGCAGGGCCAGGGCCGAGTCCTGGATCATCTCACGGGCCATGCCGCCGTGGCCGAAAAGCAGCACCGGGCCGAAGACCGGGTCCACCTCGGCCGAGATGGCCAGCTCGTGGGCACCGGGCCTGCGCCCCATCTTCTGGACCGTGAAGCCCTCGATATAGGCGTCGGGCCGTTCGCGGGTGGCCCTGGCCAGGATGGAGGCCGCCCCTTCCCAGACCCGTTCCGGGGTCTCCAGGTCGAGGAGCACCCCGCCCATGTCAAAGGGCTGGGGAATCTGGGGGCTTCTGAGCTTGATGGCCACCGGATAGCCCAGTTCGTCGGCCGCGATGACCGCCTCCTTGGCCGACTGCGCGATGCGCGTCTCCACCACCGGGATGCCGTAGGCGGCCAGGATGTCCTTGGCCTCGGGCTCGGTCAGTCCCGAACGCCCGGCATCCAGGGCCTTGCGCACGATCTCCCTGGCCCGGCTCGTGTCCGGGAAAAAGTCCGTGGGCAGGGAATCGGGGGTTTCGATGAGCATTTCCTGGTTGCGCTGGTATTCGGCCATGTAGAGGAAGGCGCGCACCGCATGGGTGGGCGTTTCATAGGTGGGCACTCCCGCCCGGCTGAAAATCTCCCGCGACTGCACTGCCGTGCCCGAGCCAAGCCACGCGGTCAGCACCATGCGGTGCGCCCGCTTCAGCGCCTCGCACAGGGCGGTGGCCACATCCAGGTCCGGCACGGCCGTCCAGGGCACGTGCATGACCAGAATGCCGTTGGAGCCCTTGTCCCTGAGCAGCAGTTTGACCACCTCGGCATAGGCCTTGCCGTCAGCGTTGTAGGGGATGCCCACAGGATTTGAACGCGACCAGTTCTCCTCGCCCAGCAGGGCGTCGATGGCGGCCACGGTCTCATCGGCCAACGGAGCCAGCTCGCCACCGCCCGCCAGCAACCTGTCCGCGGCCAGGATGCCCGCGCTGGTGCCGTTGGTCAGGATGGCCAGCTTGCGGCCGTAGACATGACGCAGGGTGCCCAGGGTCTGGGCGGCGTCGAAGAGTCCGTCGATGTTTTCCACCCGCAGCATGCCAGCGCGCCGGAAGGCCACATCGTAGACCGCGTCGCAGAGCCGGTGCGGGCCGTCTTCTCTCCGCCAGTGCTCGTCGTGCACGATATCCAGTGCCTGGCCCGGCCGCACCACCAGCACCGGCTTGTTGCGCGAGGCGGCCCTGGCAGCGGACATGAACTCGCGGGCGTCCTTGAGGGACTCCACATAGAGCATGATGGACCGGGTCTGCGGGTCCGAGGCGAGGTAGTCGAGGATGTCGGCAAAGGAAACATCGATGCGGCTGCCCAGAGCGATCATGTGCGAAAATCCAACGCCCTTGGCCTGGGCCCAGTCCAGGACCGTGGCAAAAAGCGAATCCGACTGGGAGACAAAGGCCACCTTGCCCGGCGCGGCTCCCACATGGGCCAGGGAGGCGTTGAGGTTGAGGGAGGGGACCATGAAGCCAAGCGACTTGGGCCCGAGAATGCGGATGTCCGGCGGGGTGGCGATCTTGAGGATGGTGGCCTTGATATCCTGTCTCTCCTCAAGGCTCATGCCCGAAAACCCCGAGCCCATGAGCACCGCCCCCCGGGTGCCGCCCTGCCGGAGGGAGTGGACGATCTCGGGCACCTCGTCCAGCGGCGAGCAGACCACGGCCAGGTCAGGCACCTTGGGCAGGGCCTTGACCGATGGATAGGTCAGCACCCCCGCAATGGCCTCGGCCGTGTCCGACACGGGCATGACCGGCCCGAGAAACCCGCCGGCCATGAGGTTGCGCATGACGATGTTGCCTGCGTTGCGCGGATCGTTGGTGGCGCCGATGACCGCGACGGAGCGGGGCTTGAAGAGATATTCCAGGTTGATGACGCTCATGGGGCTCCTTGCTTGGATGCAATGCGCTGGGTATGGGCCACGCTACCTTGTTTTGTCCCTGCGGCGCAACCGCCTTGTGCCGCCCTGTCGCCCTAAAGAAATGGCGCAAGACCGCCGATACGACCCATTGAAGAACCCGCTTTCACGCAAAGGAGACAGCCATGGTTATCGAACTCGGCATGATGCAGGGACAGGCACAGTTGTCCGAGGCTCTGGATATCCGCACCGCGCCCACACTGGAAAAGACAGCCGACGAACAGGCCCGGGCCGCCAAGACGCCGGAGCAGCAGGGCGACACCCTGACCCTCTCCCAGGAGGCCCGCGCCCTGGCCGCAACGGTCAAGAGCGAGGAGACGGAATCCGGGAGCGAGGACAGCGAGTCCCCCCAGGAGCAGATCGTCAACAACCTGAAAAAGCAGATCGAGAAGTTGGAGGAGGATATCGACGAGCTCGAAAAGTCGGACCTGCCGGAAAAACAGAAGCAGCAGCAGATTCAGGCCAAGCAGGAGCAGTTGATGCAGCTTAACGACCAGTTGCTCAAGGCGCAGGAGAAACTGCGCGGGGCGGGAGGTCAGGTGTCGGGCGGCACCAGAGCCGAAGTGGTCGGCAACAGCGTGGCCGATTTCTAGCCTTTGCCGGTGCAGCGCATGCCCAGGGCAGGGCTTCATGAAGCGCGGAGGACTGGAGTCCGCCGCGCTTTGTTGCGTCCATTCGCCGGGGCCGGGCCAGGAAAGATTGCCGTTCACCGGGCGGATTCGGACCGTTCACCTAAAAACGGTCACGATTGCCCGCCGGGTCCGATACATGGTAGCGCACAGACGTGACGCCACGGCCAGCGGGCCGCACGGGCCGTCACCTTTCGCCGCAGTTCAACAGGATAGTCAGGAGATGCACATGAGCGAAGAGAAAAAAATCGAGAGCTTGCAGAAGGAAGGACAGATTTTCCACCCCGACCCGGCCATGCAGCCCCGGGCCTGGATCAAGAGCATGGACGACTACCGGGCCGTCCACGAGCGCGCCCTCAACGACCCGGAAAGTTACTGGGGCGAGCGGGCGAAAGAACTGATCACCTGGTTCTCCGATTTCGACACCGTGCTTGAAACAGACTACGACACCCCGCAGTTCAAGTGGTTTTCCGGCGGCAGGACCAACGTCTCGTACAACTGCCTTGACCGCCACCTGACCAACGGCCGCCGCAACAAGGCCGCCATCATCTGGCAGGGCGAACCCGAGGCGGATGTCAAGGTCTACACCTATCAGATGCTCCACACCGAGGTCTGCCGCTTCGCCAACGTGCTCAAGAAGAAAGGCGTCAAGCGCGGGGACCGCGTGGCCCTGTACATGCCCATGATCCCGGAGCTGGCCATCGCCATGCTCGCCTGCACCCGGCTGGGCGCGGTCCATTCCATCGTCTTTGCCGGATTCTCGGCCATTGCCCTGCAATCGCGCATCAAGGACAGCGAGGCCAAGGTGCTGATCACGGCCGACGCCGTGCTGCGGGCCGGCAAGACCATCCCGCTGAAGCCCAATGCGGACGAGGCCCTCAAGGGGTGCCCCAGCGTGGAGCAGTGCATCGTGGTCCGGCGCGGCGGCAACGACATCGCCATGGTCGAGGGCCGCGATTCCTGGTGGCATGACGAGGTCGGCGCGGACGACATCACCGCCCATTGCCCCCATGAGGAGATGGAGGCCGAAGACCCCCTGTTCATCCTCTACACCTCCGGCTCCACGGGCAAGCCCAAGGGAGTGCTGCACACCACCGGAGGCTACCTGACCTACGCGGCCCACACCACCCAGTACGTTTTCGACGTCAAGGACGACGACGTGTACTGGTGTACGGCCGACGTGGGCTGGATCACCGGCCATTCCTACATCGTCTACGGCCCTCTGGCCCTGGGCGCCACCTCGGTCATGTTCGAGGGCGTGCCGAGCTATCCCAAGCCGGACCGCTTCTGGCGCGTGGTGGACAAGTTCAAGGTCAACATCTTTTACACCGCGCCCACGGTCATCCGCGCCCTGATGCGCGAGGGCGACGAGTGGGCCAGGCATTACGACCTCTCCTCCCTGCGTCTGCTCGGCAGCGTGGGCGAGCCCATCAATCCCGAGGCGTGGCTTTGGTATCACTCGATCATCGGCGGCGGCAGGCTGCCCATCGTCGATACTTGGTGGCAGACCGAAACCGGCGGCATCATGATTTCAGCCATGCCCTTTGCCACGCCGCTCAAGCCCGGCTCGGCCACCCTGCCCCTGCCCGGCGTCTCGGCCAGGATCGTGCGCCGCGACGGCACCCCGGCCGAACCCAACGAGGGCGGCCATCTGGTCATCGACAAGCCCTGGCCGGGCATGCTGCGCAACGTCTACGGCGACCCCGAACGCTACAAGACCACCTATTTCGCGGGATTCCCCGGCGCCTATGAAGCCGGCGACGGCGCACGCGTGGATGGCGACGGCTACTTCTGGATCATGGGCCGCCTGGACGACGTGATCAACGTCTCGGGCCACCGCATGGGCACCGCCGAGATCGAATCCGCCCTGGTGGCCCACCCGGACGTGACCGAGGCCGCCGTGGTCGGCATGCCCCACGAGGTCAAGGGGGAGACCATCTACGCCTATGTAACCCTCAAGGCCGGCATCGAACCCTCCGACGAGATCATGAAGGATCTCAAGGTCTGGGTGCGCAAGGAGATCGGCCCCATCGCCACACCCGAGTTCATCCAGTTCGCCGACGGCCTACCCAAGACGCGCTCGGGCAAGATCATGCGCCGCGTGCTGCGCAAGATCGTCGAAGGCTCCAGCGACTTCGGCGACACCTCCACCCTGGCCGATCCGGGCGTGGTCACCGATCTGGTGGAAGGCAACCGCGACCTGCGCCGCTGATTCACCGACGCCACGGCCTGAAAACTCACCGGCCCGCCGTCCCGATGGGGATGGCGGGCCGCTTTCGCCAAGTTTCACCATGGATGCGGGCCACCGAACCGGCACCGCAACTCCGACCACTTCCTCCTGTCGCCAGTGATAACGATAATGGCGTGACTGACCTGGGCAAGAAGAAATCAGGAGATCACAGCCCTATTCCGCCCATCGCGACCGCAGTATTTCCGGTCTCCGTTTGCCCCGGCTATTGCGCCTCCTAAGAAGAAAAGCTAGCCAAACGAGAATTGCGGCTCTTCGCCTTCTCTCCCTTGATCGGCCCACCCCACCGCCAGGAAGACATTCCCTGCCAAATCCGGTACACCCCGTTCATGGGCATGCTTTTCAAGATCATCGTCATCCTCGGGCTCATCTTCCTGATCGCCGGGCTGTTCACCAAGGGCAAGGCCGAGCGGGCCGCCCGGCGCAACCGGACCACCAACATCCTGCTGGCGGTGCTCATCGCCATGCTCGCCGTCTCCACCCTGATGGGCTTCCTCAACCGCTAGGCCAACCGACCATGACCCGGCCGCCCCATCCGCACATACCCTGGTCAGGCGGCCAGGGTGTAAGGCCCCTCCGGGTGCTCGGCATCAACCCGTGGATCACGGATTTCGCGGCCTTCAACCTGTGGTCGCGGCCGGTGGGGCTGCTGGCCTGCCTGTCCATGCTCCGTAGCGCAGGCGCGGCCGTGGCCCTGATGGACTGCCTGGACCCCACCTGGGACGGGGTGGCCTGGCCGCGGCCCGGCCGATACGGCACCGGGCACTATCCCAAGACCGAAATCGAGCCGCCCCCTGCCCTGGCCTTCACCGGCCGCCGATACAGCCGCTACGGCCTGGACCGGGACATGGTGCGCCAGGGGCTGGCCCGGCTTGATCCGCCGCCGGACGCCGTTCTGGTCTCGTCGGTCATGACCTACTGGTATCCGGGTGCCCTCGACGCCCTGGAGATGGCCGCCGGGCTGTGGCCTGACGCGACGCGCATCCTGGGCGGCCCCTACCCGACCCTGTGCGCGCAACACGCCGCCCGCCACGCCAGGGCGGACCTGCTGGTACACGGAGCGCTGGAAAGACCCGAAAACTGGACGAGACTGTGGCGCACCCTGGGCCGCGAGGTCCCGCCCTTGCCCGATGGGGCAGGGCTGCGTCTTGCCCTGGACCTTTACCCCGCGCCGGAGTTTGCCCCGGTGCTCGGCTCACGCGGCTGCCCCTTTGCCTGTGATTATTGCGCCAGCCGGGCACTGCACCCCGGCTTCATCCAGTCCGACCCCGGCCCGGTTCTGGCTTCCATGGAGGTCGAGCAGATGCGCGGGGTGCGCGACTTCGCCTTCTATGACGACGCCCTGTTGGTGGCCCCGCAACGCTGGCTGTGGCCCGTGCTCGACGCCGTGGCCACCCGGTGGCCCGAGGTGCGTCTGCACACGCCCAACGCCATGCACGTGCGCAGCCTCACGGCCGACACCTGCCGCCGTCTCAAGGCCGGTGGCCTGACCACCGTGCGCCTGGGGCTCGAAACCACGGACTTCGACCACCGCCACGACATCAAGCTGACCCGGCGCGAATGGGAGACCGGAGCCGCCAACCTCGTCAGCGCTGGCTTCGAGCTGGCCGACATCGGCGTGTACATCCTCTTTGGCTTGCCCGGCCAGGATCTGGCCCAAGTGGAACAGGCCGTGCGCCATGTGCACGATTTCGGCTTCCGGCCCCATCTGGCCCACTACACGCCCATCCCGGGCAGCCCCATGTTCAATGCTGCGTGTCTGGCCAGCCCCTATCCCATCGCCGAGGAGCCGTTGTTTCAAAACAACTCCATCTGGCCCTGCGTTCCCGGCGGTTTTGCCTGGGACAAAGCCGCCCGATGGAAGGCCCTGCTCCGGGGATGACCAACACCCGCGCCGCGACACCCCTGATCCGGCGGCACGGCCAACCCCGCCTGGGATGGCTGCTCAATCGCTGCCGGAGCAATTGGATTTAGATTAATTCTAGACTCTTCCCTGTCGGGTATGCTACTGGCACAGGCACGGAAGGACCAACGCAAGAGGGCGAATCAAATGATGAATGCTAAAAAAAACGGGATGATGCTCGCTGTCTGTCTGGCGGCAGCCCTGACCCTTGGCGGCTGCGCTCGGCAGCATATCGTTTCCTCGCCTCCGGCCGAACGGCCAACGGCGCGGGCCACGCCTCTGCCCGCCGAGCAGACGCCCGAGCCGTCGGCCACCAAGGGGCCGGAAGATGAGCGGCGCGAAAACGAAGGGGTCTATGTGGTGGATGCACCCGTCGCAGAGCAGGCCGGACGGAGCGTGGCCGAAAGCGAGCTGGGCGAGGAGCCTCTGCCCGCCGAGGCGGCGCCAGCCACGGCGGCGACTGGCCCGGTTGCGGCCGACGAAGCCTTCGACGCCCCGGCCGCAGCCCACGCCCCTCTTACCCACGAGACGCACCCCGGCGCCACGGCCGCGGCCCTGCCCGAGGTTGTCGAGGGCGGGAGCTTCTTTGTGCAGGTGGGCGCGTTCTCAGACCTTGAAAACGCGAACAGAGCCCTCGCACGCCTCATTGCCGACGGGTACAAGGGCTCCAGGCTGGACGCCACCGGAGACGGGTTGATCCGCGTCCAGGCCGGGGCCTTTGGCGACCACGGCTCTGCCGAGGCGGCCCTTGACCGGCTCCAAGCGGAATACCCCAAGGGGTTCGTGCTTAAGACGGATTAAGTTCCGAGCGGAACTTGCGGGACAGCCGGAACACGACCACCTTGCGCGGCGGCAGGGTGATGGTCTGGCTTGTCTGGGGATTGCGCCCCTTGCGCGCCCGCTTGTCGTAGGCCTCGAACTTGCCGAACCCGCTGATGAGCAGCGCGTGGTCCTTTTTGACCGCGCTTTTCATGATGTCGAGAATGGTTTCGACCAGATCCTTGATCTCGGCGCGGTTGCTTTCCGTGCGCTCATAGATGTAGTCAACGATGCCGGCCTTGGTGAGGGTACTCATTGGGTCGCCTCCGAAAAAAGGGTTTCAAAGCTTATTTCAGCAGGCCCGCGATGGTCTTCGCCAGGCCGCTCATCTCGTCGGGAGTCTTGTATCCCGACTGGGGCCACAAGGTCAGGCCATCGCCGGAATGCCTCGGAATGAGATGAAAATGCGCGTGGTGGACCAGTTGGCCCGCCGCTTCAAAATTGTTCTGCATCAGGTTGAGGCCGTCGGCGGCCGTGGCCTCCATCACCGCCCGACCCACCCTGGAGAGGGCGTCGGCCAGATCCGTCCCCAGCTCGGCCGGAATATCCATAAGCGTGGGGTAGTGCCCTTTGGGCACGACCAGAACATGGCCCGGATGCACGGGAGCGATGTCCAGAAAGGCAAGGATATGCTCCGTCTCAAAGACCCTGGCGCAGGGAATGGCCCCCTCCACGATCTTGCAGAAAATACAATCCTTGTCCCTTGGCCGCATCGCTCCCCTCTCGAATAAATGACCAGATTCGCCCGAAAAAGGGGCGTTATCCCGGCCTTGCGCCCGGCCTCCAGACCGGGCGCCGCCAAGGACGTAACCATTCCTAGCAGTATTACTAACCGCGAAACTCATTTAAATCAAGTCGGTTGACCTGATTTTCTCGAATAATCCACAAAGCACCCCGCCGACGAAGTCTAGATATCTTCTTGAAAATCGGCCGGTTGCCCGAAAACAGCACGGCTTTTGCCCCCATCCACGCGATCAATGCAAAGAAAACCGGCTAGTTGCCCTCCGGCGCATACTCGGGGACAAGGCGCTTGAGAATGGTCCTGATGGCCTCGCCGTCGTGGGCCTCGGCCGCCCGGCACAAGGCGTCCAGCTCGCTGTCCAGGTCCTTGGCCCGGACCGTGTCGGCCGACCCCACCACCAGGATCTTGTCGTGCTCGGTACGCACGATGCCCTCGCCCTCGGTGATCAGCTCCTCAAAGAGCTTCTCCCCCTCGCGCAGTCCGGTAAAGACGATCTCCACATCCACGTCCGGTTCCTTGCCCGAGAGGCGGATGAGGTCGCGGGCCATGTCCGCGATGCGTACGGGCACCCCCATGTCCAGGACAAAGACCTCGCCGCCGGTCCCTGCCTCGCCCATGCTGCCCGCCTGGAGAATGAGCTGCGTGGCCTCGGAGATGCTCATGAAGTAGCGGGTCACATCCGGGTGGGTCACGGTGACAGGCCCCCCCGAAGCGATCTGACGCCGGAACAGGGGCACCACCGAGCCGCTGGAGCCGACCACGTTGCCGAAACGCACAGCCATGAACCGGGTGGGCCCGCCGCTTAGGGCCTGCATCAGCAGCTCGGTCACGCGCTTGCTCGCGCCCATGACGTTGGTGGGCCGCACCGCCTTGTCCGTGGACACCACCACGAACCGCTCCACCCCGGCCCTCACGGCCGCCTGCATGACCGTGCGCGATCCTTCAATGTTGTTGCGAACGGCCTGCCACGGGTTGCGCTCCAGCATGGGGACATGCTTGTAGGCCGCAGCGTGGAAAACCGCTGAAGGCCGATGCTCCCGGAAAGTGCGTTCCATGAGCGGCGCATCGGCCACCGAGCCGAGTATGGTGGTGCAGCGGTCAAAGCCCAGGGCGTGGCGCAGCTCCATCTCGATTTCATACAGATTGTATTCGGAGGCATCCACCAGCACGAGACGGCCTGGCCGGTAGCGAACGATCTGGCGGCACAGCTCCGACCCGATGGAGCCCCCGCACCCGGTGATCAGCACGGTCTGATCGCAGAGATACTGCCTGATGCCGGCCGTGTCGAGGCTCACGGGGGAACGGCCCAAAAGGTCGAGATAGTCGATGTCGCGCAGCGTATTGACGGCCACCTTGCCGTCGATGATCTCGGCCATGGCGGGCAGGGTCTTGTAGGGAAGCCCCGTGGCCTTGCATGTTTCCACCATGCGCCGCATCTCCTCGGCCGTGGCCTCGGACACGGCCAGAAAAATCTCGTCCACCCCGAAGCGCTCGGCCACCTCGCCCAGGCTGGCCACCGGGCCGAGCACCGGCCTGCCGTGAATGGTCCGGCCCCTGAGGGCCGGGTCGTCATCCAAAAACCCGATGAGGTTGTGCTGGCCCTGGCTGGTGGTCAGCTCGCGCCCGATCTTCTCGGCCGCGTCCTTGGCCCCGACCACGAGCACGTCCTTGCGGCCCGGTGCGGAACGGGCCAGGGAGAGAGTGCGGGCGTAGAAGGCGCGGATCAAAAGCCGAAGCCCGCTGCACAGAACCAGGGTCAGCACCCAGTCGATGACAAAGATGGAGCGAGGCACTCCGACAAAGGAGAAGCGAAAGACCACAAAGGAGACCAGGATGAGGCTTTGCAGCGCCGTGACCCGCAAGAGCCGCCAGTAGTCGTCAAGGCTGGTGTACCGCCACATGCCCCGATACAGGCCGAAAAAAAGGAACAGCGCCACCTTGAAGGCGATCACGTACTTGAGCAGCCCCTGGTACTGGACCGCGAAAAAGTGCGGCACCTCGAAATCGAAGCGGAAAAGATAGGCCGCATACAGGGCCACGGCAAAGATGACCATGTCCGCCAGGAGCATGGCATAAAAGTTCAGGTTGCGGAAATTGGGCAGGCCAAGCTTCATGGGGTGCCCCTCCCGCCCCGAGGGGACGTGGCCGTCATGGCCGCGACTCTCCGGGCCACGCGATCCAGCTCCGCCTCGCTCATGGCCGTGCCCGAGGGCAGGCAAAGGCCGCGGCGGAAAAGCCCCTCGCTCACCGCACCGCCGGAGCAAGGCACGTCCCTGAACACGGGCTGCATGTGCATGGGCTTCCAGACCGGCCGGGACTCGATGTTCTCCGCCTCCAGGGCGAGGCGAACGTCCTCGGGGCCGGCCCCGAACTCCGCCTCGTCAAGGAGGATCACGGTCAGCCAGCGGTTTCCCAGGCCGTAGGCGGCCTCGGGCATGAAGGAAACCCCCGGCAGCCGACCGAGCGAGTCGACATACCAGTCGAAGATGGCCCTGCGCCGGGCCACGCGCTCGGCAAGCACGTCGAGCTGCCCCAGGCCGATGGCCGCGGCCACGTTGCTCATGCGGTAGTTGTAACCGATGGTGGAATGCTGATAGTGGGGGGCAGGATCGCGGGCCTGCTGGGAAAGCCTGCGGGCCTCGTCTATGAGCGCCTTGTCGTCGCTGGCCAGGAGCCCTCCCCCGCCTGTGGTGATGATCTTGTTGCCGTTGAAGGAATACACGGCCGCATCCCCGCCGCGTCCGGCGTGGCGATCCTTGTAGGCCGCGCCCACGGCCTCGGCCGCATCGACGAGCAGGGGGATTCCACGCGGATGGCACACGGCCAGCAGGGCGTCGTAGTCCGAACACTGGCCGTAAAGGTCGGTGGGGATCACCGCGCCCACCCGGCGGCCGTCGGCCTCGACTTGGTCCACGGCCTCGGCCAGCAGGGCCGGGTCCATGGTCCAGGTGGCCGCGTCGCAATCCACGAAGTGCAGGTCCGCGCCCAGGAACGTGGCCGGAGTGACCGAGCCGATGAAGGTCAGGGTGGAGGCGATGACCACATCGCCCGGGCCGACACCGAGCTGGCGCAGCCCCAGGTGGATGGCCGCTGTGCCGCTGGAAAGCCCCAGACAGTGGGCAAACCCGGTCAGCCGCGAAAACTCCGCCTCGAACTCGGCCAGCTGTGGTCCCAGGGGCGCAATGAAATTGGACTCGAAAGCCCGGTGGACGAAATCCAGTTCCGCGCCGCCCATGTGCGGGGGGGAAAGATAGAGTCTGTCGCTGGTCGGCATGGCTTCCTGCTATGTTCTCTCGCGGGCCGGAACGCCGACCACGGACCTGCCCGAAGGCACGTCGCGGACAACCGCCGCGCCCGCGCCCACCACGGCCCACTCGCCGATGGTCACACCCGGAATGGCACATGCGCCGATGCCCACAAAGGCACCCCGGCCCACACTCACGCCCCCGGCCAGGTTCACTCCGGGCGCGATGTGGGCGTGGTCCCCGATGCGGCAGTGATGATCCACGGTGCAGCCGGTATTGAGAATGACGTTTCGGCCTATGCTGCATCCCGGATTGACTACCACGCCGGCGCAGACCACGCAGCCAGCGCCGATGACCGCGTCCCGTGCGATGACGGCAGATGGGTGGATGGCCGAAGCCAGAACCTCGCCCTCGTCGGCCAGACTGTCGGCCACGGCCATGCGCGTCCGGTTGTCGCCAATGGCCACCACCACCGCATCATGCGGTACAGTGCCCAGGGACGCTATCCCGCCGTGCAGGGGAAGACCCGACTGGGCCACGGACCCGGAACCGGCATCCTTCTCCACGTGTCCCAGGGGGGCCATCCCTTCGGCGCAGGCCAGGATGTCGGCCACCACCAGGGCGTGGCCGCCGTTGCCCACTATCAGTACCCTCACAGGCAACACCCTGCCGCAAAGAGCGAGACGCTCCGGCGGATATTCTTGATTATCAAAGAGGTACCCATCCCCGTCATCTACCCCTTTGTGATTTTTACTGTCAACCACTGTGCGCCGATACGGACGGCCATGGCCGCCTTGACGCGGCTCGCCCGGGCGGGCTATCCCCTTTGCCAGCACGGCTTCGTGTCGCACGGGCACGAACGGGCTGCCACCCCAAGGAGACGACAATGACCAAGACAGCGATACTCTTTCCCGGACAGGGTTCCCAGGAGCAGGGCATGGGCCGCGACGTGGCCGAGGACGCGGCCGAGGCCATGGACCTGTGGATTCTTGCCGAAAAGGAATCCGGCCTGCCCCTGCGCGACATCTACTGGGACGGCGCCAGCGGCGACATGGCCGACACCCGCGCCCTGCAACCCGCCCTGACCGTGACCAACCTCACCCTGTGGCTGGCCGTGCGTGACCGGCTCGCTCCGGCGGCTGCCGCCGGGCACAGCCTGGGCGAATTCGCGGCCCTGGCCGCCAGCGGCGCACTGGACGGCCGCGACGCCATCCGGGCCGTGTGCCTGCGCGGCAGGCTCATGGCCGAGGCAGGAGGCGAGGGCCAGGGCATGGCCGCAGTGGTCAAACTCGATCAGGCCACGGTGGAGGGCATCGTGAAACAGGCCGTGGCCGGGGCCGGCGGGCAATTGCGCATCGCCAACTACAATTCGCCTGCCCAGTTCGTCATCAGCGGAGAGGGCGAGGCCCTGGCAAGGGCTTCGGCCCTGGTCAAGGAGGCCAAGGGCCGGGCCATCGCCCTGGCCGTGTCCGGCGCATTCCACAGCCCCCTGATCCGCGAGGCGGCCGACGAGTTTGCCGCCTTCCTGGCCGGGCTCAACTGGAAGGCCCCGGCCTTCCCGGTCTACCACAATGCCACGGCACTGCCCGAACCGGACCCCTCGGGCATCCTGCCGGTCATGCAGCGCCAGATGACCTCGTCGGTCCTCTGGGTCCAGACCCTTCAGGCCCTGTGGCTGGCCGGGGTACGCCACTTCGTGGAGATCGGGCCCAGGAACGTCCTGACCAAGCTCCTCGCGCCCAACCTCGCCGATCTTGCAGGAGACGGCGAGTGGACAGCGGCCAACGCGGGCAGCCTGGATCAGGCCAGAGCCCTGTGAGCCCGCAAGGCGCGACCATGACCGCCCGCCACGGCATCATCGGCTGGCCCCTGGGTCACACCCTGAGCCCGGCCCTGCACAACTGGGGATTCGCCAGCCTGGGCCTGGACGCCGACTATCAGGCGTGGCCCACCCGGCCCGACGAGCTTGCCGGATTCATCGACCGGGTTCGCGAACAGTCCATCCGGGGCGTGAGCGTGACCATCCCCCACAAGCGGACGGTCATGCCGCTGCTCGACCGGCTGACCCGGCGCGCCCAGGCCGTGGGCGCGGTCAACACCCTGTTCTGGTGCGACGGTCTGCTCTGGGGCGAGAACACGGACGTGACCGGCCTGGCCGCCCCTCTCAGAGCCCTGGAAAAGCTGCCGGACACGGCCCTGGTCCTGGGCGCGGGCGGCGCAGCGCGGGCGGCAGTGGCGGCCCTGGCCGAACTGGGCATGCCTGAAATCCTGGTGGCCAACCGCACCCCGGAAAAGGCCCACGAACTCGCCCGCGACCTGTCGGCACGGGCCGTGCCCTGGGAAACGCGGATGGATCAGGGCGCTGGGCTCGTCTGCAACACCACGCCCCTGGGCATGAGCGGCGAACTGCTCGACGCCACCCCGTGGGACGCCCTCCGCTTCACCCCCGGCATGATCGTCTACGACATCGTCTACAACCCCCTGCGCACCCGGCTCCTGCGCGAGGCCGAGGCCGCCGGATGCGTCACGGTGTCGGGCCTGGAGATGTTCCTGCATCAGGGGCTGGCCCAATTCCGCCTATGGACCGGACGCGAGCCTGACGAGGCCGGGGCCAGGGCGCTGCTCCTCAATCGGCTCGCAAGGCCCAACCGTTGATTCGCCGAGCCTTTTCCGGTAGGTTCGCCGTTCACGACATCAGGAAAAAGGGGAAGAACCATGCGCAAGATATCACTTCTTTTCGGAGCTCTGCTCCTGGCCTGCCTGCTGGTCCTGCCCTGCGGCGCCCAGGCCCAGGGAGGCCCCAACCCGGTGGTTATCTTCGAGACGACCCTGGGCCGGTTCATCGTCATGCTCTATCCGGGCGAGGCCCCGGCAACGGTGGAAAACTTCATGCGCTACGTGGACGAGGGGTTTTATGACGGCACCCTGTTTCACAGGGTGGTCACGGACAAGGACTTCCGGCAGAAGAGCCTAGCCGGGGGCAACCCCATCCCCTACAACATCATCCAAGGCGGCGGCTTCGAGATGGGCATGCGCTTGAAGCAGACGCATCCGCCCATCCCCAACGAGTCGTCCAGGGCCATGTCCAACAAGCAGGGCACCATCGCCATGGCTCGCGGAACAGCCCCGGACTCGGCCACGGCCCAGTTCTTCATCAACGTCAAGGACAACCCGGCCTTTGACTACAGGGACCAGAAGGACCCTCGGGATGAGACCAAGATCATCAGCCATCCGGGCTATACCGCGTTCGGCAAGGTGATCCGGGGCTGGGATGTGGTGGAGGCCATCAGCCGGGTGGAGACATCCAGAATGGGCCAGCACGAAAACGTGCCGGTCAAGCCGGTGTTCATCATCAAGGCGTACAGGCCGCAATAGGAGACCTCGGGGTCAGGCTTCGCGGCTTCGGATCAAACCCACGGGCCGGGAGCGTTTTCGGACGCTTCCGGCCTTTTTCGCTGCTACAGGGGGCAGGCGTCCTCGGCGCACTGCACGAACAGGTGCCGCACGGAGCGCAGCTCCTCCACCACGTTGGCACAGACCCGATCCACGATCTCGGCCGTCAGGCCCAGGCGCTGGATGACCGCCACGGACGGGACGTAGTTGAGGCCGTCCACGCCAAGTCCCACCCCGATCATCTTGGCCAGGGCGTTGCCGATGTGGACCAGATCGAGAACCGTGTCGATCTCCGGGGCCTTGTCGGGCCGCAGATGGTGGCGGACAGGGCCGGTAATTTCAGGGGGCAGCCCCCAGGATTCAAGCAGGATGCCACCCACTTCGGCGTGGTTGATGCCCAGCACGGCGTCTTCGGCCTGATCAAAACTCAGTCCCTCCTCCATGGCCAGATCCAGGATGGCCTTGGCATTGACCTGGACGTACACGCCCAGCAAAATCTTGCCTACACCGGAAAGCAATCCGGCAGTGAAGGTGTGATCCGGCGCATCCAGGCCGAGCGCCTTCCCCAGCTCCCTTGCGGCCATGGCCACTGTCACCGAGTGTTGCAGGTGCATGCTCGGGGCCAGATCATACCCGTCGATGCGGTGGACAAAGGAGGGGGCGACTCCGGTGGAGAGAATGAACTGAAGCACCTCCAGAGTCCCCAGGCGGCTTATGGCCTCGCCTGCGGTGCGCATGGGCTTGCCCCCGCCGAAAAAGGAGGCATTGACGATCTTGAGCAGGTTGGCGGTCAGACCGGGATCGTGCTCAATGATCCTGGCCAGCTCCGACATCTCGGCGGCCGGATCGCCGAGCAGGGCCGCCGCCTTGCCCGCGCAGGACGGGATGGCCACGACCCGGGACACGGTCTCGAGAATCTCTTGGCGTCTGATCATAGGTCTTTCTCCTCCCCCAGCGATCGGACCACAACGCGGCCGGTGTCGAGGTGCAAGAACATGGTTCGCGGAACAACGCCGCCCACATCCGAAGCCGCCAGGGTCACGGAGTTGCGCTCAAGCAATCTGCCCAGGGCCTCGAAGTTGCGCTCTCCGGTGTTGAAAAGATTGTCGCCGCGCATGTTGGCCCCGCCTGCTGCCTTGAAAACCAGACGCCGCTTCTCGGCTCCCCGGTCCATGAGCCTTCTGACCATCATGGCCACCCCGGTGTTGACGAACATGAAGGGATTGGCACGCGCCTTTTCCCTGGCCGCCCCGGCGTGGGGCAGCAGACAGTGGACCATGCCGCCCACCCCCGCCTTGGGGTCGTGGGCCGTGACCCCGAGGCAGGACCCGAGGGAATAGGTGACGATGACATCCTCCGACGCGCTTGAAAGCTTCATGTCGGATATGGTGACGATATGCAGGGTCATGGGCGGTCCGGGTGCGCAGGCGCGGCGTTGCCTACCGGATGGAGTCGTCGAACTGCATCTGGTAGAGGCGGTTGTAGAGCGGGCAGGAGGAGAGCAGATCCCTGTGGGAGCCTGTGGCGACCACCCTGCCGTGTTCCATGACCACGATGAGATCGGCCGTGAATATGGTGGAGAGGCGGTGGGCAATGACCAGGGAAGTGCGGCCGCGCATGAGGTTCTCCAGAGCGTCCTGGACCACGCGCTCGGACTCGGTGTCCAGGGCGCTGGTGGCCTCGTCGAGGATGAGCAGGGAGGGGTCCTTCATGATGGCCCTGGCAATGGTCAGCCGCTGTTTCTGGCCGCCCGAGATCTTTACGCCGCCCTCGCCCACCATCGTGTCATACCCGTGGGGCAGCTCCATGATGAAGTCGTGGGCATAGGCGCTGCGGGCGGCCCGCTCCACCTCCGCCTGATCGTACTCCTCGCGGCCGTAGGCGATGTTTTCGCGCACCGACAGGTTGAAGAGAAAGGTGTCCTGGGAGACCAGCCCAAGGCCCATGCGCAGACTGCTCAAGGTGTACTCGCTCACGGGAACGCCGTTGAGCAGGATGCGTCCCTGCTGCGGGTCGTAGAAACGGGGAATGAGGTTGACCAGCGTGGTCTTGCCCGAGCCGCTGGGGCCGACGATGGCCACCCGTTGCCCGGCCCTGATGGTCAGGGACACGCCGCCAAGGGCCGGAGTCGATCCGCCGGGATAGGTGAAGCGGACATCCTCCAGGCGCAGCTCCCGGAACGGGCCCTCAAAGACTGTTTTGCCCTCGTCCTCCACCGTGATTTCCGGGGAGTCGAAGATGTCGAAGACGCGCTCGGCGCCAGCCAGACCGGCCTGAATCTGGTGGTTGGACATGTTGATCTTCTTGACCGGCTCGTACAGCTGGACCAGACAGACCAGAAAGGCGGTCAGTTCGCCCGGGGTGATGACCCCGTCGATGACCCGGCTGCCCCCGATCCACAGCACCGCTGCACCGGCCCCGGCAGCCACGAAGTCCATGACCCTCGACGAACTCTCGTTGTAAAAGATCTGGCGGATGATGATCCGGCTCAGTTTCTCGTTTTCCGCCTTGAAGCGCAGCCCTTCGCGCACTTCGTTGGCAAAGGCCTTGATCACCTTGATGCCCGAGAAGCCCTCCTCAAGGGTGACGTTGATCCCGGAAAGCTCGGCCTGGATCTTGCGGCCGTACTTGCGCACCTTCCTGCCGAAAAAGACGATGGGGTACAGGGCGACGGGCATGACCACCAGGCTCCAGAAGGCGAGGGACGCATCCAGATAGATGACCGTGCCGATCAAGCCGAGCAGGGTGAATATCTGGCGCACGAACATGATGATGCTCGGCAGACTCTGACGCACGGCCACCACATCGTTGATTATCCGGCTCATGAGCATCCCCACCTCGCTTTCGGCGAAGAAGGAAATGGGCAGCCGCACTATCTTGGCGTAGAGGTCGCGGCGCATGTCCTTGAGCACCAGGATGCCGGTGGCGTTCATGATGTAGGTCTGGGTGAACTGGAACACGCCCTTGAGCACGATGAGCACCACCAGCCCGACGATGCACAGCTTGAGTGTGCCGAGATCCCTGGCCACCAGGACATCGTCGGTGATGTACTTGGTCAGCCAGGCCAGGGCCGGAGCGATGGGCGCGTACAGGAGCATGGCAACCACGGCAAGGAGCACCCGCCCCTTGTAGGGCGCGAAGTAGCCCAGGCTGCGTTTGAGCAGGTAGGCGTTGCCAAGATAATGCAGGTTTTCGGAACGGGCCAAGGCGTCTCCTCGTCACGGTTGGGACGGCGCTCCCCAGCGATGCGCCGTCACGCCCTCTGTATATGGTTGCCGCCCGCGAGTAAAGCGCGGGCTCGGCCGGAAAAACCTTGCCTCCGGAACGTTTTCCACCCAATCTCAGGGTATGGAAACCATGCCTCATCTCTCCGGCCAAAACACGGCGGTTGCCGTGCTGGCCGACATTCACGGCAATGCCGACGCCCTGCGGGCCGTGCTGGCGGACGCCGCCCGGCGCGGTGCGACCCGGTTCATCAACCTGGGCGACTCCTTCTATGGCCCGCTGGAACCGGCCGCCACCTGGCAACTGCTGCGCGACACGCCCATGGACACCGTGCTCGGCAACCAGGACCGCGTCCTGCTCGACCCGGCGTCGCCCATGGCAGGGCTGCCCGGCTTCCGGGCTGCCCGCGAGGGGCTGGGCCTTGAGGGGCTCCAATGGCTGGCCGGGCTTCCGGCCACCCGCACCGTGGACGGGGCGCTCTTCCTGTGCCACGGCACCCCGAAAAGCGATACCGCCTACCTGCTCGAAGACGTGACCTCGGGTCGTCCGCAGCCCCGCCCCTGCGAGGCGGTCGAGGAGGATCTGGCCGAAGTGCCGACAGGGTGCCCCGTGGTTCTGGCCGGGCACAGCCATTTTCCCGGCGTTGCCGTCTGCGGCCGGTTCACGGTGGTCAATCCCGGCAGCGTGGGCCTGCCCGCCTACGCCGACGACACTCCGCCCCACGCCATGGCCGCGGGCTCACCCCACGCCAGATACGCCCTGCTCACCCCGCCCTCCCGGCCGAACGCCCCCTTGAGCGCGCCGTGGACCGTGGAACTGATGGCCGTGGACTACGACTGGGACCGGGCCGCCCGGCTGGCCGAAGCCAACGGCCGACCGGACTGGGCCCGGTGGCTGGCCACCGGCCAGCCCTGATCCCCGCTCCGGCAAAGCGGAGGCGCCGCAGCAACAACAACACGATACGCGCCGAAATCACTGACAGTTTGCCAGCCATTGACTTCTCCGGCCAGGACAACCTCCCACAGCCCCTTTGGCCGGGACAAAGATTCGACAGGGAAACCGCATTATTCTCTGGACTTTTTTTAGATTATTCTGAACACTACGGAAACGCTGTGGCATCTCAACGCCCACGAAGCGCCTTATGGCGGCGCGTGTGGTTCTTCCTGCGGAAATCATCTGGAGAACGATGCGGCTCAAAACTATGGAATTGCAGGCAAAAAAATATCTTCCCCTTTGCCTTTCCGCGTTACTGGCGCTGGCAATGCTGCTGGCGTGTCCCGATCTCGGCGCAGCCTCCACGGCTCAGGCCCACTTCAACAAGGGCCATGCCGCGTTCCATGCGCTGATCAAGGACTCCAAGCGCGTCAAATTCCGGGCCAACTGGGAGAACGTCGAGCGCCACTTCAGCAACTGCCTGCGGGCAGACCCGGACGGTGCCTACGCGCCCAAAGCCCTCTACTACATCGGACGAGTCCACGAAGAGCTTGGGGTCCAAAGCGGCCGCAAATCCGATTTCCGCAAGGCCATCGACTACTTCGGGCGGGTCGTGGCCCGCTATCCCCGCCACGGCTGGGCCGACGACTGCCTCTTCCGCAGGGCCGAGATCCAGGCCCGGCGGCTGGGCGAGACCGAGGCGGCGCGCCTTGATCTGGCCCGCATCCTGGTGGAATACCCACGGGCAGACATGTACTCGCGGGCCGATGCCGCCCTGCGCAAGCTCGGCGGCTATGACGCGGCCGTGGCCAAGGTCTCGGGCAAGGCGGTCAGGCAATCCCTGGACGAAGTGGCCAAGCGGGTGGCAGAAAGCCCCAAACCCGCCCCGCAGGAGACCGTTGCCGACGAAACCGGCGAACGGCGCGTGGTGCCCAGGGACCCCTCCGGCCTCGCCCATCTGGACATGGTCCGCTACCGCTCGAGCGACGAGTACACCCGCGTGGTGCTGGAGCTGGACAGCCGCGTCACCTACCGCTACCAGGTTCTTGAGCCCAACCACGAGGTGGGGCGGCCCCACCGCCTCTATGTGGACCTCATCAACTCCCGTCTCGGTCACGACGTGACCGCGTCCACCTCGGTCTCGGACGGCATCCTGCGCTCCATCCGCACCGGCCAGTACAACAAGGACACCACCCGGGTGGTCCTCGACTTCCTGTCCATGCAGGAATACAAAATTTTCCCCCTGGACAACCCATTCCGCATCGTCATCGACGTGTATTCGCCCGACCAGGAGGTGGCCCAGGCCCAGGCCGAGGCACGGGCGGCGCGGGCCGCCCAGAAGGCCGGACATGCGGAGGCCCAGTCCAAGCAGATCACCTACCGCGCACCCGGAGGCGGCAAGCAGTCCGTGGGCGACCTGCTGGAGCAGCTGGGCCTGACGGTCAAGACCATCATGATCGACCCCGGCCACGGCGGCAAGGACCCCGGCGCAGTGGCCAACGGGCTGCGGGAGAAGGACATCAACCTCCGCTTCTCCACCATCCTGGGCAAAAAACTGGCTGAAAAAGGCTTTGCCGTACACTACACGCGCACCACGGATGTCTTCCTCCCCCTTGAGCAGCGCACGGCCATGGCCAACGTCAAAAAGGCCGACCTTTTCCTCTCCATCCACTGCAACGCCAACCACAGCACCCGGGTCAGCGGCCTGGAAACCTACAGCCTCAACCTGGCCAAAACCAACGACGCAGTACGCATCGCGGCCCGGGAAAACGCTGTGGACCCGCGAGCCATCTCGGACCTCCAGTTTATCCTGACCGACCTGATGGTCAACTCCAAGATCAAGGAAAGCCGCGATCTGGCCACCGACGTGCAGAACAACACCCTGGCCCATGTGCGGCGCAAGTGGCAGATACAGAACAACGGTGTGCGCGAGGCCCCCTTCTACGTACTCATGGGGGCCAAGATGCCCTCGATCCTCATCGAGCTTGGCTACATCACCAACCCCACCGAGGCCAAAAGGCTCAAGACCGACGCGTATCTGGAATATCTGGCGCGGGGGATCGTGGACGGTGTGCTCGCCTACAAGGGCAAGATCGAACGCTACGCCGAGCGCTGATCCCGGCCTCCTCCGGGCTCAGAGCAGCACGAATCCCGCGGAGTCCGCATAGCGGATCGCCCTTTGAGGCAATCCCAAGGCGGCGTATTCACCCCGCAGCTCGCCACCATGGCCGAACAGCTCCCCCTGATACCGCCGGGGCACGTTAAGCCGCATCGGCCTTTGGCCAAGGCGTTTCGCCGCATCCTCCACCAGCCCCAGCAGCGCCAGCCCGCGCACCGACTGCCCCAGGGCAGGATGCCACGGCCCGGCCAGGATATCCCGCTCCAACGCCCCCTCCGGGGCCAGTCCCACCCTGACGACCCGCACCCCTGCGGCCCAGAGGACGGGCAGGGCGGCGGCCAGCTCCCGGCGGGTCCGCTCCAGGGTCCAGGGCGCGTAGCGGCCACACTCCCACGCCGATGCCAGCCCGGTTCCCCGGATCACGAGGCAGGGATAGAGCCGGGCAATTTCCGGTGCCAGACCGGCAACGATCCCGGCGTCGCGGCGAAACACACCGGGCCGATCGCCGGGCAGACCCGGGAGCAGCTGGATACCCAGCGCCAGCCCGGCCTCGCGCACGGCCCGGCACCCCTGCCGGGCGGTCTCGCCGCCATAGCCCCGGCCCGAGGCCGCCAGGGCCTGATCATCAAAGGACTGGACGCCCAGCTCGACCATGTCCAGCCCAAGAGAGCGCAGCCGCGCCAGACTGGCCGGGTCCGCGCAGTCGGGTCGGGTGGAGCAGCGTACGCGGCTGATCAGCCCGGCGTCCCGAAAGCGTGCGGCCAGGGCCAGGAAGGTTTCGGGCCACGGCGCGGGCAGGGCGGTAAAGGTGCCGCCGTAAAAGGCCAGCTCATAGGGGCCGTGCCCGGCGGCCAGGGCGGATTCGAGATCGCGGACCAGACTGTCGCGGGCCTCGCGCAGGGTGGCAGCGTCGCGGCCGGTCTGCCTATCCTGAGCGCAGAACAGACAGCGATAGGGGCACCCGGCAAAGGGCAGGAACACGGGCCAGACGCGCCCTGTCCGGGGCAGCGGCTCGGGGTGGAGGAACTCGATCTGCCGGGACACGGCCGCCCTACCTGTTCATCCAGTTCCAGGCATGGCCGATGGTTTCGCGGATGTCCGTGAACTTCGGCTCCCAGCCCAGGGCCTTGCCCGCCAGGGCGCGATCGGCCACCAGCCGGGGCGGGTCGCCGGGACGACGCCGACCGTATATGGGATCTATGGGCAGGCCGGTCACGGCTTGGGCGGCCTCGATGATCTCGCGTACCGAGTTGCCTGTGCCGGTGCCGAGATTCACGGCCAGGGACGGGTTGTCGGCCAGATGGTCCAGGGCCAGGATGTGGGCATCGGCCAGATCGCAGACATGGATGTAGTCGCGGATGCAGGTGCCGTCGGGGGTGTCGTAATCGGTGCCGAACACGGTCACAGGCCGGTCCGGCTGCCTCGCGGCCCGCAGCACCAGGGGGATGAGGTGGGATTCGGGGTCGTGGCTCTCGCCGGTCTCGCCGTCCGGGTCGGCCCCGGCGGCGTTGAAGTAGCGCAGGGCGCAGTGGCGGATTCCGTGGGCGCGGCCAAAATCCTCAAGCATCCGCTCGACCATGAACTTGGACCAGCCGTATGGGCTGACCGGGCACTGGGGATGGTTCTCGGTAATGGGCACCTGCCTGGGCTCGCCGTAAACCGCGGCCGTGGACGAAAACACGATGCGTTCGCAGCCGTGGTCGCGCATGGCTTCGAGCACGGCCAGGGCCCCGGCCGCGTTGTTGCGGTAGAAGGCCCCGGGGTTGCGCACCGACTCGCCCACCTCGATGAAGGCCGCGAAATGGATGACTCCCTCGGGCCGATAGGTGTCGAACACCGTATCGAGCAGGACACGGTCCGCAATGTCGCCGCGCACCAGTGGCCCCCACTTGACGGCCCGCTCATGGCCGTTTGACAGGTCGTCGAGGGCAACGGGCATGTAGCCGCGCAGGGCCAGTTCCTTGCAGGTGTGGGAGCCGATGTATCCGGCCCCGCCAGTGACGAGGATGGTCTTGGTCATGGGTTTTCCTGTTCGACGAAAGGTGGCTTGATCCTCGCGACCGGAAGACCGCAGCCGATCTTCGCCGCCCTGACTGTGCATGATGGAAGACCTCCTGTCCAGCTGCGACATGCCCAGACGAAACCAGAGTTCTGCCCATTGACCGTTTCATTCCTGGAGGATCGACGCGCCGGGCCCGCCACCCTGGTTCGAAGTTTGCATAAAATACTCGCTGTCAACGATTCGCCGACATTCCCGCTTCGTGCAACATTTTTTTGGTGAACAAATTATGCCACAGCCCTTAAGCTTTTTGGCTTTTTCCCCGAATAATTGTATACTCGGAGAGCGCTGGCAAACCTCGCGCACCATACCCAGACTCCTAAGGGCCACCGCACCAACCAGCACTTTTTCCGGCACATCGTGACCCTGTAACGGTCTAGGATTTTCTGGACACAGCTTTAAAATTCTCAAAGAATGCTAAACTTGCCACTATTAAGGCGGGTTTTAACCCTCCCAAGCTGAGACAAAAAGGTGTATCGCCATGAAAGTATTAGTCTGCAAGCAATCCACTTCATTTATCGAGCCATGTTGCGCACAGCCAACAAACATCAAACCATCATTATATGTTTTTTCAAGCGATGTATGGGCTATATATGCCTTGTTGCGAAAGCATTCCATACAGTCCGATTATGTTGAGCTCGAGCCGCTTCATGAGAGTGATGATTTCTCTATATTTGAAAGCTATAGTCATATTATCTACTTCACTCCTTTCCCAAGAACGGTTGACCAATTACAATACATGCGTTCAATTACCGAGAAGGCGAAAAAGCATGCCAATGTTGTCGTTATTGCACGGGACATGGGCTTTGGTTGCGCCATGCTGTCGCAAGGACATATTGCCTGCGATGTGCTCGTGACCGCATTTGATACTTCCGCCGCTGTCTCCGCACTGATGGAAGAGGGATTTTTCGCCAAGAAAAATGATAGCCCTCAGCGACTGCTGGGTAACGAAGACATCCGAACCTTCGACTTTACGCACGAAGCGGCGAGCTTTCTGGATGTGCTCGAAGATGTCGAGAGGTATGACTACCGAAGTCTGCCAGCCATGGAAAAGCAGCGTTCCCTGTCCGCGGGTTCAGGTTGCTCCCATGGCTGCACCTACTGCTTGAGCAGGTGCACCCCTTGGAGGGTTGTCAAGCCCGCCCAGTTGGCAAAGGAGATTGCATATTGGGACTCTATGCCGCTTTACCTTTTTCATAACGAACTCTTCCACAAACGCGATTGGCTGGAAGAATTTATTCACGAAATGTCACATTTTCAGCCCAATAAAAGGATGCTCTCATTAGGTCGGATCGATTCGATGTATCGTTGCATTGATTTGCTTCCCGATTTGGCCAATCTTGGGCTCAAGTCGTATTCAATTGGCCTTGAAAGCGCAAATGAAAAAATATTGAAGTCAATGAAGAAAAGCAAGAATGAGATTTGGAAGCTCAATAAGCTTTTCGAGGAAGCAGACAGGCTTGGGATTGAGCTGAACTGTAATATTCTTTTAGGCATGCCTGATGAAGACAATACGTCCATGCTTGAAACATTTGAATTTGTAAAGAACTATAAAAAAACACTCAACATCACCTTGCTGATGCCGCTTCCAACTACACCTGTCTATGAAGAGTTGTTGCAACTCGGCATTCTAGGAGCAGAGAGCATGGATGTGTATCGTTTTGTATCCACATTCCAAAACATAAATGATAACGTCCCGCACGTTAGAACAAAGCACCTCTCTTGTGACGAAGTCATGGAATGGCACAGAATGTTCATGAAAGTTCGTAACAGCTATGCTCCAAAATTTCAAAAACTCAATGCGTAAATCAAAGAGTAACTATATTTCAGGTTCGTCCAGCTCAATCGTTCTTTTGAAAAATGAAAGAACATGGCGTCCAACCTATGATAACAACCTGCGAATGTTGTTTATCAACTAAAGCAAGTGGTTAAAAAGCATATGGGTTAGTCATTTTTTAAAGTCATCCGGGACGGCAAAACCGCGGGCAACCTGGGTTCATCTTCAGAAAAGCCGCCTGACGCAACGGGATGCTGTTCCGAGCTTGCAGGAGGATCAATGCAGCAAACGATCGACAGGGCCGGAGACCTGGCCGGGGGGGCTAGGTTGATCTCCATCGTGATACCGAGCTACAACCACGCCCAATACATTGAGGCGTGCCTCGACTCCGTTTATTTCCAGGACTATCTGAACCTTGAGATAATCATCGTGGATGATTGCTCCCAAGACGGTTCGGGTGAGGTTATCGAGAAGTGGCTTGAGGGAGTCGGGACTCACACGGCGTCGTACCTTTCCAATTATAACGAGGAAACAGGCGAGTTGGTTCGCACCACCCACAAGCGCTACGACCGGCAACGGTCCATCTCTTTCCTGCGGAACGAGAAGAACCTTGGATCCACCAGAACCTACAACCGGGGCTTCCGCGAGGCGACAGGGGAGTACTGCTCCTTCGTGGTCTCGGATGACATCTGCCACCCTCAGATGCTCTCCACCTTGGCCAAACCCCTCGACGAGGACCGCGCTGACTTCGTCTATTCCGACATGTTCATCATTGACGACGCCTACCGCGTACTCAAGGAGTTCCGCCTACCCGACTATGATTTCGAAAAATCTTTCTGTAACTGGTATTTGTGTGGCGTGGCCACTCTTTACCGACGCTCCCTGCACCTTGATTTCGGCTATTACGACGAAACGGCCATGGCCGACGATCATGAGTGCTACCTGCGTTTTGCTATGAACGGGGCGCGGTTTCTGCACATCCCGAGGATTCTATACAGCGTCCGCAGCCACGAGAATCGGCAGGAGGGGCTGCACTCCACGACGCGCTTCAACGCCCTGCTCGACCATTCCAAATCGCTGGTCCAGAAGGCTCGCCGCTGGCGAAAGGAAAACAGCTAGGTTTTTACAGGGCTCGCAGCAGCGCGTCCGCAAGGGCTGTGAACTTTTGGCCGCCATGGATGTTCAGGTGCGAGGTGTCGTAGAAGTCCTGATCGATGAAGCCGGTCATTTCGTATCCGTTCAGGGTCCGGCAGCCGTATTTGCGCTCAAGCCCGGCCACGAACTCGAAGCACTCGTCGGCCAGTTCGGTACGGATTGGATAGGATGCCGGGAATGGGATAAAGGTCAGGATAGGCGTGATGCCATTCTCCAACAAGAGTTGAACGAATGCCTTGAGGATACCCTTGTTTTCGGCCACGGTCCCGGGATACCACTTATTCCCGTCGGTCCGGGCTTGTAGTTGAGTCGCGTCCGACCCGCCGAAATCGAACGTCCCCGTGTTGTCCAGGACCAGGCTTCTATGCTCCTCGCGAGCCAGGTTGTCCAACACGGTTGAGGGCAGGCTGTCGGCCACGGCAACCGAGTCGAAGCGGTTCAGGTAGTATTCTTTCCGTGTCTCTTCCAGATGGTGGTAGCCAAACAAGTCCTTGTAATAGAAGACGCACGGCCAGGTCTTCGACAAGCTCATGTCGTAGTGCAACGAGTAGTAGGTTAGCCCGAGCAGCCACGCCGCGGGACGATCCACGCCCGTGCCGAGCATTGCTCTGGCAATGGCCAGGTCGAAGTACAGATCCTGCGAAGTCGAGGCGGCGTTGAAGATGCTGAATTCCGAGAGCTCGGGGACCACTGCCTGACGGTGGTAGGACATGCCCGTGACGCAGGCGCGCACCCCCGCGCTTTTCCCATAGCAGCGGATACGGTGGGTCATGTTGTTGGTCAGCAGGGTCCGTGGGACGATCTTGTCTGTCGGGACGCCGAGTTCGAGCAGCGTTTTGCAGATGGCCTCTTCGTAGACGGTAGCAGAGGCGATGATCAGACGATCGAAGTCGTGGCGGGAAACATTTTTGGGCGCATCCACGGGCACTCCGCCCAGGACTCTGCCCTGCTTGGCCGGATCGCCGTCGAAATAGACCACGGCCCGGCATCCGGTGCCATCCAGGCAGCGCCGGATCAACTCGCCGCCACTGCCCGCTCCGTAGATGGCCACCTGTAGCTCATTCGGCATGGCACCCTCCCTCTTGATCTGTCTTGGGCCAAGCCTCCTCGGGTTCGACGTGCTCATAGAGGCAGAAATTCGTGTTTCGGTTGACCCCGCCGGAGGCCAACCGCAGGATGGTCGTCATGGTCCCGCCCCGGACGATGGCTTCGTAGAAATAGCCGCTTGATGCACCGAGTCTTGGCGCCGCGTGCGCCCAAGGTAGGCAGCTGTGTCCAGCTACAGCCAAACCGTCCAGTGCGATGAAGTGTATCCCGGCGAAATCGCAAACCACCACTCCCTGCGCAAGCACGGACACACCCATGGGGCGGTCCAGCATGGCCGTGACCGCCAGGACCGCGCCGTCCGGGTGTAGCCAGAGCAGACCGCCACCCTGGTTGTTTGGCGGGGTGCTCTCTGAAAGCAGTACGCCGCCCCGGTATCCGACGAGATCGTGGACAACCATGGCGCCGGGCAGATGGATGTCGGCCTGGATCTCCAGGTCCGGGGTCAGAAAGAGGACCTTACGGGCGTCGGGCAGGGCCACGGCGAGCAGGTCCCTGACCGCGGTGATTCGCGATCCCAGGGCCAGGGTGATGTTCAGTTCGTCGGCTCCTCTCCGGAAGGCCGGCACGAGGTCGTCGTCCAGCAGGACAATCTGTTGGTTCTTGGCAGACAGTCCTGCAAAGCCTGTTCTGGTGGCCGTCAGGGCGGAGAGCCCGAATGACACGGGTGCGGGCGAAAACCCCTTCGCCATATCGGCGATGGTAAGTTGCTGGCCGCAGACCTCCACGCCAAGAAGCTTTCCGTTCCGCCACGGCGTCAGGTCGCGGAAGCCCGTATGGGGCGGGGCGATCAGGCTCCGACCGGGTTTCAACCCCGGTGCGGCCAAAACGGCGACATCCCGCGTCGGAAGACAGGCACTGACGTCCCGATACAAATCCGACAACGACTCGGAATTGCGTTGAAATCCGGCAAGAGCCCTCAGACAGAGCTGCTTCACAGCGAGATGCTGCATGCGTTTTTCGGCGTCGAGCCGTCTTGCGTTCATCGCGCTCCTCCCGAAGTCCTTTCGGCCGACAGCCGAACCTGCGCATTGTAACGCAACATATCCAACGGACTCTGGATTATGCAGGCGCGGCCCAGATCATAGCCGCGAACACCGCCCGTAGCCAGACGCCCGGAGAGCTCCTGAAGCTGCGCGGCCGTGCCCACGAACAGGCTGGGGTCGACTCGGTATACGGATGGGAAGCACTGGCGGCCTGACAGTCTGTGTCCGTCCGCTCCTCGCTGGGTTTTGGCACACCAATTCTCCCGGTTCGGGGAGAACGGACTCTCCTGATTGTAGAGGCCTTCCTCCATTGAGTGCTGCACCGTATAGGCGAAGCCCGTGATCGCCTCGTCGAAGTCTCCAGCGTGGATTGGCTCATGGTCCAGAGGGACCAAAAGGGCCGCCTCCGGGACCAGCCCCTTGCGGGAGAATGGCACCAGACGCACGGCCGCGTTGCCACGCCCCAGGCCATGCACTAAATATTTGCCATCCGACAAGGACAGATATGGCGAGTCCTCCCCGGCAACAAAACCGCATGCCCCGGGCTGTAGGTCGCGGGTCACTGCGACCCGGGCCGAATCCGGGCCATCCTTGACCCAGACCACCGCATCCTCCCCGGCTTTATCCGGCCTCGCCGGGACCAAACGGTCGCCACGAACCCGAAACAGCATGCCGGGCGCATCCTCGCCAGCCGCCGCCCAGTCAAAAGGAAACGACGAGGACACGGTTCGCCCTTCGAGCCCCCTCACAGACGGCGGGTTCAGCTCGACCAGGTGGATGAGCCCAGTCTCCTCGACAGTGTACAGGGTGCGCAACTGCACTGGATGGTCCTTCGGGACTGTGATCGAAACCACTGGTGACACGGCATTCTTCAAATACAGGTCCGCGGCCTCGCACATGGCGAAGGCAGTCAGCAGCGGGTTACGTTGGTCCAGGAGGAGCAGCGGCTCATCCGTGCCAAGGCGCTCCTTGATCAGGTCGGCCAATGCCTCGCGGGTCCAGGTCTTGTCAGCGGGTGCCCAAAACTCGACCTGGCCGACGCAGACCCCCTGGAGCTGACTTGCCAGCGGCGAGGAGTCGACGAGCACCCAGGACTCGTGTTCTGGGGCCAGGCAAGACATCTCGCGGACCAAGCGCCGGAGCATCCCCAGAAACGGTTCGCGCTCCCAATCCATTCCGGCGCAGCCCGCCATGATCGGCAACAATACTTTCATAGCTCAAAGTCGTACAGGCCCCGGGCGATTACCTCTTCGGCCAGATAAAAGTCTTCCCATTCGTCGATGTCGATATACTCGATTTCATCGGTCAGCACTCTGGCGTAACGGGGCACAGGCTCGAACAGGTTGGAGCGGACCAGGACCGAACCGTAAAAACGGTAATAGGCTCCGCCGCCGAATCGCTTGCTGTCCAGCAGGGGTTTGAGCCTTGCTTCCTCGTCCTTGACGAAATAGCCGTCGCCCTGAAGGTCAATTTTTCGGACAGTGGTCGCCGTGTAATATCGGCCCTCGAATAGGGTGCGGACCATGTCGTCCACCAACGAGACCTTGCGAAACAAATGTGACGGGTAGAGTAGCACATACGCGTCGGAACGGTAGCCCTCCTTGTCGAACAAGGTCTGCATGGTGTGATTGACGCATTCAAAAATTTCGGCGGAGTCCGTGGCCATGTCTGCGGGGCGCAGGAACGGCACTTCTGCGCCGTACTCGCGGGCCACTGCTGCGATTTCTTCGTCGTCGGTGGAGACCACCACCCGGTCAATGGTCCGAGCGGCCAGGGCGGTTTCAATGGAATAGGCGATCAGTGGCTTGCCGCAAAGGAGGCGGATATTCTTGTGCGGAATACCCTTGGAGCCGCCTCGCGCCGGGATGATGGCCAGGGTTTCCTTGCCGGTTGTCGTCTTTTTGTCCATGCCCACCCTCTCTCTACCCTCAACGCAGAGAATACAGGGTATATCTGCCGTTATGCCCGACCAATTCGGCCTCGGCCAGGGCGGCCTGGGTCGGCTTGGGCAGCTTGCCGCACTGGTCGTTGACCGCGACCACCGTGTTGACCCCGTACTCGGACCGTATGAAGTCGAAGTCGAACTCCAGGGCCTCGTAGTGCCTGAATGCCCGCTTCATGTAGCTAAATCCGTCGATGCGGCTGGTGACAAAGTAGAGCAGATAGCGGATTCCCGCATCCCTCGGTGTCAGGGCGGCCAAACGGAAGGCGTACTTGGTAGGTATCACCAGCACCTTGGGTTCCTCCACCGGCAGACCGCGGATGCGCTCGACGATGTCCAGGTCCTCGGGGTCCGCCTCCGAGGCCCGGAAGGCCTTGAGATACTCGAAGCGGTGCTTGAAGAAGAGGATGCAGAAGACCACGGTCACCTGGTACAGGACCAGGCTCATGGCTCCGGCCGGACCCAGCCTGCCTGTTTCCAGAAGAGGGATCATGAGCAAGCAGGAAAAGGGGAAGGCGTACTCGAAATACCGCTCGGCTTCGCCCAGGAAACGGAAATACCGGGTCGAGGTGACCACGAAAAGGATGAACGAGGCGAGCAGGATCAGAGCATAGTATGTGTAGGCCGGATCGGAGGCCACCAAGCTGGCGAACGCGCCGTCCGTGGCCAGGAAACAGGCCAGGACCAGGAAGGTCGGCAGGGAGTAGAGTGCAATGATAACGCTCTGGGTCATAAACAGGTGGTAGAGGATGACATTGTAGCGCCGTTCGTTGCGCAGCTCGCGCCAAAGTCCCCTGAAGTCGTTGCGGCCATTCGCCGTCGTGCCCGCGTAGCTGTCGAAGTACCACATGTAGTGGTTGATCTTGTGGTGGACGACTTCTTTCAGGCCGAGACCGGGGATGAAATAGGCAATGATCACCGGGACCACGGCGGCCAGAAGCGGAGCTGGCGTCAGATAAAAAATGGACAAGCAAAGGGAAAAAAAGACGACAACCTGCATGGCGAAGGCCGCGCAGAGTACGGACAGGATAGCGAGGACGCCGCACACGGCGTAGTAGCCGGGATGTGCGTAGAGCAAGGCCTGCTCCAGGGCGAGCAAGTACAGGAAGGCGATCAGGCCGCCCAGGGTGCGCGCCTTGACCCCGGTCAGCCGGGCCGTGGGCGGCAAAAGAATGGGGGCCGAGGCGTATAACGCCCCCACCAGCAGAGCGGCGATCCCGGTGTTGCCCTCGGCCATACCCCGGGCCAGGCCGTAGAGCATGGCCATCACCATCAAATCGTAGGCGATGTTCAAAAAATTACCGGCAGCTGTGCGGTATTTGCCCGGAAACAGGCTGACCAGGTAGTATTGCAGTTTGGGCGAGGCCACCACGCCGTCCACCAGGGAGTTGTAGGCACGGTGATTGAGCCAGGGCTTGGTCTGGTTGTTGATGTTGTACCAGACCAGCCAATTGTCCGAGGCTCCCGCGCTGAGCGGCAACACTCTGGCGATAAAGGCGAAGACGAGTAACAAAACGAATTCCATAACGAGATCTCTAGTTCCCAGTTTCCTGCCAGGTTACGTTGCGCCGAGATACTGCTTCGGCACGTCCACGCCGAGAGTCCGGGCGTATTCTTGAAATCGTTTGTTGTCGTGGTGAAAATAGGCCTCAAGCTCCCGCCGTTTTTCCTTACACACGTCTCCGTCGAAATAGGCGATCCTGTCGAGACCGCGTTTCATCAGGCTCCTCCAGCTCAGACTCATGCGTATGGAGTCTGCAAAGGACAATTTCGGATATCCTGCCGGTCGGATCTCCTCGCCGTCGCGCAGGAATCGCTCGCCCCAGTAAGGCTCGACGGGAAGGGACGAAAGCTCCTCGAATCCTGCGGGAATGCCGTCCTCGCCGAAAAAGAAGATAGGCCGATGCACAAGCCTTTTTTCCAGGCCGAGCTTGCGGAGCATCCGGTAGCGCCATAGCGAAAGATTGATGGCCAGAGCAGAATATCCCCGGTTGGGGATGGTACCCTGGTCCCGTATCTCCGGTTCTCCCTCAAGGCCCAGCACACTGTACATCTCCCTGACGGCCCCGACCTTGTCCGCAGTGAATCGCTCGAAGAATGACACATGGACGTGCCTGCTACCGAACCGTTCGCAATATGTTCGGAGAATGCCGGTCCAGTCGAGTGTTCGGTAGTCGGCATGAGCGAAACCGTTGTCTGCTATGCCGGGGGAGGTGTTGAGAAATTCTGACAAGGTCTGGAAATGGTGCTCATGCACGGTCTCGCGATAGCAGGATACGATCCACTCCGGCTGAAAACGAAAAGCCAGCAGGATCTCCGCTTCCTCAAAGGCTCTCGACAGCCGCGAGATCGTCTCCTCGTAATCCTTGTAGAAACTGAACAAATCACCGGACATGATTTCGCGGGACATGAGCACATCCCTGCTCTCGCGCTGCAGCTTGGCTTTTTCGGCAGCAATGGCGTCAATAACCATGTCAACGTCCTCGGGAGCAGCCTTCATCAGGTCGCATACGAGTTGGGTCAGCTTGGCCGGGTTGTAATTGATCCGCTCCCCAGGAAGGAAGGGAAACACCCTGTGCTGAAAGAATTTAGTGGCGGTTTTATGCAAACCGACATGCAGATAGTATTTCATATCAATCAGCCAGTGCTTGTGACAGTTCTTCCTGGGCGGGAAAATTCACCAGGACGCCCATGCCCTTCTTTTGCAACACAACCATGCTGCCGAGCCCCACGGCCGAGGCCTTCCCGCGTTTTACGGCCTCCCCAATGTGTTTGACGCATCCGGCTCCTCCGTGAGCGATAACCGGAATGGACACTGCGTCGCTTACCGCACGAACCAGATCGAGATCGAACCCTTCCCAGGTCCCCTCCCGATCTATGTTTGTCAATAAGATCTCCCCTGCACCAAGCTCCTCGACCCTGCGAGCCCAGGACACCGGGTCCTCGCCGGTATTCTTCCTGCCTCCATTCCGAAAAACCTTGGGGCTACCCCAAAAAGACTTGCGGACATCCATGGATGCAATGACGGCCTGGGAACCGAAGTGACCGGCGATTTGGGAAATGATCCGAGGATCCCTGAAGCAGGCCGTGTTGAGCGCGACCTTCTCGATGCCGATGTCGAAGACCTGTTTGGCCTGTGCAAAGGAATGAATGCCTCCGCCGTAGGAGATGGGCATGAAACACTCCATGGCAACCTCGGCGAGCAGCCTGAAGTTGGGCCCGGAGCCTCGCCGGGAAGCCAGAATATCCAAAATGATGAGTTCGTCCACCTCCAGCTCATTGAAAATCCGTATCGTATTGCACGGATCGCCAATGTATACAAACTTGCCGAACCTGGTGGTCTTGACCAGGCTTTCGTCGTGCAGCAGCAGGATAGGAATAACGCGAGCGAGCAGCATCATATCTCCGCAAACCATGAAAAAAGGCGCATCCCGAACTTGTGGCTCTTTTCGGGGTGGAATTGAAACCCGTAAATGTTGCCGTGATGTATGCCCGAGTCGAACGTCAGGCCGTAACGGGTCTTGAACAGGGAGTCAGCCTCGTTCGCCACTTGCACATAGTACGAGTGAACGAAGTAGAAGCGCTGCTCTTCCCGAGGGGGCAAGGCCCAAGGGCAATCGCCGACACACTCCACGGTATTCCAGCCTATGTGTGGGACCTTGAATTCCTCGCCCTTGGGAAACCGCTTGGCTTCCGCGTCGATCCAACCGAGGCCGGGCCGGACGCCCTCCTCGCTACCCCTTGTCAACAGCTGCATACCCAAACAGATGCCCAGGGTCGGGGTCCTCTCTACCAGAGCTTTCTGGGCAAGGATTTCGGTCAGTCCGGTCTCGCTCAATGTCTTCATGGCCGCATCGAACGCCCCCACTCCCGGAAGGATCAGCTTCTCAGCCCGGGCCACCACAGCGGGATCGCCGGTAATGACCGATGAAACGCCGATGCGACTGAACATGTTGCGGATAGAGCCGAGATTCCCCATACCGTAATCCACGATGATGATCATCGGCTTCCCTCCGAAAAGCAGTACTTCAGATAGAAGCTGTGGGGCACAAGGCCACGCCTTAGCAGAAAGGCGAAGAGCGGCCGCAAATGTTCAAACCGCTTCTTGTAGGTAGGAAATTCGGTCCACGAACGGCTTGGCGCACGCATGATGGCCTCAAACTCATCCTCGGAAAATCCCAACCGTTTGCAGAAATAGGAGACAAGGCCCGCTTCCGTGTTGCGAGGGGCGTTGTATCGGTCCCACGCTTCCTCCCGAGACAGCTTTCCCTGACGGGCGAGGGCGGCCAGGGTGTTGTTGCGGAAGTCCACATTGAACTTGCCTGGGAGATATACGTTGTGCGCGAAGGCGGTCATGCGGTTCTCCAAGTGGTGGCCCCCATAGTATTCCCAGCCGTACTTCTCCTTGAGCAGTTCCATTGCGCCCTCTTTGGAGTAATGAATGTACCAGTACGGCCGGACACGCTGCACCCGACGGACAACGGCCCACCAGAGAAAACGGGAAAAGGTCATCAGCGGGTAGGTTTTCATGGGCCGGCTGCCGTATCTCGCATGGATGGCGGCGATGTACTTGCCGTCGAAATAATTGCTTCCCAGCGGGGTGATGCCCTCAGTAACGAACGAGTGCCCTTCCAGAGCGTAGCGAATGCCCCATTTTGCCGCCGCCCGGTACATGACCTCGGCTAGAGCCAGATCGGTGGAGGCCTCAATCTCGGGTACGCCTGCAAGAAAGAAGGCGCGGAAGATGTCGTCCGCCTCCTTGTTGTCGATCACGTGGGTGTAAAGATCCACATCCAGAGCAGCGAGCATCTTGCGGATGTTCTGTGTCGAGACGGCAGTGTTCCAGGTGTTATCGTAGTGCACGGCCAGCGGACGCAGACCCCGCTCCTTGGCTAAGTGGAGCATGTAGGAGGAATCTGTCCCGCCGCTTACGCCGACCACGCAGTCATACCTTCGTCCCTGGCCGTGCCGTTTTATCTCCTCGACGATACGGTCGAATTTGTTCTCGCCCTTGCTTTGCCCCGTTCCATAATACTCCATGAGTTCGTCTTGCCGGTGGCAATAGCTGCACACTCCGTTCCCGTCGAACGAAATGCCGTCCACGCGCTCGTCGTAGATGCAACGCGAGCAGACCTGAAACTCGACGTTACTCAAGTCAGAGTTGATCCTGGCCATGCCTATCCTTCCTCTCGATCGTACTTGAGCGAAACCTGCTCGCCGTCGATCTCCACCCTGCCCACAGGACGAGCCGGGGTTCCGGCCACGATGGTCCGGGGAGGGATATCGCGGTTGACGAAGGAGTGGGCCGCGACCACGCAGTGGTCGCCAATGGTCACGCCCGCCTTGACGATGGAGTGGGGGCCGATGAAGGTGCATCGGCCGATGGCGACCGGGGCGTGGTGCAGTGGGGCCTTGCGCCCGGACAGGGCGTGGGCCACGCTGTCGTGGGTATAAAGATGCACACCGGCCGAGATGCTGCAACAGGGGCCGATGGACAACCCGCCGCCGGTACCGTCCAGGATGGTGAACGGCCCGATCCATACGTTCTCGCCCACCGAGATTTCACCAAAAACCAGCGATGAGTCGTAAATGCTCGATCCCTTGCCGAAGCCAAGCAGCTCGGCCCGTTCCCAGCGGTCAAAAATGGCGTCCGCGAAGGGCAGGCTGCGCTGGAACTTCCGGCGCATGCGCATGTCCGCAGCCAGGTAGCACTGCTTCAGTTTCGTCAAGAGCGTATCCGTATCCGACATCACCACATCCCTATTGAAGGTATTGCCCCATCCACTCGTCCACGTTGATCAGGGACCAGACGAGCAGTCGGCGGTTGGATTGGCCGCTCAGGTGCTCCATGACCAGCTCCCGGACGCTTGAACGATCGAGATAACGGTATATGCGGGCATCGTTCTTGATCAGCCGATCGCCCACAAACTTGATGGACTCTCCCCGGAACCAACTGGCGTCTGGAGCGGAAAAGCCCTGCTTGGCCGCGGTCGATATGTCCGGAGGAACGAATCGCTCCGCAACCTTGCGCAGAATGAGCTTGCCATCCCTGGTCTTGCGGAAATACTTGTTTGCCTTTGAGCTGGTCTCGTTCTCGTTGATGCGGATGGCCTCTCGCAGATTGCCGAGCTTGGTGTTCACCGGAAGCCGCATGGCGAAATCCACCAAGTCGTTGTCCAGAAACGGCACCCGTGTCTCCAAAGAGTGGGCCATGGACAATTTGTCCTTGACCGTGAGCAGCCCATGCAGAAAAGTCTTGGCCTCAAAATATAAGGAATTATTGACGAACTGTTCTGGAGAACTCGGGGCGTCGCGTCGCTCGCCGAACACGTTGCTAAAGATGTCGCGAGTCCAAACGTCCCGCACTTCGTCCCATATGGGCGCGAAGACGCGCTTGATCAGCCGGTTGGGGATCAAGCGCTGCCAGAATACGTAGTACTCGTCGATATAGTGCTCGAAACTGGAACAACTCGCGGCCCTATAGTAGCGCCAGGGGTAGCCGCCGAAGAGTTCGTCGCCGCCCGCCCCGCCCAAGACGACCTTGACGAATTTGGAGGCCAGCTTGGCGATGTAGTAGTTTGGATAGCTCTGCCCGACCCTTGGCTCCTCCAAGTGGTACGCCAGCGCAGGCAGACAGCGTTCCATGTCGCCCGCCTTGAGAACCATCTCATAGTGTTCGGTCTTAAAAAGGTAGGACATCAGCTCGGCCCGCTCGCGTTCGTCAAACCCGGCTTCCAGTCCGGTGGAGGAGTGCAGGTCAAATCCGCAGGTGAAGCTCTTCATATACGGATTGGACCGGGCGGCCAGAGCCGAGATGCAGCCCGAATCGATGCCGCCTGAAAGATATGCCCCCACCTCCACATCGCTGACCATTTGGCGGCTCACGGCCTGTTCCAAGAGCATGGACAGCTCCTCCTGATACTCGGCATCGCTCAGGCAGACTTCCGGCTCGCGGAAATCGAAGTCCCAGTAGCGCGTAAGCTTCAGCCGTTTTTCCGTCAGCGCTATGACCGCCGTACACCCAGTCGGGAAAGTCTTGATGTCCTTGAGCAGTGTGCGGTCAGTGAAAATGTTCTGGAAGGTGAAGTATTCGAGCATGGCTTTTGGGTCGAGCTTGCGGCGAGCGGCAGGGTGGGCCAGGATGGCCTTCTGCTCGGAGCCGAAGAGGAACGTGTCGCCAAAGAACGCGTAATACAGCGGCTTGATGCCGTAGCGGTCGCGGGCCAGAAAGAGCTCACCCTTGAGCGTGTCCCATATGCCCAGTGCGAACATTCCGTTGAAACGCTTGGCGCAGCCCCGGCCCCAGGCGGCATAGGCGGCAAGGACCACTTCCGTGTCCGAGGAAGACCGGAAGCGGCAGCCCAGTTGTTCGAGCTCGGTGCGCAGCTCGCGGTAGTTGTAGACTTCTCCGTTGTAAGTGATGTGGTAACGGCCGTTGGCGTAGGGCATCGGTTGAGCCCCGCCTTCGGACAGGTCGATAATCGCGAGTCGCCGATGCCCCAGCCCCACGGGGCCCTCCACGAAACTGCCATTGCCATCGGGACCCCGGTGGCGGATGGCGTCGGCCATAGCGGCCACAGCGTTTTCCTGGGCGCGCTCTCCTGAAAAACTCAACACACCGCAGATACCACACATTTATGGCAAAACCTCCTTCAGGGTTTCGCCCACTTCGGTCTGCTCAGCCTCGGTCATGCCGGGGTAGAGGGGCAAGGCCAGTGAGTGCTCAAAGGCGTAACGGCTTCCCTCCATGGCGCTCGCGAACCGACAGGCCGGATTGTTGGCGAAAGCAGGGTGCATGTGCAGGGCGTAGGTCCCGATCTGAACCTCGATTCCCCGGGAGCGCATGGCCTCCATGACACGGTCCCGTTCCTTGACGAAAACGCAGCAGGTCTGCCAGGAATGTTCACCATTTTGAGTGATTTCAGGAAGACCAATCCGTTCGTCGTCGGCAAAAAAGGCCCTATAAAATGCCGCCAAACCCCGCCGTTCCGTCAATAATCCTTCCATGTGCCTGATTTGTGCAACCCCTATGCCAGCCAACACATCACTCAGTTTATAATTGGTTCCGATTCGATAAAACTCGCAGCTCAGACGGGAGTCGGCGCGGCGCAGACCGAAGTGTTTGTAGGAGACCATCCACTCGGCCCACTCGGCGTTATTCGTCGTCACGGTGCCGCCCTCGCCAGTGGTGATGAACTTTCGTGGATGGTGGCTGAAAACCGAGATGTCGGCCAGGGAGCCTGTCATGGCCCCTCTGTGAGACGAACCAAGGGCGCAGGCCGCATCCTCGACGATGAAGATGTCGGTGCGCTCCCTGATCTCCCTCAGTCGGTCCCAGTCGAGAGGGTTGCCGAACAGTGAGACCGGAATGACCGCTCTGGTTTTCGGGCTGATCTCCGCTTTCAGGGCGTCATAGTCGATGAGCATGGTTCTGGGGTCAACGTCAACCACGACGCATTCGGCCCCAATGATGTTCACCACCATGGCTGTGGCAGGGTAGGTATAATCCGGGACAATGACTTCGTCGCCCAGCCCGATGCCCAGTGCACGCAGGGCCATTTCAAGCCCTGTGGTGCAGGAGGTCGCGGCCACACAGTGGGTGGCCCCGACCTTCTCGGCAACGGCCTGCTCGAATTCACGGGTCACAGGCCCTTCGGTCAGGAAGCCGGATTTGAGGACTGCGCGGACTCTGTCCATGATGTCCTCAGTCATGAACGGCTTGCTCAGGGGAATACGGTACATGTTTCAGCCTCGTTTATCATAGGTGCGCCCGAGGTATCCGGCGTTCATATAGTACATCTTCCAGTGGTCGCAACCGACACACGGGGTCACGCCATCGAACGCTCCACAGCGGTGTGCCTCTCGCAGCCGGGCATAGGCTTCGCCCCGCCATACATTGGCGATACCCAATTCGGCTACGTTGCCGAGCGGTGTGCCGTCCACCAACCGGGTCCAGTCGTGGTTGCAGCAAGCCGTCTGCCCGTTCCAGTAGACGACCATATCCGTGAAGGGCTTATGGCAGGGAAGCCGTTCCTCGAACTCGGGCAAAGGCTCGTCGATGCTTCCGGGGTGCCCGTCCGAGGAGTGTTCAGCATAGATACGCACCCGGTCCACTTTGTCGCGCCAAAACTCGACGAAAGCATCCATGCCTGGCCGGTGCAGATCGGTTTCCACCGCGCTGACCTGGACACGGGTCGGGACCCCGAGTTTGTCACGCAGTTCCAAAAAATCCAAAACATTGTTCATCACCAGGTGATAATCCGATCCCCGGCGGCTTGATTCGTAGAGGGCTGGATCCAGGGTGTCGAGCGAGAAGGAGATGAAGGACAAGCCGAGATCGAGGACGCGCTCACTTTTTTTGCGGTCGAGGAGCGAGGCGTTGGTGGTGAACTGGATTTCCCCGACTTGCAACTCCTGGATGAGCTTGAGACTCTCGTACCATTGCGGGTGAAGCAAGCTTTCACCCCGAAAAAACGGAACCACGGTCACCGGGGCGTGGTCGGCCATCTCGCGGATGAGCTCCTGAGCCAGACCGAAATCGAGAAAGCCGCGCTCTTTCTCCATATATCGTCTTGGGCAGAAGGTGCAGTTTAAGTTGCATTGGTTGGTCAGTTCCAATGTCACCCGCTTCGGGAAGGAGCCTGGATCTCCGGGCAGCCCCCTGGTCATGCTTCGTCCCCCCTGACCTTCAGCCCGGTGTCACCTTGGTCAAACCGCGTCCCGCACTCAATGCAGGTCAGATCCTCGGGCAGACGGGCGCCGCAGCGGCAGACCCAGCCCTTCTGCACGGCGGAGTTGCCTACCACCAACGCATAGTCCGGCACATTGCGGGTGACCACAGCACCCGCCCCGACAAAGGCGTAGCGGCCGACGACGTTGCCGCAGACAATGGTGCAGTTGGCTCCAAGCGTCGCCCCCCGGCGCACCAGGGTGGGTTTGAGCTCTTTTCGCCGGGAGATATGGCTGCGTGGGTTGAAGACGTTGGTGAAGACCATGGACGGACCGCAGAATACTCCGTCCTCAAGAGTCACTCCTTCGTAGACCGATACGTTGTTCTGAATCTTGCAGCCTTCGCCCACGCTGACGTTGGGCCCGATGACTACGTTCTGGCCGATGTTGCAGTTGGCACCCACAGTGGTGCCGCTCAGAATGTGGCTGAAATGCCAGATGCGCGTGCCCGCTCCAATGGCCGTGTCGTCGTCAACATAGGCCGTCGGGTGGATGGTCGGCCCATTCTCCCCGGCCACGTTTCGCGGAGCCGGAAAAACTCTCTGGCCGTGGCGGTCCAGGGATTTCTGGGCGTTGTTCAGGACACCCAAGACCCGCCGCGCCTCTTCGCCGTCGGTCAGAGGCCTCGTGCCCTTGACCACACATTCGAGGAAATGGGCGCATTCGAGTTTGAGGGGCTCGTCCTGGGGGACGACGACCTTGCGGGCCTCGGCCTCGGCCGGTACCGGGATGTTGTTGGTCCACTTGATGCCGTGGGGATAGAGCAGGAGCTTTTCCTCCCATGGCCGGGTGTCGTCGAACAGGGCCATATTCTTGTCGCCAACCACGACCAGCTTTTGTTCTTTGTAGGGATGCAGCCAAGAGACGAAGACATGGGCCTGCATGCCCGAGGGGAAGGTTAGGTGGGTGGTGGTCACGTCTGCGATTTCGTGGTGCAAAAAGTTGCCACCCGTGGCCATGACCGAATCGGGCTCCTCCCCGGCCAGGGAGAGAATCATGGAGATGTCGTGGGGGGCGAAGGACCACAGAATGTTCTCCTCACGACGAATCTTGCCCAAATTCAAACGGTTGGAATAGATGTAGTTGATACGCCCGAGCTCGCCGTCGGCAGCCAGTTGCTTGAGTGCGCGGAAGACGGGATGATACTGGAGCAGGTGGCCGACCATAAGCGTCAGGCCCCGTTTCCTGGCCAGGTCGATGAGCACGGTGACATCGCCTTCGCGCAGGGCCATGGGCTTCTCCACAAAAACATGCTTGCCCGCCAGAAGCGCGTCGCGAGCCTGCTCGAAATGGAACTGGGCCGGGGTGGCGATAGCCACGGCGTCAATGTCATCCCTGGAGAGGGCCTCACGCACGGCGTGGCAGGTCTCCACGTCGGGATACTGCTCGCGGAAGCGGGCCAACAACTCCTCGCTGCGGTCGCAGATCAGGTCGAGGCAACCGAGGCCGTGAAAATTGCGAACGAGGTTCTTGCCCCAGTAGCCTGCTCCGATCAGCGCGAGTCGAGGGCTCTCCTTGCTCATTGCTTCACCTTCATCGCTAATATTTCTGAATTGTTGCGAGCTTCCCATAGAAACTGCTCCCTAGTGGGAGGGGCTACCGAAACCGGATTGCCCTCCGTCAGCATTCCGGCGCATCCTGACGACATTCAAAAATAATGCCGATGATTGACTTTCGTAGTCCCATTCTGTATCAAATTCAAGTTGGTATTTCCCGCGCAGGCCAGCCAGCAGCCCCATACGGGAACACAAAACGACCCTTTTCGGGACGGACATGTGGAGCTTCCAACTCAGCGAGGTTACGCTCATTTCCCCCTGCAAGGTCAGCATCGTCATCCCCCTGTACAACAGAGTCGAGTTAACAGGACCCTGCTGGAAATCCATCCTGAGCTTGACGCCCCGGACCCTCGCCTGGGAGACCGTCTTTGTCGACAACGCTTCCTCTGACGCCACCACCTCTCTCATAGCCGAGCTGGCCAGCGCCCACCCCGGGCTGGTCAGGAGCATACACAACGAGGAAAACCTCGGCTTCGCATGCGCCTGCAACCAGGGGGCGCAGGCTGCGCAAGGCGAATACATCGTCTTTTTGAACAACGACACCCTGGTCCATCCCGGCTGGCTCGAGCCGCTGGTCGAGGAGTTGGATTCCCATCCAGAGACCGGCGTGGTCGGGGCCCGCCTGCTCTATCCCAATGGGATTGTCCAGCACGCAGGCGTGGTCATCGCCCGGACGCGTATCCCATACCACATCTTCCTCGACGCAAAGGCAGACGCCCCCCTGGTCTCGTGCCGTCGTGCATTCCGCATGGTCACTGCCGCGTGCATGGCCTTGCGGCGTACCGAGTTTCTCGCCCACGGAGGTTTTGACGAGGAGTACGTCAATGGCCACGAGGACGTAGACCTCTGCCTGCGTTATTGGGAGGCCGGACAGTGGTCAGCGTATCGCCCCGAGAGCGTGGTCACCCATTTGGAGAGCCAATCCGAGGGTCGCTTCACCCACTGCCAGGCCAACACTGAACGCACCCTGCTGAAATGGTACGGCAAGCTCGTCCAGGACGATTATAATTACCAATTCATCGAATCAGAGCGGCGCAAGGCCGAGCGTCCGTTGACCGTGGTTTTCAAGGTTCCTGCCTCTAACCGACGGGCCGCGCCGGGTCTGGCCGTGCTTCGAGCCGAAGAACTGGCCCGCGAGCTTTGCCGCAGGGGTCACGCCTGTCGCATCGACTTCTCCGACGACTGGGGGCTTAAGGACCTGGACGCCGACGCGACCGTGGTTATCCCTGGTCAAACCCCCTACGTGGTCAAGCCGTGGTCCCGCTCCGTGCTTTGGCCTCTTGCGGACGGAGCCCTTCCCGACTGGGTGAATCCTGACGACTTCCTGCTCATCCTCGCCCCGGAGATCGACGATTATGACAGCCTGGAGGCCCGCCTGGTTAAACTGGCCGGGACTCTGGTCCCGCAGTGTGCGCCCGCCCCCGCTGCAGGCACTGTTTCCGTGCTCATGGCCACCCATGATCGGCGAGAGTTCATCGGCGCGGCCATCAGGTCGGTTCTCGCCCAGACCGTGGCCGATTGGGAGCTGGTTATCGTCAACGACGGCGGGGAGTCCGTGTCCGAGGTCATTGAGGCCTTCAACGACCCGCGTATTCGCTATTTCGACGCCCCCCACCGCTCCAAGGGACACGCGATCAACATGGCTTTCGCCCATTCCCTTGGGGCGTATGTCGCCTACCTCGACGACGACGACGTTTGGCTGCCCGACCACCTCGAACAAGCCCTGCTCACCCTGGGCTCCCTGCCCGGTGTGCAAATGACCTACTCAGACATGATAGAGACCACCCTTGAACGCTCGGGGGCGGGCTGGAAGACCGTGCGCCGCCGCCCCCTGCCCGCACCTCAAGCCGTGCTGGCCGACCTGTTGGAATGCAACTGCATCCCCGGCATCACCGTGGTCCACGAGCGTAAGCTCTTCGAACTGGTTGGAGGCATGGATCCGGACCTGGAGGTATTGGTGGATTTCGACCTGTGGCGTCGTCTGGCCGTACACTGCGACCCCTACCACATCCCAGCCCTGACCGCCGAACGGTTTTTTCGGCGGGAGGCAGGCAGCGGGGAGCAGATCACCGACATGAGCACGACGAACCGTCAGCGCTACCTGCTCAACCACTGCCGCATCCTGCGCAAGAAACTGCCGGACGTTGTTCCCGCCGTGATCCGGGAGGAGCTCGACGGGGTGCGGCGCAAGGTTGAAGCCCTGTTCTTGGACGCCCGGGCCGAGCACCACGCGGCCCGGGGCGATTCTCGCCGGGCCGCCGCCTGTCGAAACTTGGCTGCAAAAATCGCCTTGAACCTGAGCCGTGATCTTATGCGCAGACTCTATCATGCCGATAAATAAGATGGCCCGTGAGCGCCAGCGGCCTGACCGGGAACGCGAATGAACATACTGATTGTCGTCTGGAACCTGACCCTGGGCCGGGGGGGCCGCCAGCGGGCCGGGGCCGCCCTCGCCTCCGAAATGGCCCGCCGGGGCCATAGCATCACTGTGCTGGTCAACGACGCCGCATCCAATCCGCCATTGTTCCCTCTGGATCCGACCGTGCGCTTGGTACGCCTGAACACTGACGCCCATCTGGAATACCGCAAGAAGCTCCTGCGCCACCGAAACGACCCCGCTTTCCACGCCCAGGCTCGGGCCCTTGTCAAAACAGCTGCCCCTGACTTGGTCATGGTCATGAGTTCGAGCCGCGAGATCCTCATGTGGCCGCTCATCCTCGACGGTACATCCATCCCCCTGGTCCTGGCCGAGCGGACCGATCCGAGCTTCATGGCCAACCTTTGCTGGGAGACCCCGCAGGAGCGTTTGGCCGTGCTCACCGCCGCCGACATCATCCTTTTACAGATGGAGGGCTTCCGGTCCTATTACCCGACGCATCTGCAGGACCGATTGAGGATAACGCCCAATCAAGTTGCACCCGCCACGCTTCAGGCCGATCCGGCGGGCCGCTCGCGGGACGTCAAAACGATCATCAACATTGCCCGCCTGGACATGCACAAGCACCAGCCGCTGCTTGCGCATGCGTTCGGCTTGGTGTCTGCCGAGTTCCCGGACTGGGATCTGCATTTTTGGGGTGGGGACGGAATCCTGGCCGCCGAGCTGCGGGAAACCATCCTCTGCTGCGGAGTCGAGGGACGGGCCCATGTCCATCAAACCACGGCGGATGTGGAGTCTAGGCTGGCGGAGGCCCACATATTCGCTTTTCCCTCGGAGTTCGAAGGCTGCCCCAACGCCTTGCTCGAAGCCCAAGCGCACGGACTCCCCTCCATCGGTTATCGAGGGTGCGGCGGTACTAACGAGATCATTCGCCACGACGAGAATGGACTGCTCTTCGACATCCTGCAACCGGCCTCATTGGCCGCCTCCCTGCGCACTCTTATGAACGACTCCGACCTGCGCGAACGCATGGGGAGAGCCGCGAAACAAAACGCCGCACGTTTCGCCCCCGAGCGTGTCTACGACCTTTTCGAGCAGACTTTTCTGGAGGCGGCGGCCTTCAAGGGTCGGCCCCGCCGTGATGCCTCCCCCACAAGCGAGGCCGAAAAAGCAGCGCGAAGCTGCCTGGCCGAAATCTACACGAGAGACTGGATATGACAGACGAGAGAAAAACACTGTCTTCGGCGCAGGAGGAGCCAGGGAACATCTGCTTGACCATTTGCGACCAAGTACAGAGGTCGTGGGTTTTCTGAACCAAGTGAAATTCAGAATTCTGCGGACTTCCCGTGCTCCCGCCCCACCTCGACTTGTGACTACGACAATGTGCAGCCTGCTCTGCTTTCCACCCCCAGACCGTACATCAGCTGACCGGCAAGTTGAGCTTATGTGAGTCCGCCTGCGTGGGAGCAAGGCGGCGCTCTTCACCGTACCCGGCCATAGCGCGTACCCGACCCGAATCTCCAAAGGCATTGAAACGGCATTCCTAGAGATCGTCCGCGGTCGGGTTCCTTTCCGAGACATGCTCCGCGCAGCCAAGTGCGCCGACGTATACGACTACGAGGACTCGCACCTGAACAAGGATGGCGGCGCACTCTTCGCGGCCATGATGAGTGACTCTCTTCTCACTCCCGTCTGGCCGAGGCCCGGTTGCTACCAATTGCGCTTTGGCGTATCTACACTCCATGAAAATCGGTGTGCTCCAGCTCAACCCCATTGTGGGCGACATCGACGGCAATTGCGCGGCCATCCGGCAGGGCATGGCCGAGGCCAGGGCCATGGGCGCGGACCTGTGCCTGACCCCGGAGCTGGCCGTGACCGGCTACCCGCCACGCGACCTGCTGCTGTATGACAGGTTCGTGCGCCGGGCCAGGGAGGCCGCGGACGCGCTGGCCCGCAACCTGGAGACGGATGCGCCCGGCGGGCCGCCCCTGCTCCTGGGCGGGGTGGAGCCAAACCCCTGCAACCTGGGCAAGCCGGTCTTCAACTGCGCCTTCTGGTGCGAGGGCGGCGCGGTGCGCCGCGTGTTTCGCAAGACCCTGCTGCCCACCTATGATGTCTTTGACGAGGCCCGCTACTTCGAACCCGCGCCCGCCCAACGCCCCGATGACGGGGAGCCGGGTGCCAACATCATGACGCACCGGGGCCGGACCATCGCCGTGACCATCTGCGAGGACGCCTGGAACGACAAGGACTACTGGGAGACCCGCGCCTACCCGCGCGATCCGCTGGAGGAGGCCGCTGCCCACGGGCCGGACCTCATCGTCAATCTCTCGGCCTCGCCGCTGTTTCTGGGCAAGCAGCGGCTTCGCGAGGACATGCTCGGGGCCGTGGCCCGCAAGTACCGCGTGCCCCTGGTCTATGCCAACCAGACCGGCGGCAACGACGACCTGATCTTTGACGGCCGTTCCTGCGCCTTTGGCCCGGACGGCAGGCTCGCGGGGCGGGCTCCGGGCTTTGCGCCCGCCGTGGCTGTGTTCGATCTCGATGCGCCCCGGCCCGACGCCATCGCGCCCGACGACTTCGGCCGCGAGGCAGAGACCTGGTGCGCCCTGGTCATGGGCACCCGCGACTATGTGCGCAAGAGCGGCTTTTCCTCGGCCCTGCTCGGCCTTTCCGGCGGCATCGACTCGGCCGTGACCGCGGCCGTGGCCGTCGAGGCCCTGGGAGCGGAAAACGTCATCGGCGTACTCATGCCCTCGCCCTATTCCAGCCGGGGCAGCGTGGACGACTCCCTGGCCCTGGCCGCCAACCTGGGCATCGACACCCTGACCCTGCCCATCGCGCCCATCATGGACGCCTTTGCCAAGACCCTGGCCACCCCCTTTGCCGGGCTGCCCGAGGACACCACCGAGGAGAACATCCAGTCGCGCATCCGGGGCAACCTGCTCATGGCCCTGTCCAACAAGCGCGGGGCCATGCTCCTGACCACGGGCAACAAGAGCGAGCTGGCCGTGGGCTACTGCACCATCTACGGCGACATGTCCGGCGGCTTCGCGGTCATCTCGGACGTGGACAAGAGCGGGGTCTTTGCCCTGGCCCGCTGGCACAACGCCCACATCCGCCCGGCCATCCCCGAGGCGACCATCACCAAGCCCCCTTCGGCCGAGCTGCGGCCGGACCAGAAGGACCAGGACTCCCTGCCGCCCTACGACGTGCTCGACGCCATCCTGGCCCTGCACATCGAGCGCCATCGATCGGCCCGCCAGATCGTGGAGGCCGGATTCGACCCGGCCACCGTGGACCGGGTGCTGCGGCTGGTCCGCTCGGCCGAGTTCAAGCGCCGCCAGGCCGCGCCGGGCATCAAGCTGACCCCGCGCTCCTTTGGCACGGGCTGGCGCATGCCCCTGGCCTGTCGCCGCGACATCTGAAAGGGATGATTGGCACTCGCCTCGTCGGGCAAGGGGTGCAGGAATGCTTGGCGATCGCCTGCGGGTGCGGGATTGTTTCGCCGGGCGGACCAACCCGGCCGACACATCACATGGTGTTGATCAGGGAGCGGCCCTGGCCCTTGCCGTCGTCAACGATGCCGTAGGCCTTGATGTCCTTGTCGAGCTTGTCCAGCACGGCCGAGACAATGTCCGCCCGCCGGGCGCGCCGGGTGGGAGCCGAAACCGAGCCCCCGTCGGCCATGGCCATGCGCACCGAAAAGATCAGCTCGGTGGTGTCGGTGACTGCGCGGTAGGGGTCCTGAAGGGTGATCTCAATGGTCACGTTGGCCAGCCGGGAGTCGTGCCGCCTGATGAACTCCATGATCCGCTCGCGCTCCCCGGCCGTGAAATCCTTGCGGCTCAGGTCTCCGGCAAAGGTGAGCTTGCGGTCGGCGGCGCGTTCGAACACGGTCTCGCCCTCAGGAAGCATGTCGAGGTTGAAAAAGATCGCCACAACGATGCCGGCCAGAAGCACAAGAAGAAAATTCCTTGTCTTTTCCCTGCTCTTTTCCCGGCTCTGGCGACTGTGCATGACTTCTCCGATGGTTGCGGTCCTTTCCGATCCGACGATCCATGCACATACTATGATTTCGCCGTTTAGCAAAGCGGCGTCCCAGCCCTTGCGCGACATGCTGCGCCCGGTGTACGACACAGGGCGAACTCCCGGAGATACAGACCATGCGACACGATGTCATCATCTGCGGCTGCGGCCCGGCCGGGGCGACCGCCGGGCTGGCCCTGGCCCGGTCAGGGCGCTCGGTGCTCATGCTCGACAAGACGGACTTCCCGCGACCCAAGCTGTGCGGCGGACTGCTCACCTGGAAGACGGCCCGGCTCGTCGAGACCGTGTTCGGCGAAACCATGGCCGATCTGACCGCCGCCGGGATCGTCACCAATGCCTCAGACCGCTTCGTCATCCGCTCGTCCCGGGGCGTACTGGCCCAGGGAGCACTGCTCCATCCCTTCCATTTCGCGGACCGGGCCAGGTTTGACGCCCGGCTGCTGGAACACGCCCAGCGGGCCGGAGCGCAAATCAAGACCAAATCCCGAGTGACCGCCTGCGATCCGGGCAAGGCAGGGGACGACACCCACCCCGCCCGCGTCACCCTGGCCGACGGCACGGTCCTCGAAGCGGATACCCTCATCGGCGCGGACGGGGCCAACTCCGTGGTACGCAACAGCTTCCCAGGGATCGACAAGGCTCGTTTCGCCCGGAACATGGCCCCGGCCATCGAAGTGGCCCTGGCCCCGTCCGCCCTGCCCGAGCCGGTGGACTGCCCGCAACTGCACGTGGGCCTGCTTGAGGCCGGGTACGGCTGGGTCTTTCCGGCAGGAGAGAGCGTCCTGGTGGGCATCTGCGGCCTACGGCGCAACAATGTCAACTTTTCCAGCTTGTTTAGAGATTTTATTGACTATCTCAAGATCGACCCTGCGGTGGTTCCGCCCTTGAGGGGCCACCCGCTGCCCTATGGCAACGCCCTGGACGACCCGACCTGCGGCCGCGCCCTGCTGGCGGGCGACGCGGGCGGTTTCGTGGAACCGCTCTTTGGCGAGGGCATCTTCTACGCCCTGTGTACCGGCCTCTATGCCGGGCAGGCCGTGGCAGAGGCCTCGGGTCGCGCCTCCAGCCCGCTGTACATTGACCGACTGCGCCGCGACATCCTCCCCGAGCTGCGTTGGTCCGACAGGCTGCGCTGGCTCCTCTTCCGGTCCATGCAGCTGGCCGGGCCGCGCTCCCTGGGCCTGTTCGTCAACTCAGGGCCGTCCCGACTGGCCGAGATGGTCCACGGCCTCCGCTCCTTTGCCTGGCTGCGCCGCAAGCGCTGGAGTTTTCTGGAACAATGACAACACAGAGCCACCGCGCCACGGACGCGACAGCGCCCCTGACGGGATGTCCGTCAGGGGCGCTTGGCAACAGGAGTTACGAGAGTGTGCGGGTCGTAACTATTCGTTGAGGGCTTCGTACACCTTGCCCACCAACCCCTCGCCCGGGGTCAGGGTCTTGCCGCCCGGAGTCCACTTGGCCGGGCAGGCCTGCTCGGGATGGTCCATGAGGTAGGCGTTGGCCTCCATCTTGCGCACCAGCTCGTCGGCGTTGCGGCCCACATTGAAGAAGTTGACCTCCGAAGAGACGAGGACGCCTTCGGGGTTGATGATGAAGGTGCCGCGCAGGGCCAGTCCGCTGGCATAATCCCAGACATCAAAGAAGCGGGAGACCTCGCCCGTGGTGTCGGCGGCCATCTTGAACTTCACATCTGCCAGCAGCCGCTCGTCGTTCTTCCAGGCCAGGTGGGTGTATTTGGTGTCCGTGGACACGGAGATCACCTCGGCTCCCAGCGCGGCCAGCTTCTCGTGCTTGGCGGCCAGATCGGCCAGTTCGGTGGGGCAGACAAAGGTGAAGTCCGCCGGGTAGAAGAACAGGATGGTCCACTTGCCCTGCTCGCGCAGGGCCCCGAGGTCCACCTCGCAGAAGCCTCCCTCGGCCGGATCAAAGGCCTCCATGGCAAAGGCGGGCACCTTCTGCCCGACAGTGGCCATTTCCGGGATCATCTCATCGTGGTCGTGTTCGCAATCGCAGCTCATGGTATTTCTCCATATGGTCAAAAGGTTGTGTCAATGTTATGAATGATTCCTATTTTCAGTCAAACTATGCGTCCGGCCCGGCTTCGTCAAGTCTTTTTTGTGGCCATTGCGCACTTTGCCCCTCGGGGTCTTGTGGTGTATAGGCATGGACTGCCGCAGCGAATAAAGCGCGGCCCCCGCGCCCCGGCGCACGCATCCGGCCGCCGAAGGCCGGCAATCGACAACCCAGAGAGAGCACACATAATGAGTCACGGTTTCACCAAGGTCAGGGAGCTTGAAATCCCGGAGATGGCGTCCGTCGCCCACCTGTATCGCCACGACCGGACCGGCGCCCGGGTCCTGTCCATCGTCAACGACGACGAGAACAAGGTCTTTGGCATCACCTTCCGCACCCCGCCAAAAGACTCCACGGGCGTGGCCCACATCCTGGAGCACTCGGTGCTCTGCGGGTCCGAGAAGTACCCGGTGCGCGAGCCCTTTGTCGAGCTGCTCAAGGGCTCGCTGCAGACCTTTCTCAACGCCCTGACCTTCCCGGACAAGACCTGCTACCCGGTGGCCAGCGCCAACGAAAGCGACTTCTACAACCTGGTGGATGTGTATCTCGACGCGGTCTTCTTCCCCCGGCTGACCGAGAACACCCTGAAGCAGGAAGGCTGGCACCTGGAGCTGGCCGGGCACGACAAGCCCCTGACCTACAAGGGCGTGGTCTACAACGAGATGAAGGGCGCCTATTCCTCGCCGGACTCCCTGCTGCACGAGCACTCCCAGCAGTCCCTTTTCCCGGACGTGACCTACGGCCTGGACTCAGGCGGCGACCCGGCGGCCATCCCGGACCTGACCTTTGCGCGGTTCATGGCCTTCCACCGCGACCACTACCACCCCTCCAACGCCTACGCCTATTTCTACGGCGACGACGACCCGGACACGCGCCTCGCCATCCTCGACGCCGTGTTCTCGCGCTTTGACCCGCGTGACGTGACCGCCAGCCGGGTGCCGCTGCAGCCCCGGTTCACCGAGACCCGCGCCCTGCGCAAGCCCTATCCGGCCTCGGAGCGGCTGGACAAGGCCATGTTCACGGTCAACTGGCTGCTGGCCGAGACGGCGGACCCCAACCTCAACCTCGCCCTGCACATCCTGGAGCACATCCTGGTGGGCCTGCCCTCATCGCCGCTGCGCAAGGCGCTGCTGGAGTCGGGCCTGGGCGACGACCTGGCCGGGGTGGGCCTGGAGGCGGACATCCGCCAGATGTTCTTCTCGGTGGGCCTCAAGGGCATCCATCCCTCCAACGCCGTCAAGGTGGAGGCCATCGTCTTCAACACCGTCAAGGAGCTGGCAGAGGGCGGCATTGATCCCAGGGACATTGAGGCGGCGGTCAACTCCGTGGAGTTCGACCTGCGCGAAAACAACACGGGGTCCTATCCCCGCGGCCTCTCCCTGATGTTCCAGGCCCTGTCCACCTGGCTCTATGACGACGAGGACCGCGAAGGCGACCCGCTGCTGCTCCTGCCCTTTGAGGAACCCCTCGGGAACATCAGGCGGTGGCTCGCCTCGGACGAGAGGATTTTCGAAGAGCTGCTGGCCCGGCTCTTCCTGCACAACCCGCACCGTACCACTGTGCTGCTGGAGCCGGACCGGAAGATGGCCCGGCGCGTGGCCGCCGAGGAATCGGCCCGGCTCACGGCCGTCAAGGAATCCATGACCCCGTCCGACCTCGACCGGATCATGGCGGAGGCCGAGGAGCTTTCCCGGCTCCAGGCCGAGCCCGACGCACCCGAAGCCCTGGCGAGCATCCCGCGCCTGTCCCTTGCCGACCTGCCCGCAGAGCACAAGGCCATCCCCACCGAGGAGCGCTCCCTCGGCGCAACGCCGCTGCTCTTCCACGACCTGACCACCAACGGCATCGCCTATGTGGACCTCGCCTTTGACCTCGCCGTGGTACCCGACGAGCTGCTCCCCCTGGTGCCCATCCTTGGCCGCGCCCTGACCGAGACAGGCACGGCCAAGCGAGACTATGTGGACCTCTCCCAGTGGATCGCCCGCACCTCGGGCGGCATCTGGGCCCAGTCCTTCACCGCTCCGGTCCTCGAATCGGACCGGGCCGAGGCGCGGCTCCTGGTCCGGGCCAAGGCCACGACCGACAAATTTGCCGAAACCGCCGAGATCCTGACCGAGATCCTGACCTCAGCCCGGCTGGACAGCCGGGAGCGCGTGGGCCGCATCGTGTCCGAGGCCCGCGCCAGGGCCGAACAGCGGCTGGTGCCCTCGGGCCATCAGGTGGTGGCCACCCGGCTGCGCGCCCGTACCCACGCGGCCCACGCCATGGAGGAGCGCATGTCCGGCGTGACCGGGCTGCTCTTCCTGCGCGACCTCGAAGCGCGGGTGGACACGGATTTCGACACCGTGGCCCGCGACCTGGAACGGCTGCGCGGACTGCTGATCGCCCGCCCCGGACTGGTCGTCAACGCCACCATGGACGCCGACCTCCTGGCCCGGTGCGAATCCGCCCTGGTCCCTGTGGTTGACGCCCTGCCCGACACGCGGGCGGCCGAGGCCGAACGCGGGCCCCTGACCCTGTCCGGCCGCGAAGGGCTGGCCATTCCGGCCCAGGTCAACTACGTGGGCAAGGGCGTGAGCGTGACCGGGCACGGCCTGTCCTTCTCCGGCGCGGCCCTGGCCGTGAACAAGCTGCTGCGCACCGGCTACCTCTGGGAGAAGGTCCGCGTGCAGGGAGGGGCCTACGGCGCCTTCTCCCTCATTGACCGGGTGGGCGGCGGCATTGCCTTTGTCTCCTACCGCGACCCCAACCTCGCGGCCACTCTGGACGCCTTTGACGCTGCCGCCGACTACCTGGAGCGCCTCGACCTCTCCAGGGACGAATTGGAAAAAACCATTGTCGGGGCCATCGGCGAGCTGGACGCCTACCAGCTGCCCGATGCCAAGGGCTTCACCGCACTGGTCCGCCACCTGACCGGCCAGACCGACGCCTACCTTCAAACCCTGCGCGAGCAGACCCTGGGCACATCGCTCCGGGATTTCACCGAATTCGCCAAGGCGGTGCGTACCAACGCCGCCCACGGCGCTGTCTGCGTCCTGGGCGACGAGGAAGCCATGGCCGCCTCGGGCCTGAACCTGGACATCACCCGGGTGCTGTAGCCCCGGGGCTCACAAAAAAAACAACGGCCCGGCGCACTCTGGTGCGCCGGGCCGTCTTCTGTCGGATTCGCCCGACAACGGATCAATACCGCTCGAACCCGCCGTCCTCCCCTGCCGGACCGGGCAGCGCCCGGGGTCGCGCCGGACGCTGGCCGCCACTGCCCCGATCAACGCGGAAAAAGGCCACGGACTGCTGCAACTGCACTGCCTCGGCGGCAAGACTCTCCGAGGTGGAGGAAACCTCCTCGGATGCGGCCGCGTTCTGCTGAATGACCATGTCGAGCTGCTGCACGGCCGCACTGATCTGGGCCATGCCCGCATTCTGCTCATTGCTGGCCACGGCGATGTTCTCGATGAGCCGGGCGGTCTCGCGAATGTCGGGCACGAGCTTGTCGAGCTTGGTTCCCGCGTCGCGGGCCACGCGGGCAGTGGCGGTGGAAAGCTCGCTGATCTCGGCCGCGGCCTGTCCGCTACGCTCGGCCAGCTTGCGCACCTCTGCCGCCACCACGGCGAACCCCTTGCCGTGCTCCCCGGCCCTGGCTGCCTCAATGGCCGCGTTGAGCGCCAGCAGGTTGGTCTGCCGGGCTATCTCCTCGATGACGGAAATCTTCTCGGCGATGTCGGTCATGGCTCCCATGGCCTGAGCCACGGCCTGCCCGCTCTCCTCAGCGTCCCGCGCCGCCCTGGTGGCCATCTCGCGGGTGTTTGCCGCGCTCTCCGCGTTGCCCTGCACATTGGCCGCCATCTGTTCCATGGAGGCGGCCACCTCCTCCACGGCGCTGGCCTGCTCCGTGGCCCCCTGGGACAGGTTCTGGGACGAGGCCGAAAGCTCCTCGCTGCCTGTGGCCACGTTGTTCGTGGCCGCCAGGACGCTGCCTATGACCTCGCGCAACCGGCCCGACATGGTCCGCAGGGCGTCGGCCAGTTTGCCCACCTCGTCCTTCTGGTACACGTTCATCTCGCGGGTCAGGTCGCCCCCGGCCAGACTCATGGCGAATTCGATGCCCTGGGCCACCGGGCGGGTGATGATGTTGGCGATCACATAGAGCACCACGAAGAGTATGACCATGGCCGCCACGCCGATGCCCGCGCTGGTCCAGGCGATGGCGTTGGCCTCGGCCCGCACCGTGTCCAGAGGCACGGTCACGGCCAGGCTCCACGGCGTGGTCGTCCTGCCGATGCGAATGGGCTGGTAGGAGTAGTAGCTTTCCGCGCCAGTGGCGGCCGAAAGCTTGACATCGGAGAAGGGGCGACCGCTTCTGATGGCGTCCAGCAACTTCTGACGAACTTCCGGCGTCTGGAAATCGCCTATATTCTTGCCAATATAGTCCCTGTTTCGATGGGCGAGAAAGGTGCCGTCATTAGCCAGCAAAAAGGCGTAGCCCGTTTCGAACACCCGGATGGACTCGACCATCTTCTGAAGATCGGTCAGGTAGAAATCCACGCCCACCACACCAATGTTGGTGCCGCCCTTTTTCACCGGATGGCCGGTGGAACTGAGCCAGAAGGTGCTGCCGTCGGCCTCCCAGGGATAGGGCTTGGTGATGGTCTCCACATTGCCCGCCATGGGGATGTCGAACCAGTCGCCGCTGATGCCTTCGGTCCCGACGAAGCTATCGCGCACCTGCCCGTCCACGATATGGTACCAGTTGCGGTAGGCGCCCTTGTACACGTCGGCGTACTCTTCCTCCCGATCATCGAACCGGCCGGGCAAAAAGGTGCACCACGCCCCGGACAGCTCCGGGTTGGCGGTGAGCGTTTTCTTGAGCACCCCGTCGAGATACTCCCGGTCAGGGATGGTCGGATAGTTGGCCCCCTCCTCAAACATGGCGGCCAGGGTCCGGGTCACGTCCATGGCCCGGCCCAGGGTCTGGCCCACGTCCAGGCTGTAGCTACGGGCCATGTTCCCGGCCAGGGCCTCGGCCTGCTCCACGGCCAGGGAGCGCGACTTGTCAGTCATTATCCAGGTGCTGACGGTCAGCACCAGGGCAACAATCAGAAATGTGGGCAACAGTATCTTGAGCTTGAGGCTCCAGTCCTGAAAACGCATGACTTCCCTCCTGTGTGGACCTTGGGGGCGGGAAAGGTCGGCCCGCCCGACAGCGCAGGTGTAGCGCATCCGCTCCGACGCGAACAGTATAAATCATGTCACGGCTGACAATCGTCGCCCATTCGCCACACCCGTACGGCCCCGGAGTCCGCGGGAAGGGGCTGGGGTCAGATCAGTCCGGCTTTGTCGAGCAGGGGCAGGAGGGCGCCCACGTCCGGGGCGATGAACTCAGGCTCCATGGCGGCAAAGGCATCGGCCCCCTGGCGGCCGCTGGTCACGGCGGCGCACAGGGCGCCAGCGCGTCGGCCTGTCTCCACATCCATGGGGTGGTCGCCCACCATCAGGGTCCGGGCCGGATTCGCGCCCAGCCGCTCAAGGGCCTGCATCAGATGGGCCGGGTCCGGCTTGACGCGCACCGCCGCCTCACGGGCCAGGAAGACCCCGACCTCGGTCTCGATCTCCGGGAACACGAGGCGCACTGCGGCAGAGATGTTGCGGGTGATGACTCCGGTGGCCACGCCCCGATCGCGCAGCAGGGCCAGGGCGGGACGGGTGAATGGAAAGAGCCGCCCCTCGCGGGCCGCGTCCAGCTCCATGGCCGCCAGGACCAGCCTGCCGCGGGAGGCGAACTCCAGCCCCTCGTCACGGTCCATCGCCATGGTCCGGGCCACCAGTTGATCGAGCCACTCCAGGGCGGGGGTGCCGTCCGGCTCGGGCCGCTCGCCGAGGAACACCTCGCCCAGGGCCGCGATCTTGCGCTTCATCAGGTCGAAATCAAGGGTCAGCTCGGCCAGGGTGCCGTCAAAGTCAAAGACGATGGCCTCCAGCCGGCTCATGGCCGCCCCCCGTCGCCCCCGGCCAGTCCGCGCAGGATGGCAAGGTTGCGCACGTCGTCGGCCAGATCCGTTTCCTTGGGCGTTTCCAGCACCTTGGACACCGAGGCAAAACGGGGATCACGCATGAGCAGGCCGAAACCCGCAAGACCGATCTCCCCCTGTCCGATGTGTTCGTGCCGGTCCTTGCGCTCGCCCAGGCCGGTCCGGGTGTCATTGAGGTGAAAGAACCTGATCCGGTCAAGCCCGATGACCCGGTCGAAATGATCGAAGGTGGCAGCGTATGCCTCGGGAGTGCGGATGTCGTAGCCCGCGGCAAAGGTATGGCAGGTGTCGTAACACACGCCGAGCCGATTCGCATGGCCCGAGCGCTCCATGATCCGGGCCAGCTCCTCGAAGCTCGCCCCGAGGTTGGTGCCCTGGCCGGCCGTGGTCTCCAGCAGGACCATGGCCCGGCTCGTGGCCGAACGCTCCAAGGCCCGGTCCAGGGCCTCGGCGTATCGGGCGATGCCCGTCTCCACACCCTGGCCCAGGTGGGAGCCGGGATGGGTGACGAGATACGGTATCCGCAGGGTTTCCACGCGCCGCAGCTCCTCGGCAAAGGCGACCAGGGAGCGCTCCTGCAGTTCCGGGTCTGGCGAGGCCAGGTTGATCAGGTAGGAGTCGTGGGCGGCAACGGGATACTCCCCCCACTGGGCCCATGCCTCGGCAAAGAGGGCCGCGTCAAGGGCCGAAAGCTCGGGGATGCGCCACTGGCGCTGATTGCGGGTGAACAGCTGCAGGGCCGTCCCGCCCACGGCCCCGATGTGGACAAAGGCCATGTGCAGCCCCCCGGCGATGGACATGTGCGCCCCCAGCGGGCCGCCGGGCTGCGCCGAAGCGCCGTCGGTCAGAGTCTGCATCGTCATCCGCCGGGGGACTCCGGTCTGCCCGGCTAGTCGATCCAGGCGCTCAAGGCCTCGACGATCTTCTGGGCCTGGGCCTGGCTGGAAATGTTGAACTTGGACTTGGGCCGGTAGGAGCCGTCCACCTTCTGGTAGCGGCGGATGGAGAATTTCTCCGGGCCGTATTCGCCCTTGGCGCGGTTGAATTCCTGGTAGCGGAAAACGATGGTGGCCCAGGCGCCCTTGGACAGGACAACCTTGTCCAGCTCCTTGACGATGAGCTGGTTATCCTCGGAATAATTGATGGTGATCTCTTCAACGGTGGATGCCATGCACTGCTCCTTGCGATGGTGCTCGCCCCTGGGGGCGGCAGGGGTCTACCTCTACATAGGTAATGGGCAAAGGGCAAGGGGCGCCCCGCAGTGCCCAACCGGCCGCCATAACCGGAAAGAACCGCTGGAAAAACGGGAATTGGGTTGACGAAATTTCCGCCCTGGCGTAACGGCAGAATTACTCGTGCGCCCACCGCTGCGCCTTGGGCGGACCGAAAGCATGAGCTGGCATTGGCGCGGGGCGGCCGCCCGCCGGGCAATCCCGGCGGGCGAGCCTCACCGCCGGATTCCCATTTCATTTGGAGCCTCTTGCAATGAAAAGCATTTATGTCGGCAACATTCCCTTCAGCGTTACCGAGAACGACATCCGCGACCTCTTCGGTGCCCATGGCCGCGTCGTGTCCGTAAAACTGGTGGAGGACCGCGAGACCGGCCGGTTCCGGGGCTTCGGCTTCGTGGAGATGGACGACGCCGACGCTCTGGCGGCCATTGAGGCCCTGGACGGCAAGGACATGGGCGGACGGACCCTTAAGGTCAACGAAGCGCGGCCCAGAGAACCCCGCCCCCGCCGCTAGCCGCGCACCGGCTTCCGCCCGGTTCGCACCCCGCCCCAGGAGGCGGCTTCCGGCCCACGGACCGGGTCTTCAGTTGCGCCGAGCGTACAGTGCAACCATTCCCGCACATTCCGCCGCCTCCCCCGCCCGCCAAGGACGCAACCCCGTCAATCGGCCAGGGCCAGACGCACGCCAAACCCGACAAAAAGCGCACCCACCGCCCGCTTGATCCAGACGCCGAAGCGCCCGCCGCCGCCGAGCATGGTGGAGAGCCGGGCCGCGGACCACGCCCAGAGCAGGTTGACGAGTGTGCCATTGACCGTGAAAATCACGCCCAGCAGCAAAAAGGCCAGGGGCCTGGACCCGGCCCCGGCATCCACGAACTGGGGCAGGAAGGCCAGAAAGAAGAGGGCCACCTTGGGATTGAGGGCGTTGGTCAGAAACCCCTGGGTGAAGACCTTGCGGGCAGAGGCCCGGGCCAGCCTGGCGCTTCCGCGGGCCTGGCCGCCTGCAGCGCTCCGGCCGTTGCCCCGGCCAAGGAGCATGCCAGCGCCGATCCACACCAGATAGGCCGCGCCAGCCAGCTTGACCACCAGAAAGGCCGTGGCCGAGGTGGCCAGGATGGCCGACAGCCCGAGGGCGGCCGCAAACACATGGACAAAACACCCGGCCCCGATGCCCAGAGCGGCCACGCTCCCGTCGCGCAACCCGTGGGCCGCGCTGCGGCTGACGATATAGGCCACATCCTGGCCCGGAGTGATGTTCAGCAACAGGCCGGAGACGATGAAAAGCGCAAGATCGTGAACGCCCAGCATGGATGCCCCTTGTGACGGTTTGCCGCCCCTGCCGTCAGGCGCGGTCACTCCGGGCTACGCCCGGGCAGGGGCGCAAGTCAAGACCCTGGACAGAAGGCGCAAACAAATGGCGGCATGTCTCCCTCGCCCCCTGACGGCAACCCTCACCCTTCACCGGCAACGGCACCGCATTCATTGACAAGTCCACCTGAAACCCATATTTTTTCCAAAACCACCACCAAGGAGACTTGATGTTTACGCATTTGGATTCTGTGCGTTATGCTTAGCAAGGGCTATTGCATAAAAACGTAACCTCTCTGCAATAGCTCTTGCTCAATCCTGATTCAACAACAGGAGGAGCATAATGAGCTATAAAAAAGCAGTCGACATCCTGCCGCACAATCTTTTGAGTGCTGTGCAGCAGTATATAGACGGTGAATATATTTACATCCCGCGCAAGGAAGAAAACAAGCTGTCGTGGGGTGCAAATACGCAGACAAGAGAGACACTGCGGGCACGAAACAGAGAAATTCTGTCCAGACGATTGGCTGGTTGCACTGTTGCCCAATTGGCCGAGCATTTCCTCTTGTCAGAAAAGGCTATATACAAAATCATCAATGCCGAAAAAACCGGCTAACCCATGGCGCCCCGACTTTGATCGGGGCGCTTTTTCTTTTCTGAACCAAAGAAGAGCATGCACACTGCGCCTGCGCGTAGTATCGTCACACACGATTGGCCGATTCCCCCGTATATACGGAAACAGTGTCTGCCTCTTCGGCTGATTGCGGCTCTTGGCAGAGCGTGTTCCCAAGGATCTTTCGGCACAAGGGCGGCATTTCGAAAAAGGCGATTCAAACAACAACCCTCAACAGGAGCTTCTGCATTGGACATCCCACGCATCTTCACCATCAGCGAGAGCGCACACCGCATCCACAACCCGTTCACGCCGGAAAAACTCGCCACACTCGGCGCGGCGTTGCGCCTGGAGCCGGGGATTCGTCTGCTCGACCTCGGCAGCGGCTCGGGCGAGATGCTGTGCACCTGGGCACGCGATCACGGAATCAGCGGCGTCGGCATCGACCTGAGCCGATTGTTCTCCGGGCAAGCGAAACTGCGCGCTGAAGAACTCGGGGTCGCCGATCGGGTTGAGTTCATTCACGGCGACGCCGCCGGCTACGTTGCGGACCATAAGGTCGGAGTGGCAGCCTGTCTGGGTGCCACATGGATCGGGGGGGGAGTCGCCGGAACCATAGAGCTTCTGGCCAAGAGCCTCTGCGCCGGGGGAATCATCCTCATCGGCGAACCCTACTGGCTGCGAATGCCGCCGACGGATGAATTTGCCAAGAGGTGTGATGCCGGGGCTCTTGCCGACTTTCTCATGCTTCCCGACCTGCTCGCGTCTTTCGACGGCCTTGGCTATGATGTTGTGGAAATGGTTCTGGCAGACCAGGACGGCTGGGACAGGTACGAGGCGGCCAAATGGCTTACCATGCGCCGATGGCTTGACGCAAACCCAGGCGACGACTTTGCCAATGACGTTCGGGCCAAACTGACCTCGGAACCAAAACGCTACGCCGCCTACACCCGCGAATACCTCGGGTGGGGCGTGTTCGCGCTGATGGCCCGCTGATTGCCCAATGATAGCCGGATGATGCGGGGCGGCGGCGGGAGAACCTCTCCTTGACGAAACCGCCGCCCCATCGTTGAGGATGCGATTTCGCACATCCGCCCCGCCCAGCCTCCCCTGACGCAATCCAGCCCCCTCCCTGCCCGGCTTCCCACTATCCGACAGCGGACACAGAAGCCATGTTTTTTCTTGACACTCAACAAAAAATTATTGATTAACGACAATACAACATCGTTAAACAGCAAGGAGGTGGTTGTGAACACCATTCAAAGACCAAGCAAACGATTCGCTCTGCTCTTTCGCGCTCTCTTCATCCTGTATCCGATAGGCGTCTTGGCCGTGTGGCTGGTCGCCGATCCCGGAGCAGGGGGCCAATGGCTGGAGCTGGATGCCTTCAAAAGGGCCGGGCTTGTTTCGGCGGACGCCCCTCTGGGAACATGGCAGCGGCTGGCCTGCTTTGGCGCGGCCATGCTGCCCGGTGCGGCGGTCATGTATGCGTATCGGTCCCTGTGGCGGCTTTTCGACCTCTACGCTGCCGGAGCCTTCTTTGAAAAGACGAACGTCGCCCGCCTTCGCGATATCGGCTGGGCGCTCATGGCGCAGCAGATACTGGCCCTGCCCGCCGGAGCCCTGCAGACCCTGGCCCTGACCGCGCACAATCCTGAGGGCGAGCGCATGGTCACACTCGCCATCGAAGACAGCAACGTGACCCTGATCGTGGTCGGCCTGATGATCATCCTCATCTCCAAGGTCATGGATGAGGGCCGAAAACTTCAGGAAGAGCAACGCCTGACGGTCTAGGAAGTCATGACCATACACATCAATCTCGACGTGATGCTGGCAAGGCGGAAGATGTCTTCCAAGGAGCTGGCGACCACCGTGGGCATCACCCAGCAGAACCTGTCCATCCTCAAGACGGGCAAGGCCAGGGCCGTGCGCTTCTCCACCCTGGACGCCATCTGCCGCGCCCTGGACTGCCAGCCGGGAGACATCCTGACCTTTGAGGATGACGCGGGCAAGGCCGGGTAGTCCGCCCAGCCCAGCCTATCCCTGGCGGTCCATGCTCCGGTAGTTGATGGCCTCGGCCAGATGGGCCGGGCCGATCCAGGCGGCCGCCTCCAGGTCGGCGATGGTCCGGGCGATGCGCAGAATCCGCACATAGGCCCGGGCCGAAAGACCCAGGGTCTCCACCGCCCGCTTGAGAAAGGCGTGCTCGGTCTCGCCCAGGCGGCACCACTCCTCCAGGGCTGTGCCGGTCAACTCGGAATTGAGGGCAATGGGCTGTTCCGCGTAGCGCACGGCCTGAATCTCCCGGGCCGCCAGAATGCGGCCGCGCATGGTGGCCGAGTCGATGTCTCCCCGGGTCTGCTTGAGGTCGTCATAGGGCACGGCCGGCACCTCCACCTGCAAGTCGATACGGTCCAGCAGCGGGCCGGACAGGCGTGAGCGGTAGCGCTGCACGGCCAGGGGCGAGCAGGTGCAGGGGTGGGTGTCGTCGGTCAGATAGCCGCAAGGGCAGGGGTTCATGGCCGCCACCAGCATGATGTCCGCCGGATACCTGAGGGACACCAGCGAGCGGGAGATGGTCACTTCTCCGTCCTCCAGCGGCTGGCGCAACACCTCCAGCACCGACTTCTTGAACTCGGGCATCTCATCAAGGAAGAGCACGCCCCGATGGGCCAGGGAGGTTTCGCCCGGCTGGGGGTAGCGGCCCCCGCCGATGAGGCCCACATCGGAAATGGTGTGGTGGGGGGTCCGAAAAGGACGCGTGACCATCAGCGCCTGGCCGCTGGGAAGTTGCCCGGCCACGGAATAGATCTTGGTCACCTCCAGCGCCTCCTCGAAACGCAGGGGCGGGAGCACGGTGGGGATGCGCTTGGCAAGCATGGTCTTGCCCGAACCGGGCGGACCGATGAAAAGTAGGTTGTGCCCCCCGGCAGCCGCGATCTCGATGGCCCGCTTGGCGTGCTCCTGGCCCTTGACCTCGGCGAAGTCGCTCAGGAAGGTCCGACGCTCGGCCCACAGGGTGTCGATGTCCACGGCCGCGGGCTCCACCGCCTCCTCGCCCAGCAACAGCCGAACCACCTGGCCCAGGTCCGCGGCCCCGATGACCGGGATGTCCTTGACCACCGCGCCTTCGCGGCCGTTGGCTCCGGGCACGATGATGCCCCGCCCCCGCCCGGCGCGGGCGGCCAGGGCCAGGGGCAGCACCCCGGGCACGGGCTTGAGCCCCCCGGTGAGGGACAGCTCGCCCGCCATGTACCACCCCTCCACCGCCTTGAGGGGAACAACCCCCATGGCGCAGAGGATACCCACGGCCAGGGGCAGGTCATAGGCGCTGCCCTCCTTGCGCACGTCGGCCGGGGCCAGGTTCACGGTGATCCGCGCGGGCGGCACCTTGAACCCGCAGTTTTTCAGCGCAGAAAAGACACGCTCCTTGGCCTCGCGCACCGCGCCTTCGGCCAGCCCGACCATGGTGAAGCAGGGCATGCCGGAACGGGACAGATCCACCTCAAGCTCCACCTTGAAGGCATCAATGCCCATGAGGGCGGCGCAGGCGACTTTGGCTATCATGCAATTCCTGAACAGACCCGGAGCAAGGGACGCGCCATTGACCTAGGCATTATTGATGGCACAGGGAAACTCTGCGGAAAAATCGGCCCCTTCGATTCTTTCGCCGCGGATATAATTATACACATTCATATCATGCACGATCTGCATCCAGAGCGGCTTTGTCTCGGCCTGAACGACCGGGGACACATCATGAATCGACGGATGGTCCACCCAGAACACGGTACGAGGATTCGCGCTACGCTCCACCAGGCTGACAAATGCGTTGGTAACATCCTTAAAATCGTAATAAATCCCGTCATGCAGCTGGAGGCCGTTGGGGAAATTTATATACAGCGTATCGGCAGGCTTGAGATTGTCTTCTCCCAGTGACCTCACTATCTCCTGCAGGCAGTGGACAAAGCCAATCGACAGTGCGTCGTCATTGTCCAATCGGGTTGTCACAAACCATTCCGCGTCCGGCGCAAGCGCTTTCATACGCTCCGCAACAGTTGGCAGGATCGTGTTATACGCACCGCAATAGACCGGGACAAAATTCTGATATTTTGCGTACGTCCCAATAATCTTTCGGATGTGTGCCGGAGTCTTCTCGTCAAACAGAACCAACCAGGTAAAGCCCTGTTCCTGCTGGGCGAACACGGTGGGAAAACAATATCTCTGGAACAGGTCGAGCCTCAGGGAAAGCCATGTGTTCTCAAGGCGCTTGGGAAAATCGATGGGATATATGTTCACATTGAAACGCGTAATTATGAAATGATGAAAATTCACAGACCCCCCGCTGTTGCCAGACCGTAAGCAAACACATTGCGCCAGACCACATCCGGCTCAGACGGCAACGCCTTTGACGAGCAAAAAAACCATTGCCATGCAAGTTCCCACGCGGACAGGCCGCTCCCGGCCAGCGACGCGGACCGCCCTGACTGTCACCCGCAACCTCTTGAATTATCAATGTCCGAATGATGTATATAGCCCAAGGGGATTTGTAAAGACCCGCCCGGCCTGTAAATCGGGCCGTCTCCAGAGTTTAGACTTTTTCCCAAGTCTGTGCTACGAACGTGCCGTCACGTCAGTCCATGCCCAGCCCTTTTTCGGAGGATACATGCGGACCCTGTTTCTGACCCTGCTGCTCCTGCTCGCCACGGCCTCCGGCGCCCTCGCCCTGGACACGTACGACGACGCACCGGCTCCGGCATCCCTGCAACAGGACCTGGAGCCTGCCGGACACGACGAAAGCGACGAGGCCGCCGCCCGCCAGGACGAGCCGCAACCCGACACCGGGCAAACCAGCGACACGGACCCGGACCGGATGCGCGAGGCAGCCGAGGGCTTTGATCCCGACCAGGAGCCTGCCCCCGCCCGCTCGGGATACGTCAGCGTCATCAAGGACGACCTGCGCCTGGAGCCCCTGGGCACCATGACCCTGCGCGACGGAACGATTTTGGAGATCATGGACTTCGTCAAGCTCGGCAAGTTCTACATCTACCTCTCGGGCAAGCTCAACAGCCGCTCCAGCACCGTGGTCAGCTTCACGCGATTAAGCGACCTGCAGATGTGGGCCTCCATCACCTTCCGCGACCAGCACACCCTGACCGTGGTGGATAGGGGCCGCAAGGAGATGTTCTTCACCGAGGCCCGGCTCTATCTCGGCACGGACAGCCCGAACACCTTTACCTTCACCACCCTCAACCGCAACAACTTCCAGCCCGAAACCGCTGTGGTCTACAAGCGGGACGTGGCATCCATCACCATCAACTGACCGCCAAGGAGAAACCATGCCCCCCATTACCCGCGCCGTGGCCACGGCCCTGCTCCTGGTCACCCTCCTGGGCTCCGCCGGATGCGGCGCCATTCTTCTGGGCGGCGCCGCAGCCGCCGGCACCTATGTCTATTTCGACGGACAGGCGAAAAACACCTACAACGCTTCCTTCCAAAAGGCCTACGACGCCTCCCTGGCCGCCTGCCGGGAGCTGACCATTCCTGTGACCAGCGAGACCAGGGACGGCACTTCGGGCAAGATCACGGGCAAGCTCTCCGGCGACACGGTGATCATCTCTCTGAAACTGGTGGGCGACAACCTGACCGAGATCACGGTACGCGTCGGCCTTATCGGCAACGAGTCCGCCTCTCGCAGGATACACGCCACCATCTCCCGCCACCTCTAGCGGATCGCGAAAAGCGTCCGATTGCGTCGTTGCTTCAAACAGGGCAGCCCCTCGCGCAGGAGAACCACGCTTCGGGCTTGCCCTGTTTCCGCGCCTTGCACTCGAACACTTTTTCGCAACCCGCTTCTTCCTGGAGCGCTTCGGATGGATGCGGCCAGAGGCCGAGAGGCATCCAGGCAGCACGCCCGGCGCAGCAGGGCTGCCGATTCTTCGACGCAGGGCGCTTCCAACACCCGCTCCCGATCCCGATCCATGAAAATTCCCTGAAAATCTGTTGGCCCGTTGACCTCTAGACAATTTCGGGATAATGGTTCGATAAGTTGCCACACGCTGTTTTACAGTGACCGATAAGGGTGACGATTGGTGACGATGAAATTACGGGGAGGTCTTGTGAAGGTACGACTTGCGATGGCCCCCACCCCCTTGAACGTGGTTGTCCGGCTCGGCCGGACCTGGCCCCGGACGTTGCTCCGGGGCACTGGCGCGGTCTCCTGCGTCTGGAGCCGCAAGCTGCGCATCCGCCCCAGGCGGCTGCGCCTCATGGACCCTGCCCCCGGGCGGGAAGCCCCGCCCGCACGGGGCATCGGCGGAAACAATGGAAGAAGCGTACACGCATAAGGATCTTGCCGCCCTCTGCAAGGTCTCGGAAACGACCATCAAGAGCTACCGGCGCAAGTTCCCGGGGTTCATCCCTGTGCTCACCCACGGCAAGCCCATCCGGTTCAGAAAGGAGGCGGCTGATGTCTGCCTCAGGATTCGCGACTGCTTTGACAAGGGCATGTCTGTCAACGAGACGCGGAAAACCCTCAAGGAACACTTTAGGGAGTCTCCTGCCGAACGCAGACGGGTTGCCCAGCCGTCCCGGTCGGAGGACGCATCCCCGGAGGTCGCGGGGGCTGGCGTGGTTTCCCAGGAATACCTGGACAAATTCTTCGCCACCGCCGGGCAGATGATGCAGGGCATGGCCGGACTGGCCACGGCCCAGGCCAAGGCCGGACAGCGGCTGCAGGCCCTTGAGACCGCCATGCAGCGCCTCATCGAGGTGCAGCAGCGCAACAACGAGACGTTTACCCTTCTCCTGGAACGCACCACCCCGGCATCGGACACTCTCGCGGCGTCCTCCTCGACCGATGCCGGGGGCGGTGCCGGTCCCAAGGCCGACAGCGGCGGGCCAACCACCCCGCCACCTGTCCGGGCCAGAAAGGTCGTCAATGTCACCTCCCCGGGCGGGGGTGTGAAGTCCTACACCCTGGAAAAATCCGAAGCCCCCGGCGCAACGAACTCGGGACGCACGGCTCTGGAGCGGCCCTCGGACGCCTTCCTGAACACGCCCATCGTCATCCGCAACGATCAGGGCGAATTCCTGGGCGTACCGGGGCGCATGTCCCTGGGGAACTTCGTGGAGGTGATGGTGCGCGAGGCCGAGGAAAGCGGCGCCTCCCTGTCCGACTGGCACCGGGACGAGGACACCTGGATCTTCACCATGCAGACTCCGGGCGGCGATGCCCACGCCCTGCACTTCGTCTCCACCACCACGCCTCGCGGCAATCTGGTGGTGCTGCTCGACCGCCTTGATGTCAACGGCGAGCAGACATCGCCCCGCTTTCTCCAGGAGTTTTTCCGGCAGGTGAAGGACAAGATCTGATCCGGTGGGGCCAAAGCCTCCCCTACTCCAAATCCCAGACCTTGCGGACATGGTCGATGACCGCCCGCATGACCGGGTCCTGGTCGCGCCGCCGAAGACAGACGAAATGCAGGTCGATGGTCAGCTCGTCAAAGGGCACGGCGTGGACCACGCCGATGCGGTTGGCCGCCTTGATCTCGTTCTCGCGCAGCAGAGACACGCCCTTGCCAGCAGCCACCAGCACACGGATGACCTCGTCGCCGTCCACCTCCATCTCGTAGCAGGGCTTGAGGTTGCGCGAGGCGAAGAACGGCCCGATGATCGGCTGAAGCGGATTGTCGCCCGGGTCCATGATCCAGGGCAGCTCGACCAGGGCCGCGAGCCCCCCTGCGATGCGATCCTTCCAGATGTCGGGCACGGCCACGAAAAAGCGGGTGGCCTCCAGCCGCAGGGCCAGAAGGTCTGCATTGCGCGGCGGGCCGAAGATGAATCCGCAGTCGAGCTTGTCCTGGGCGATGAGGCCCTGCACCGCGGTGCTGGCGCTTTGCAGAATCTGAAGCGTTATCTTGGGATGGCGCTCGCCCAGGGAATTGAGCAGGGGCACGATGCGCAGGTATTCGGCGTCGGTGTTCAACCCTATGGAGAGCTCGCCCACCAGCTCGCCGCCCATGTTCCTTGCCTCGATCCGCAGCTCCCGCGCAGCCCGCAGCACCTCCTCGGCCTTGCGGCGCAAGCGCCCGCCCGCCTCGGTCAGGCGCATCCCCTTGGGCGTGCGGATGAAGAGCCGGGTCGCAAGCTCCTCCTCCAGCGCCTTGATGTGGGCGCTGACCGTGGGCTGGCTGGCATGCAGCCGTTCGGCGGCCCGCGTCAGGTGCCCCTCCTCGGCCACCACCACAAAGGTCTTGAGCTGGTAAAGTTCCATGTCTCCTTCTCCGGCACACTGCCACAAATGTCAATCACCCTGGCCGATACACATTCGTCACCTTGATCAGGAAAACCGAACAAGGGCATCGAACAATACAATTGGATTGGTTTCAAGGGTTTCCGTAGATATGCAGGTATGGAAAACCGCCCGTTTGGTGGCACCCCGCTTCCGGGGCAAGGAAAAGGAGACACCCATGAGCATGGAATGCGATACCCGTCTGGCAATGATGGCCATGCAGCGCCGTGCTGAAAACAGCGCCCGCGCCGCCCATATCTCCCGTCGCCGCCGCACCCGGATCCGCCGGGCCGGAGAGGCCGTGTCCGCCGGAGTAGCCGCCTTTGCGCTGACTCTCTTCACACGCGGATTCTGATCTTTCGGGGCCAAGGCCCCATACACCATGCGGGTTGGAGCCGCCCTTGCCCGGATTTCATCCTTTCCTCCGGGCAGGGGCGGCTCTTCATATGACAGTCAGACACAGCGTTCAAGCCGTTTGTCTTCAGATAAAAATCACAGCTTTTCAGCTGCTTATGTCTATATAGTAATTATTCTCATTTTTTGCTTGCGGAGCGATTCGGGGTTGCGGTACAGTGCTTTCAGACACAACGGGTAGTTCATTCTATCCATTCAACCAACGACAAGGAGCAACCATGAGCAAGACCCTGAAGAATCTGAAGGAAGCCTTTGCCGGCGAATCCCAGGCCAACCGCAAATACCTCGCCTATGCCGAGAAGGCCGACGCCGACGGCAAGCCCGGTGTGGCCAAGCTCTTCCGCGCCGCCGCGGCCGCCGAGACCATCCACGCACACGCCCATCTGCGCCTGATGAAAGGCATCGGCTCCACCGAGGAAAATCTCAAGGACGCCATTGAGGGCGAAACCTACGAATTCAAGTCCATGTACCCGGACATGATGGTCGAGGCCAAGGCCGAGGGTGAAAACGCCGCCCTGCGCTATTTCGGATTTGCCAACGAGGCCGAGAAGATCCACGCCGCCCTCTACACCCAGGCCCTTGAGGCCGACTCCGACGTGTTCGCGGACGCCGAGTTCTACATCTGTTCCGTCTGCGGGCACACCACCGATGGAAAGCCCGAGGACAAGTGCCCCATCTGCAACGCCGCACCCAAAGCCTACCAGAAGGTCGACTAGTGTGGCGTTCCGGAATAAAACACATGAAAAACAGCGTAGAATATAACGACATTTTAATGGTTTATGGAAACGATAGGCCTGTGCCAATTTCGCGAACGTGACACTAGCCTTTCACGCCAGCCGAAAAAATGGCCCCGTCGCTTGAGGCGTTATCCATAAAAATGGAATAATTAGAGCCCCTAAATGATACTAGGGGCTCTTCTTTTTCTATCGAAATCCGTATGGTTCCTCGTACTTACAAACCGAAGACAATCGTTTTTGGTTGATATTTGATATTGCCAACAATTGGGACGGTGTAAGATTTTCTTGGATACCGCCCCACATGCTTGCGGCTTGTTACAGGTATTGGTTTCGCCAGTCTACATTCGCAATAAGTATTGGCTCTGGCAGCACAATCTCATTGGGCAGTGCAGAATAACTGATGGCATCGCCAACTTCGTCGCTTAAACGAATTCTCCCATTAGAGAACACGCGCAACTTTCCTGCATCATATAACCTATGAATATCGATGCGGAGGCAAAAGCCATTACCAACTTCATCCTTACCTCCATGGCCAACAGGAATTATATGCGCCGCTTCAAGCACGTTTGGGATCGTCTCGCCTGTCAATAAACAGTGACCTTGTGCCGCGCCCAAAACATCCCGACGGAATTTCCACTGCCCAGGGCGTGCCATTGCTTGCATCGTCACTCTTTTCCTTTCTATCAGCACAGGGAAAACCGAGGCACGGGATGCTGCAATCTCATCTTCAACTTTGTCGTCGTCTTCTAAGAAAGAACCCCGGGTCTCAATCTCGACAACATCATATAGTAATTCATCAAGGACAAATCGCTGGTCATATGTGTTCTGAGCGGGAGTAACTCTACAAATGTCAAAATTCTCAAGGAATAATAAAAATTCCCTCGCCAAGCGTTTGTCGTTCGCAGCAGGGGCACAGTCTGGCCAACCTGCCATATTTAGGCCATGGCGAAATCGATAAACATTATGTGCGATCACCCCAACAGACTCCTTGGCCCCTGCGAGTGGAATCACTATCTTAATCAATTCATTTGGGGTTAAGTATGCCTCTGTGAGCCCTCGTGAGTTTCCCAAGGTGCTCATTGTCGCAAGAATCAACTCAAAGGGCTTAATCCGAAGATCAACGTCTCTCCATTTACTGATCTCGTCTTGGGTGTATGTCCTTGGGTTTGGCAACACGGTGTTGCGAATCATTAGTGCCGCAAATTCGTCATGGGTTATCACGCCGCTTGCAACCCTTTGTCCAAGGTTTGTTAACCGGATTTCTCCCGGGACTAGTTCAAGCAGCCCAGTTCCTCTCCAGTATTGCCCAGAATTGCGAAAAATGTTGCGGTCGGGATCTCTTGCCAAGGAGACAGTCGTACCCGTTTCTTCTTTAACCTGCTGCAGTCTATTTCGAAGGCTTCTCGAACTGTATGCTTCCCCTTCATGCTGCTGAAGAGCCCGGAGCACACCAAGAAAGACAGGGGCTTTGAGGAGGCCTTCTGTCGGTTGTACGCTTAACCATCTCCACTTGTAAGTATCAAACGGCTTGATCGGGGGAATCATACTGCCTCAGCAATTCTTACGCGTGACTTTTCCTCAACAGCGTTGAGCATCCGACCTATCGCTTGCCCTAATTTTGGCGGGACTGCGTTAGCAATTTGCCTGTAGGCGGATGTCCTGGTTCCTTCAAACACAAAGTCATCCGGAAAGGACTGAACGGTAGCAAGTTCCCTTGCAGACATCCGTCTATGATTATTAGGATGATGTAGTACAACAACCCCACCCTTGTCATCTCCTCTTCCAGTCACTGTGGGAGCAGGTTGGTTGGGGTCAATATACCTATGTCCCAAATGTCCATTAAATCTCAATTTGTACTTTGAGTAATCGTGGTTTGGTATGTCAGGGGCATCGTCAGGTTCCGGGTAATGCGCTAAAGCCTCCCCTACGGTTACCCAGGGCAATAGTTGTCCAAGTGATCCCTTACCAGGCTCAACGTGTGTTGGCTTTGGCGGAAAGGGGACCTCCTCCACGAAAATATCCTCCCTAACACCTAACATCACGAATCTCATGCGCTTTTGTGGAACGCCAAAGTCCGCAGAGTTCAGGACCTTCCAATACGTTTTGTACCCCGTAGACCTGAAGTCTCCAATAATACGCTTAAGCACTTCTCCCTTCCCCAAGGAAACAATGCCTTTCACATTCTCCGCGATAAAGAAACGGGGGCGCTTATCGCGAATAACTCGCACCATTTCTCGATAAAGTTTGTTTCGTTTATCGCCGGTTGTCCTGTTCCAGTTCGCCACGGAAAATCCCTGGCAAGGGAATCCACCAACAACAACATCTCCGTCTGGAATATCTGATGAAGATATATTGTAAATGTCTTTAACATCAACATGGTTGCCAATGTTCCGCCTGTATGTCGCTACAGCATCTTCATAGATGTCGTTAGCCCACACAATTCGGTGCCCAGCCTGTATCAAACCAAGATCGAGGCCTCCTGCGCCGCTAAACAGAGATATGACGTCCATTACGCGGCCCTCCTAAGTATAGACAATTGCTGCAATTGATTGCCAAGATGGCGAGCGAACAAGACAGGGACGGCGTTGCCCACTTGTCGATAACAAGAATTCAACTTTCCGCAAAAATGAAAGTCCAAAGGAAATGTTTGTATCAAAGCCTGTTCGCGTACAGACATACGTCTGTGATTTCGGGGATGTTGGATTGCACAGACCCCCCCTTTTCCATTTCCGCGAGCCAAAATAGTAGGGGAAGGCTTATCTGGGTCGGTGATTCTGTGTCCTGTAAAGTTGCGGTTCGTCACTTTATATTGGGAACATATGTGGTTTAGCAGGTTGTGATGTGATTCAGGCTCTGGGATTTCAGCCAAGACCTCATTAATAGTTACCCAACGGGGTAAACCATCAGCCCCAGTTTTTGCATGCGTTGGTGTTGGGTACACATAGTCTAAACTTATAGGCAAATCAGCCCTTGTCCCTGCGATAATAACTCTCTGCCGAGTCTGTGGGACACCATAGTTTGCCGTGTTAAATAGTTTTTTCTGGACCCGGAAACCCGCATCGGTAAAGTCTTTCTCTATGCGATTAATCGCATTACCTTTTGCAAGGCTCAATATCCCCCGCACGTTTTCTGCTAAAAACCATTTTGGCTGTTTTTCTTTAACGATTCTAAGAAATTCTAAGTAAAGTCGATTCCGATCATCTTCTTCAAAGCGAAGAAGGTTGGCCTGAGAGAAGCCTTGGCATGGAAATCCTCCAACAACGACATCCGCATTTGGGATTTGTTTCGTGGGGATATTTTCGATTGGCCCTAAGACGATATGATCGCCAATATTCTTCCTATAAGTTTTGACACAATCTGGATCGAAGTCGTTAGCCCACACAATTCGGTGCCCAGCCTGCATCAAGCCAAGGTCCAGACCTCCTGCGCCGCTAAACAGAGAGACGATTTTCATTTAATACCTATAAACCTAGATGGTTGATATGCCTTGTTGCCTCAGGGGACCAGCGTCAAAGAAGCGTCAGAGTTCGATCTCAAGACAATCTCTACACAATCATCTCCTTGCATTCAAGGTGCTGACAACCCTTCTGCTGATTCAGGGAGTAAGGTCTTCGTGTACAGAAATAGTATTCACGTGACACCGCCCCCCCCCGGCGGGCGGGCAGACGCTCCCGGCGCCGCGCCAGACATCGGCCACCACCGCGGCCAGGGCGCGGACCAGAGGGTCCCCTTCCCGGCATCGGGCGGTGACGAAATTGACGTTCAGGGAGAGACGCGGCCCTGTGTCGCAGATTACGGCAGTGCCTTCGCGGGCCAGGGCCTCGGCGTCGGCCTGCTTGAGAATGGAAATGCCCCTGCCTGTGGCCACCAGCCTGCGGATGACCTCTTCGCTGTCCACTTCCACATACTCCTTCAGCTCCACGCTGGCGCTGGAAAAGAGCTGACCAAAGGCGACCATGAACGGGCAGCCCATGTCCGGCTTGATCCAGGGCAGGGAGGCCAGCTGATCCAGGGTCTTGCCCCGGATGCGGTCGCTCCAGGCGGCCGGGGCCACCACGCGCACCGGAATTTCGGCCAGCTTGACCGACTCCACCTCGGCGTAGCAGTTGTCGAAAAATGAAAACCCTGCGTCCAGCCTGCGGTCGCGCACATCCTTGAGGATGTTGCCCGAGGTGCTCTGCGCCAGCTTGAGCCTCAGGCGCGGATGGGCCTCGGCCATGCGCCCGGTCAGGTCAGCAACGCGCAGAAACTCGGGGTCCGTGTTCAGCCCGATGCTCACGGCGCCGGTCAGGTCGCGGCTGAGCCCCCTGGCCAGGTTGAGCATGTCCTCGGCGGCCCGGACAACCGCCTCGGCCCTGCCCTTGAGCTCGCGGCCCGCGTCGGTCAGCACCATGCCCCGCGGGGTACGCACGAACAGGACCACGTTCAACTCGCCCTCAAGGGCCTTGATATGGGCGCTTACCGCTGGTTGGCTGGCGTGGATGCGTTCGGCCGCCTTGGTCAGGTTGCCCTCGTCGGCCACGGCGATAAACGTCCTCAGCTGATAGAGTTCCATCCCGCTCTCCTAGAACCTTTTGCCACCCAAGGCAATCCGGTTTGCTTATGCCTCGGTTCACGCATTGCGATTGGACGGTGCCGGAGCCCCTGCCTATGAAGGGACCATGGAAAACCCCTGGCCCGAGGAGGCAACATGATCCGCAAGACCACGCCCTTTGACTGGAAATATCTCCTGCGCCCCGAAAACGGGGAGAACGAGCCTTCGGGGCGGCTGGCCGGAGTCTGCAAGGCTGCCATCTGGCTTGGCATTTCCATCCTGCTCGGTGTCGGCATGGGCCAACTGTGCTGACCGGCAAAAAAGATCTCCCGGATCACTCCTTGGGCAGCCAGCGGTCGGACCACGCCTGGAACATGAGCAGAGCCCACAGGCGGGACTGATTCTCGCGTCTGCCGCTCTGGTGCTCCGCCCATTGCCGGGCCACGGCATCGGCATCAAAGAGCCCCTGGCGGCGCAGTCGGTCCGGGGCCAGCAGCTCGGAGGCCCACCCCTTGAGCGGCCCGCGCAGCCACCGTGCCAGGGGCACGTCAAATCCCGCCTTGGGCCGATCCACCAGATGGCGCGGCACATGCTTCTCAAGCACCCGCCGCAGGATGCCCTTGCCCCTTCCGCCAGCCACCAGCATGGACACCGGCAGCCGCCACGCCAACTCCACCACCCGGTGATCAAGATAGGGGGCTCGCGACTCAAGGGACGCGGCCATGGTCGCCCGATCCACCTTCTGCAGCACCCCCGGCAGATAGATCGCGCTGTCCGCATACTGCATAAACCGCACGAAATCCTTCAGTTTCGGTGGCTCCAGCCTGATACGCCCCTCCAGGCCGCGCCCATGGCCCGACAGCACTCCGGACGGGTCAGGCCATGTGGAGACCAACCGCCAGTACAGATCCTCGCGATCCCTGGCGGGCAGGGCGTCAGCCAGCTTGTGGACCTTGAGTCCGGGGGTACGCACCCGGCCCAGCCGGGGCGCCGCCCGGCCCGCGGCCCGAAACAGGGCGTCGTACCCTTCCGGCGACAGCCAGCGCAGGGCCGAGGCCACCCCGCGCCGCACCGGAACCGGCAGGCGGCCACAACGAGCCCAGAGGGCCGGGCCGCTCACATGGCGGTTGTATCCCGCAAAGACCTCGTCGCCCCCGTCCCCGGTAAGACACACCGTAACGTGCTCGCGGGTCAGTCGCGAGACCAGACAGGTGGGCAACTGCGAGGCATCGGAAAAGGGCTCGTCATACACCTCGGGCAGACTCTCCACCAGCCCCAGCGCATCCTCGGGCGTGGCCGTCAGGGTTGTGTGCGCCGTGCCCAGGTGGGCGGCCACCCGCGCCGCGTCCGCTGACTCGTCGAAATTACGGTCCGAAAACCCGATGGTGAAGCTCCGCACCGGCCGGGCCGACTGGGCCTGCATCAACGCCGTGACCAGCGCTGAGTCCACCCCCCCCGACAGCAGCACTCCCAGAGGCACATCCGAGACCCTCTGCCCGGCCACCACCTCGCGCAACAGGCCCTCAAGCCGGTCCCCGGCTTCGTCCGCGCTGCCGAGAAAGGGGTCTTCCATGGCCCGCAGAGCCATTCCGGCCAGACTCCAATACGCCTCGGGCTCGGGCAGCCCGCCGCCCACCCCCACCGAGAGCAGACATCCGGGCGGCAGCTTGTGCGCGTCCCGATAGATGCAGCGCGGCGCTGGCACATATTGATGACGCAAAAACAGGGCCAGGGACTCCATGTCCAGGGCAGCCTCAAAACCCGGATGAACCCGCAGCGCCTTCAGCTCCGAGGCAAAGACAAAGGCGTTCCCCGCCCGGCCATAGTACAGCGGCTTCTCGCCCATGCGGTCACGAGCCAGGGTCAATTTCCTCTGCTGCGAATCCCACAAGGCAAAGGCGAACATGCCTACTGCCCGCTCAAGAGCCCCGCGCACCCCCCATCTCTGACACGCGGCCAGCAGCACCTCGGTGTCCGAATCACCCCGCCAGGGCAGATGCGGTCCGCCCGCCTCCTCAAGCTCGCGGCGCAGGGCGCGGTAATTGTACAGCTCGCCGTTGTAGGTGAGCGCCAGACGGCCGCAACGGCTGACCATGGGCTGCGCTCCGGTCTCGCCCAGCTCGATGATCGCCAGCCGCCGATGCCCGAGCCCAAGCCCCACGGCCGGGTCCGCATACTCGCCAGAACCGTCCGGTCCGCGATGGGCCAGCGTTTGCGCCATGCGCCGGGCCAGCCCGCGCACACCAGCGTCGTCGCCCGCCAGACCGGGATCAAGAAAACCGGAAATTCCGCACATGCCAAGTCTCTACCAGCCCGCCGCCCCCCTGGGCAATTCCTTTTGGGAGGGACATCCGGCGAACCGAGCGAAACCTTTCCCAAGGTCTTTCCCCCGGATTATCCTACTCCTGTCCCATCCCGGCCAACTCTTCCAACAACCGGGCCGTGGTGGCCGCCCCGTCGAGATTGATGGGAGCGGGCTCGGCAGAGCGGGTCAGGGCTTGGGCGATGCACAGGGCGAGGCGTTCGGGGTCGAGGTCGGCAGGGGTCAGCAGCCCGACGGCGTGACGTTGTTCGAGGCGGCTGGTTCGCATGGACTGTTCTCGGTTTTGGGCAAAGGGAAGGACAAGGCCGTATGTCTTGGCGGCCAGAAGGTTCATGGTGGTGTTGTACCCGCCCAGCGACAGGGAAAGGTCGGCCGCGTCGAGGTAGGCGGGAAAGCGGCTGGTAAAGCGGCGCACGCAGATATGCGGATGGCCGGCGGCCAGGGTCTGGCAGCGCTGGTGGTCGGCATCCGTGGCATAAGGCCCGGTGAAGGCCATGAGAGTGTGGGGCCGCGTTGTGGCCAGGAGGATGGAGGAGTGGATGGCGGCCCGGACAAGTTCGTTGCCCACTTGGCCGCCGCCCGCGCTGGCGATGACCAGGGGGGTGTGGCCAAGGCCGAGTTCCTGGCGCAGAGCCGCGCCTGAGCCGGGTTCGGGCCGGGCCGCCACATAGCCGGTGTAGCGCACGGGCGCAACGATGTCGGCCACGGCGGGAAAGGTCTCGTCCAGGGTGACAAGGGCCGGGTCCGCGTGAACAAGGACAAGGTCGAAATGGGGATTAAGCATGTCGAGGACGCGACGGGCGTATTTTGCTGGATCAGGCTTTTCCACCAGAATGTCGCGAAGACTGCATGCTGTTTTACACTTCCCCCACTCCCCTGCCCTGATGCCTTGGAGCACGGGCAGCAGCTCGAACCGGAATGCTCGGCGGCCAAAGGGGAAGAGCTCCAGGAGCAGGATGTCCGGCCGGTAGCGGTCCATGAGGGCTCGCATGCGCTCGATGCGCCGGGTGCGAACCTCCTCGGCATCGGCCCCTGGCTCGGTGGGGATGAAGGTCTTGAAATCCGGGGACATCATCAGACCGGGAAGGCGCTCAAGGCGCATGTTGGCCGGGGGGGAGATGTCGATCTCCGCGCCGCCCGCGACCATGACCACCTCATGGCCGGACAGGGCGCGGACGATCTCCAGGGAGCGGAAGACATGGCCCACGCCGAGCACATGCTGGCAGTAGAAAAGAACGCGCATCAGCGCTCCTGACGTTCCAGTTCTCCCTTGTCCGGATTAAGCGGGTCCGGTTCGGGGATGTCCAGCGCGGCCAGATCCCGGACCGCAGCGGCCAATGCGTCGAACTCCAGATTCATCCGGGCCGGGGCCAGCTCGTTGTCCAGGCACTCGATGCGGTGCAGCCGGTAGGGTTCGATGGGCAGGGGATCGCCGGGCAGGTAGTCGAGGCCGGACAGGGCGTAGGCCAGGCACTTGAGCACCCCGTGGTGGGTGACGACCAGGACCGAGGCGCCGGGATGGGCGGGGGCAAAGGCGATGAGGGCGTCGCAGGTACGCATGAGCACGGTATCGCGGCTCTCGCCGCCGGGCGGGGTGAATCCGAAGCCGCGTTTTTCCTGAGCCGCGACTTTGGCCCGCTGCGCCTTGAGTTCAGCCTTGGTCAGCCCGGTCCACAGGCCCCAGTCCTGCTCGACCAGACCGGGTTCGCTATGCAGGGGCAGGTCAAGGCGCTCGTTGAGGATGCGGGCGGTTTCCACGGCACGGGCCAGAGGGCTGGTCAGAATCATGTCGAACGCGCCTTCGGAAAACGATTGCGCCCAGACACGGGCCATCTCCCTGCCCGTTTCGGACAAGACGGTGTCGGTACGGCCCTGGATGCGCGATTGGCGGTTCCAGTCGGTCTGGCCGTGGCGCATGCAGTAGAATGTTGTCATTGTCCGGGTCTCCTCGTGGCGGTGATACGTTCCATTGTCCGCGCCATTTCCAGATAATTGACGGACAGGCTGTGATGTATGCCCACATGGGCTGGGGCCTGGCTTCCGAGCCGGGCGCGCATGTCCGCGTCCCTGACCAGGGTGGCGACGCCCTGGGCAAAGTCGGCCTCGGAAGCGGACGTGATCAGGCCGGACACCTCGTGGGCGACCACATGGGGCGCCCCTTCGTCGTCAGTGGCCACCACGGGCAGACCGCAGTGCTGGGCTTCCAGGTAGACCATGCCCACGCTTTCCTTTAGGCCCGGAAAGGCGAAGAGATCGCCTGCGCTGAACACGCCGGGCAGATCGGTCCTGTCCACCCTGCCCAGGAAACGGACCCCTTCGCCCAGGGCGGCCCTGGCCATGACTTCCAGCTCGGTCCGCATGGGTCCGTCGCCAGCCACCACCAGCAGCAGGTCGCGCCCCTTGTCCATGGTGCGGGCCGCGGCCGCGCATGCCCGGATGGTCCACTGCACGCCGACAGCCTTGACCCCTGGGCGCATCATGGCCGCACAGACCGCCACCACGGTGTCCGGCCCGGCTCCCCATCCAGCCCGATGGCGCTGTCTGGCGGCCTCGTCGCGGCCGAAGAGTCCGTCGGGCAGACCGGGACTGACATGGCTGTAGCGCTCGCCGGGCAGAATTTTGGCGCACCCGGCCAGATCGTTGATCCGGTTGCAAAAGACATGATCAGCGCGGAGCATCGCCCGCTTGTTGAGGGCGTAGCCTGGCCAAGTGGCGATATGCCGGGCGCGGTTGCGGGCATAGGATGCCTGAAAGAGGAAATAGGGGATGGACAGCCGGGCCGAGGCGGTGGGGCCGAAGATGTCGGGCACCTTGTAATAGCTGCCGTGGGTGAGCCAGCAATCGGCGTCCTGCGCAGCCTCGACCATGCGGCCCAGGGCGCGGGCCGCGGCGGGCCAGCTCCAGGGCCTGCGGTATATCTCCCTGGCCGGGTAGAACGGCAACGGTTCCACCCTGTGTCCGAAGTCGCGCAGGGTGGCAAGCAGGTCGCGGGCAATGGTCACATCGCCCGAGACGTTCGGGTGATCCACGGGCTTGAAGGGAGTGCAAAAGGCTATCTTCAACGGTTGCTCGCTGGTTGGAACCTGATCTGGCATTCCATTACACGAAAGACGAACAGGGACCAAGCGGGAATGAGCGGCCAAAATGGCTCAGGAGGCGGACGGCAGGGTGAAGATGAAGACCGAGCCCTTGCCCGGCGTACTCCTGGCGGTGATGGTGCCGCCGTAATGCTCCACGATACGGCGGCAGATGGCCAGCCCCATGCCGCTGCCGCGCAGGACGCAGCCGTTCACGGTGTTGTCGCGGACCTGATAGAAGGTCTCGAAGACCCGGGCCAGCTCTTCTGGCGGAATGCCGACGCCGCTGTCGGAAACAGCCACCCGCAGCCAGCCCGAATCCGTGGCCGAAGCCGACAGGCGCACCGTGCCCTGCCGGGTGAATTTGGCCCCGTTGCCTACCAGATTGCTGACGACCTGGAGCAATCTGTCCGGGTCCGCGACCACCTCGGGCAACGGTCCGGCCAGATCTACCTCGAAAACCACCCCGCTGTCCGCGAAATACCCCTGAAGTACGGGCGTCGCCTCCCTGATGAGCCGGGCCGGGTCACAGCGCACGTCGTGCCAGAGCGAGTTGCCGGACTCGATTCTGGACAGGTCGAGGAAGTCGTTGACCAGCCTCGTAAGCCGCTCTCCCTCGTACTCGATGATGGCCAGATTGTCGCGAATGCGGGCAGCTCTGTCCCCGAGAGCCCCGGCCGTGCTGTCGGGAGCCTCGACCAGCGGAATAAAATACTTATTGAAATCCCTGCCGATAAGCTTGCAGAACCCGAGTACAGACGTGAGCGGGGTGCGCAGGTCGTGGGACACCGTGTTGAGTACGGCGGTCTTGAGTTCGTCGAGTTTGGTCAACTCCGCATTTGCCCGTTCGAGTTCCCGTGAGCGCTCGGTAAGCTGTGCGGTGCGCTCTTCCACCAACTCCTCCAACCCCCGATTGAGGCGGGCCAGTTCGGTCTCGGCGCGTCTGCGGGCGCGCACGGCGACCAGCAGCAGTCCGATGGACACCAGCATGACCGCCATGACAACGGCCACGGCCGAGATTTCCAGGGCGTAACGGCCAAGTAGGGATTGCGGCACATTGACCAGAATGGCCCCGGCTGGCAGGCGGCCAGGATCAAGGCCGTACCGTTGCATGGCCGCCTGATCGAACATGAGCCGGTTGGCCTACTGCGATACGGGCATGATGCTCTCGGCCCGCTCTCCGGCCATGATCCGCCCGGCCATGTCCGCAGCCAGCCAGCCCTGGTGCCGACCCGAGGCGAGCACTCCGCCTACGATACCCAACACATTGCCCCGACTCAGCAAAAAATCCCAGAATCCATAGACCGGAACCGTAGATGCGCGACTTATGCGCTCGATTGCCTCGTCGTAGGCATACCATCGGCCGAGCCTGTCGCGGTTGTAGCTGATGAACAGGCAGGCATCCTCCGGGGGCAGGGCAGCAACAACGGCTTCCAGTTCGGGCAGGGAGGTCTCCCCTATCCAGGCGAAGCGGGTGTGTCCTGCAAACCGGGGCAGGACCGCCCCGGCGGCGGCCCGGTTGATCCTGCCGGTAGTGGTCTCGTCGCTGATCAGATGGATGGTTCCCACGCCGGGTTGCAGGGACAGGATGGTTGCAATGGTCCCTTCGATGTCCACGGCCTCGTAGACTCCGGTAACGCCGCCCCGGCTTCCCTCTTGCAAAAAGTCCGCATCGTTGACACCGCAGAAAACCATTGGCGCTCCGCCGAACAGTGTCGCCCGGTACTTGAGGGCAAAGCGGGCCGCGTTATCGTCCGAGGCGATGATCACGTCAAAGCGGATGTCTCGATACTTGAGCCGGTATTGCGAGGCCAGCAGGTCAAGATACTCCTCGGTATATATGTTTTTTGTGTCCATGAACTCCACATGGAGGCGAACAGGATGGTCCAGGGTGGCCAGCCCCTGTTCCACCCCGCGTGTGATGTCCGCTGTCCAGGAGAGTGTATGGCTATAGGAATTGAGCAGAAGCACACGGTATTCGTGGTGTGCCCTGGCCGGGGCGGACCACAGTGCCGGGCTCAGAAGCAGGAGCGCGGCCGCGAGTAGCCGCCAGGAAGCCGTTCCAAGTGATCTGGTCTGCCGCATATCCCTGTTCCACTGTCGGACGTGTGCCGATCTTGCCACCGCCATAACACGAAACAGGGATTCAAGGCTATCCCTTGCTGCCTGGTCGGCCGGTCTGGCCGGGAAATCGATTCATCGCTCGTCCGGGGGCGGCACAAAGGAGTCGTCAGAGTCGTCGTGGTCCGGTCCGTCTGAGGGGTCCGGGTCCAGTGCCGGGAGCGGTCTGCCACTGCCTCCGGGCATGTTGGCCAGTCTGGCGTCCACCACCTTGGGATTGGGGTAGGTGGCCTGGATGGAGCGCAGCAGTTCGCGGGCCTTGGCGTAGTCGCGCTCGCTCTCGTGGATGTCTGCCAGGAGAAACACGCCCAGAACCCTGGTTTCCTCGTCCGCATCGGGCAGGGCCAGCAGGTCTTTCAAGGCCCGGCGGGCCTGACTGGAGTTGCCGATGAAGCTGTAGCTCTGGGCCAGCTCATAAAGGCAGCGGGCCTTGCCGTGGCCGTCCGTTGCCGAGTCTGCGCAGTTCTCCAGGGTCATTGCCACAAGGTCGTAATTGCCCATGGCCCGGTGCAGCCGGGCCATGCGCAGCAGGGTGGCAAAGGTGCGCCGGGGCGAACCCTCGGCGTGGGCCAGACATTTTTCCAGGGCTTCTATGGCCTTGGACTGGTTACCAAGCTGGGCGTACACATCGCCGAGCTGAAACATGATCTGCCAGGCCGCTCCCTGGTCCATGCCCAGCTCCAGGTACATGGCTTCAAGCAGGACCACGGCACGGTCCATGTCCCCCTTGATGGTCACGGCGATCTCGCTGAGGCGGTCCCATGCCTCCCTGCGGAACTCGCCCTGGGGCTCGGCCTGAAGGTAACGCTCATAGTCCTTTTCGGCCTCGAGGAAAAACCCCTTGGAATAGGACTCGCGGGCGCGCCGGATGTCCTCGTCGCCCGCGGAGCGTTCTTGGGAGCAGGCCACGGCGAAGATCATCGCCGTGGCCAACAGGATCAGCATCAGAATACGCTGCATGGAGTTCCTAGGAGACCACGTCCTTGAGTTCCTCGTCCCCTTCCATGACCAGCTCGAAGCCGATGACGGCGGTGTCGGCGTCCATGCGTACCAGCCGCACGCCCTGGGTGGCGCGGCCACGCGTCAGACTCACCTCGGAGACGGACATGCGGATGATCTTGTTGGCCGAGGTCAGCAGGATCACGTCGTCATTTTCGCTGACCATGCGTGCGCCCACGACCTTGCCGGTCTTGTTGGTCAGGCGCATGTTCAGGATGCCCTTGCCGCCACGCGACTGCTGCCGGTACTGGTCGATGCCGGTGCGCTTGCCGAATCCGCCTCCCGAGACAGTCAGCAGCTGATCGCGCTCCGGGTCTCCGGTGACAACGCAGGCCACCACCTCGTCCTCGCCGCGCAGGGCCACGCCCTTGACTCCGGCCGTTGCCCGGCCCAGCGGCCGCGCATCGTTGATGTTGAAGCGGATGGCCGAGCCGTCACGCGTGACCAGGATGCAGTCCACGTCCGGCTCTATCTCGCGGACCATCATCAGCTCGTCGCCGTCGCGCAGGTTGACGGCCCGGATGCCGGTAGACCGGCAATTGCCGTACAGCCCGATGCTGGAACGCTTGATCATGCCCTTTTTGGTCACGAAGAGGAAGAAGCGGTCGTCGGCGAACTCGCGCAGGGACAGGGCGGTGGTGATATGCTCGTCCTTGTCCAGCGGCAGCAGATTGGCCACATGGCCGCCCTTGGCGTAGCGGCTGCCCTCGGGCACCTGATGCGCCTTGATTTTGAACATCTTGCCCTGGTTGGTGAAAAGAACCAGATGCTGATGGTTGGTGGTCAGCATGAAGGTGTGGATGAAGTCGCCGTCGCCGGTCTGCACACCCGCGATGCCCTTGCCTCCCCGGCGCTGGGCCGTGTAGTTGGAAAGAGGGGTGCGCTTGATATACCCGCGCTGGGACAGGGTGATGACGGTCTCCTCGTCGGGAATCAGGTCTTCGATGTCAATGGAGTCCGGGTTGGCCATCAGCAGCTCGGAACGGCGCGCAGTGGCGTAGTTCTCCCTGATTTCCTTCAGCTCGTCGCGGATCACGGTCTTGAGCACCTCCTCGTTGTTGAGGATGGAGGTGAAGTATTCGATCTTCTTGAGCAGGTCGGCCAGTTCTTCCAGAAGCTTGTCATGCTCCAGGCCGGTGAGCTTTTGCAGGCGCATGTCCAGGATCGCCCGGGCCTGGATCTCGGTCAGGCCGAAGCGGCCGATGAGGGCATCGCGGGCATCGTCGGGCGACTTGGACGCCCGGATGAGCTTGACCACTTCGTCGATGTTGTCCAGCGCGATGCGCAGACCCTCGAGAATGTGGACGCGCTTTTCGCACTTGTCGAGGTCGAACCGGGTGCGGCGGATGACCACCTCGCGCCGATGATCCAGGAAGTGGTCGAGAACGCTTTTGAGATTGAGCAGCATGGGCCGCTTGCCGACAACGGCCATCATGTTGATGCCAAAGCTCGTCTCAAGCGGCGTGTACTTGTACAGGGCGTTGATGATGATGTCGGCGATGGCCCCGCGCTTGAGATCGAGAACGATGCGGATACCGCGCCGGTCGGACTCGTCGCGCAGATCGGCCACGCCGTCGATGCGCTTTTCGTGAACCAGGGCCGCGATCTTTTCCACCAGGGTGGACTTGTTCAACGCGTAGGGAATCTCCCTGATGACGATGGCGTCCTTCTTGCCCCGGCCGGCCTCCTCCACCTCGACCACGCCGCGGATACGGATGGAACCCCGGCCTGTGGTGTAGGCATCAAGGAGTCCCTGGCCGCCATAAACCATCCCTCCGGTGGGGAAATCCGGGCCCTTGACCAGGGTCATCAGGTCCTGAACCGTGCAGCCCGGATTATCCAGCAGATGGACGCAGCCGTCGATGAGTTCGCCCAGGTTGTGGGGGGGAATGTTGGTGGCCATGCCCACCGCGATGCCCGTGGTGCCGTTTAGGAGCAGGTTGGGCACCTTGGTTGGGAGCACTGACGGCTCCTGCATGGTGTTGTCGTAGTTGGGCCGGAAATCCACGGTCTGCTTCTCGATATCCCCCAGGAACTCCGAGCAGAGCCGGGCCATGCGTACTTCGGTGTAACGCATGGCTGCCGCGGCGTCGCCGTCGATGGACCCGAAGTTGCCCTGGCCGTCCACCAGGGTATCGCGCATGGAAAATTCCTGGGCCATTCGCACCAGGGCGTCATACACCGCGGAATCGCCGTGGGGATGGTATTTACCGATGACATCACCGACCACGCGGGCGGATTTCTTGTATGACCTGTTGTGGTAGTTGCCCAGGTCGTGCATGGCGTAGAGAATGCGCCTGTGCACCGGCTTGAGGCCGTCCCTGACATCAGGGATGGCGCGCCCGATGATGACACTCAGGCTGTACTCAAGATAGCTTTTCTTAAGTTCACTTTCGATGGTAATCGTGTCGCTCATTCTGCCTCCGGTTATGCCCTTGGCCACACGGCCTCGGGCGCTCCGACATCCCCGCAAGGGCGGGCCGTCGGCAATCTTCCAATATCATGGCGCTCCGGCGCCGGGAGAACGCGGGCCTTGCGCCCGGGCAAGGATCCTCCTTACGCCCGGGTCCGCACCCTAGATGTCCAGCTCCTGCACGGCCAGGGCGTTTTTCTCGATAAAGGCCCGGCGCGGTTCCACGTTATCGCCCATGAGGTCCATGAAGATGTCGTTGGCCGCAGCCGCGTCCTCTATGGTCACCTGGAGCATGGTCCGTTTTTCCGGGTGCATGGTGGTTTCCCACAACTGTTCCGGGTTCATCTCGCCAAGACCCTTGTAGCGCTGGATCTGCCAGCCGCGCTGGGCTTCGTCGATAACCGCGTCGTAAAGGGCGAAAATGCCTGTCACGGGTTTCTCGGCGTCCTTGAGAACCAGGGCGAAGTCAAACCCTTCACACGTCTGCCTGAGGTCGTTGTAGGTCTTGTACGCCTGCTTGTAGAGCTTGGAGTGGAAGAACTCCATGGCCAGACGGATGCGGTGGCCGTTGGTGTTCTCGAAGGTGACGTAGGTGCGGTCCTTGTTCATTTCCTGATCGTGTTCAGTCTCGATGAACGCCTTGTATCCCCGAGCTTCGAAACTGGCCTTGAAGGCCTCGTGGTCGTGGGTCTCGAAGTGGGTGAAACTGATGCGCTCGTCATGATTCATGAGCGCCTGGAAAAGGCCGGGCTCCACTCCCACGGTCTCTGCCTCGGAGAACTTCTGCCGCACGAAGCGGATGGAGGCCATCATATCCATGAGCTGTGACTCGATGAACCGTTTGCCGGACTGGGCCTTGACGATGACATCGGTACCCACCTTCTCCATGAGGAAGGTCTCAAGCTCTATGTCGTCCTTGATGAACTTTTCGAACTTGCCCTTGTGCGCCCGGTACAGCGGCGGCTGGGCGATGAAGAGGTTGCCCCGGGTGATCAGCTCCTCGTACTGCCGGAAGAAGAAGGTCAGGAGCAGGGTGCGGATGTGAGATCCGTCCACGTCGGCGTCGGTCATGATCACGACCTTGTGGTAGCGCAACCGCTCGTAATCCTTTTCATCCTCCTCGTGGCCGATGCCCACACCCAGGGCCGTGATCAGGGCCCTGATCTCCTTGTTGCCGAGCATCTTGTCCATGCGGGTCTTCTCGACATTGAGAATCTTGCCGCGCAGGGGAAGGATGGCCTGATTCTTGGGGTCTCGGCCCTGCTTGGCCGAGCCGCCTGCCGAGTCGCCCTCAACGATGAATATCTCCGAGTCCTCGGGCCGCTTGGACTGGCAGTCAGCCAGTTTGCCGGGCAGGGAGTTGTCCGAGAGGGCGCCCTTGCGCCGAACCAGATCACGCGCCTTTCGCGCCGCCTCTCTGGCCCGGGCCGCGTCCACCACCTTTTCGATGATGAAACGGGCTTCCTTGGGGTTTTCCTCGAAAAAGACGTTAAGCTTCTCGTAGATGACGCCCGCCACCAGACCGCTGGCCTCGGAGTTGCCAAGCTTGGTCTTGGTCTGTCCCTCGAACTGCGGGTCGGGCAGCTTGACCGAGATAACCGAGGTCAGGCCCTCGCGCACGTCGTCGCCGGTCAGCTTCTTGATGAGTTTCTTGGGCAGGTCGCCGTTTTGCACATAGTTGTTGATGGCCCGTGTCAGGGCGGTCTTGTAACCGGCCAGATGCGTGCCGCCCTCGATGGTGCGGATGTTGTTGGCGAAGGTGTAGGTGTTTTCCTTGTAGCCCGAGGTGTATTGCAGGGCGAATTCCACGATCATGTTTTCGGATTCGCCCTCGCCGTAGACGATCTCGCCGATGATATTCTGACCGGAGTTGAGATCCTTGACGTACTGCCGGATGCCGCCGTCGAACTTGAATTTCTCGCTCTCGCCGCTGCGCTCGTCCTTGAACTCGATCTCAAGGCCGGAGTTGAGGTAGGCCAGTTCCTTGAAACGCTTGCGCAGGGTATCGTAGTCGAACTGGTTGACCTCGAAGATGTCCTCATCGGGGCGGAAGCGCTGGGTTGTCCCGGTGGAGTCGGCCGGGCCGACCTCCTCAAGCTCCTGGACAACGGCGCCGCGCTCGAACTTGATGCGCCAGGTCTTGCCTTCGCGCTTGACCGTGGTTTCCATGAACTCGGAAAGGGCGTTGACGCAGGACACGCCAACGCCGTGCAGACCGCCGGAAACCTTGTAGGAATCATTGTCGAACTTGCCGCCCGCATGGAGCATGGTCATGGCCATCTGCACGGCCGGGATGCCTTCCTTGGGGTGGATGTCCACCGGAATGCCGCGGCCGTTGTCGGTCACGGTGCAGGAGTTGTCCATGTGCAGGGTGACTTTGATGGTGTCGCAGTGCCCTGCCATGGCCTCGTCGATGGAGTTGTCGATGACCTCGTAGACGAGATGGTGCAGGCCGCGGATATCGGTGGACCCGATGTACATGGCCGGACGCTTGCGCACGGCCTCGAGCCCTTCGAGCAGGGTTATGGATTCGGCGGTGTACTGTTTTTCGCTCATCTAGACGTTTTCCTCGGTGTAGTAGGTCTCTTCCTGAATCATCATGGGCATGACGATCACGTTGTAATCGCGGTCGTCGGCGCCGCTCAGGCCGCAGGGGGCCTCGGTGCCTGTCAGCGTGAACTTGACGGTCGGGGAATTGAAATGGTTAAGGATTTCTATGAGATTCCTGGTGGGAAAGGCAACGCGCTTCATGTCTCCCGAAAAGGCGGCTTCCAGCGATTCTCGCGCCGTGCCCGTTTCCTGTCCCTGGGCCGAGACCGTTACCTCTCCCTCACCGAAAGTAAAGTAGGCGCAGCGATTGGAGTCGGTGTTGAAGAGCGCCACGCGGGACAGGGCGTCCACCATTTCCAGCCGGTTCACCTCCAGGGTCGAGACGTTCTCGTCGCCAAGTTTTGCAAGAAAATTGTGATAGTTGGGATACTGGTAGTAGGACAGCGGCAGGGTGAAGGTCTCGCGCTGGTCCCCGGTGCGGAAGAATAGACGCTTCTGGCTGATGGCCAGTTCGATCTCGTCGGCCGTGAGCCATTTCTTGAGTTCGCCAAGATACTTTTTCTGGATGAGCACCCCCTCTTCGGGGAGCATGGCGTGGATGTCGTCGTTGACAAAGTTGAACATGGCGAACTGATGACCGTTGAGGCCGCACACCTCGACCTTCTTGACTCCCATGACTTCCCGCGGGACAAAATAGATGCAGGCGATGGCCTCCATGGAATCCTCATCCGAGATGCAGAAGGCGATCTTGTCAATGACCTCGTGCAGGAAATCGCCGGACCAGAAGACCGTGCCGTTTTCCGGGAAGCTTGAAAACTTCTGGAACCACTCGGGGTCGTTGACCGGAAACTTGTATTTCCTGGCCCGCTGCTCCACCAGCACGTTCTGGCCGGCCTCGTCGGTGCTCAGGACCATCTCGCCCTGGTCGTTTCGCAGCTGCTTGACCAGATCGTAAAAGGCCCGCCCCTGGACTCCGGCCAGCCCGTCCTTGTCGATGGCTGCAGGATACGAACCCATGAACTCCAGGTTGGAGTCCGTGCTCATGATGTTCAGGTTTCCGTTCTCGCACTGCAACCAGATGGTGCGCAGGAAGGCGGCCCCGGTTTTGGCAGGGATGATGCTGGCCGACTTCTGCAATCCCTCGATGATTTCATCTCTGTTCACTTTCAGAAACATAAATAATATCTCCTTGATTGAGATTTATTGTCTCGGTTCCTTTGTTCGTAATCAATGCAAACCGACGGAATGGAAATATTTTTTGGGCACATGGCAAGGCACACTTCAGGAACCGAATGTGCCTCAAACCACGGGTTTCGCCCTTGGGTCATGTTTGGCGACACTTATTCTTCAGCGTTTTCAACAGTTGTTTCAATTCAAAGTCATCATCTTGCATTTGTTCGATTTTTTTAACAGAGTAGAGGACAGTGGAGTGGTCCTTGCCCCCAAAGGCGCGACCCAGTGCAGGGTAGGAGGTGTTGAGCATTTGCCGGCACAGGAACATGGCCACCTGTCGGGCCTGGGCTATGTTCTGATGCCGTTTGGTGCCGGTCAGCTCCTTGATGTTGACGTTGAAATGCTCGCAGACCACACCCATGATCTTCTTGGGCGTCAGATCATCGCTGGCCTTTTCCTCGGTGTTGGCCAGGATGTGTTCGAAATCGCGCTGGGTCAGTTCCTTCTTGACCAGCTCCTTGAAGGCGAAGAGCTTGAGCAATACGCCCTGAAGGTAGCGAAAATCAGAGAAATGCTGGGCCAGGGTCAGGGTCTGCTCCTTGTTCAAGCTCAGGCGCTTGAGTCGGCACTGGCGCTGGATGTAGCCCACACGAATTTCAAGATCCGGCTCCTTGAGGGTGACGATCAGCCCCCAGCCCAGGCGCGATTGCAGGCTGTCGTCAAGAAAGTCGCAATTGGCGAGTTTTTCGCGGCTGCCGATGACCATCTGCTTCTTGTTGTCGTAGAAGTGGTTGAAAAGATTGACCACTTCCTGCTGGAAATGGGGATATTCCCTGATCTTCTGGAAATCGTCGATGAACAGGAAATCATAATCCAAAAGGTGGTTTCTGGCCCGGAACGGGTCGCCCCTGAAGCGGATCGTGTACATGGAGTGCAACTCGTCCATGGAGCCCAGAAACAGGGACGAGTGCTCATGCTTCTTGCTGATTTCGTTGGCCACCGAACGAATCAGGTGGGTCTTGCCAGAACCGCCCGGACCGCAGATGATGAACGGGTTGAAGAGGGAGGCAGACTGCTTGGCCACCTCCCTGGCCGAGGCGATGGGAAAGTAGTTTTTTTTGTTGATCAGGAAGGTGTCAAAGGTAAACTCCTGGCCAAAGGGGAAGTCGATACGCTTGACCACCTCGTTGCGGGCGTCGTTGCGGGATCGGTCCGGGGTGCCGTTGTCGCGGTAGCTGACCACATAGCCGTTGCCCAGAAACATGTTCAGTTGGGCTTCGAACCGATCCTGGACCTCGTTCTCGAACCATTTGGCGAAAAAGGCGTGGGGAAAGCCGACCACGACCCGTTTGCTTTCCTCCTCATACACTAGGTGCAGCGGGTCGAACCAGCGTTTGAGTTCCGTGTCGGTGCTGGTCTGAAGCAGATGTTGGCGCAGGGAGTGTTTCACTATGGATTTTTGTTGTTGGGGACGGTTGTGGAACGTATTGAAAACATTATTTAAAAAAGACCCGTTTCAGGGTCTTGAAAATATCCCGAAATTTCTTCGATTCTATACCTCAAAACAGCGGCGAAGCCAAGCGTTCCGGGGCTGTTTTCAGGGATAAATCCATTGATTTGCGGGCATATTTCGGACATGATGCGATTCCTGTTGAAAACACGGTGAAATTTGGCTGAAACGAGTTCGGAGGGACCATGGCCCAGCATCAGGTGAACAAGACGATCCAGGAGATTAACGAGCGCATCCGCAAGGGCAAGGCCGTGGTGGTCAACGCCCAGGAGATGATCGGGATCGTCCGCAAGCAGGGCAAGGTGGCCGCCGCCCGGGAGGTGGACGTGGTCACCACCGGCACCTTCTCGCCCATGTGCTCGTCGGGCCTGCTTTTCAACATCGGCCAGCAGCCTCCGGTGATGAAGGTTTCCAAGCTTTGGCTCAACAATGTTCCCTGCTACAGCGGCATTGCCGCTGTGGACGCCTACCTGGGCTGCACCGAACCCAGCGAGGACGACCCGCTGAACAAGGTCCACCCTGGCCGGTTCGTCTACGGCGGCGGGCATGTGATGGAGGACCTGCTGCGCGGCAAGGCCGTGCATCTGCGGGCCGAGGCCTACGGCACGGACTGCTATCCGCGCCGCGAGCTGGACAAGGACATCACCCTGGCCGACCTGCCCAGCGCGGTGATGCTCAACCCGCGCAACTGCTACCAGAACTACAACTGCGCCGTGAACCTGACCAGCCGGACCATCTACACCTACATGGGACCCCTCAAGTCCAACTGCGCCAATGCCAACTACGCCACCGCGGGCCAGCTCTCGCCCCTGTTCAACGATCCCTTTCTCAAGACCATCGGCCTTGGCACACGTATTTTCCTTGGCGGCGGCATCGGCTACGTCATCGGCGCGGGCACCCAGCATGTGGCCAAGCCCCAGCGAAACGAGCGCGGCCTGCCCGAGAATCCTTCGGGAACCCTGATGCTCAAGGGTGATTTCAAGCAGATGAACGCCCGCTATGTCCGGGCACAGTCCCTGCTGGGCTACGGGGTTTCCCTGGCCGTGGGCGTGGGCATTCCCATCCCCATGCTCAACGAGGAAATGGCCTTCTTCACCGGCGTGTGCGATGCGGACATCACCATGCCGGTCAAGGATTACGGCTATGACTATCCCAACGGCATCTCACGCCAGCTGACCCGCGTGACCTTTGAGGAACTGCGCAGCGGCGAGATCGCGGTCAATGGCAAAAAGACAACGGCCATTCCCCTGACCAGCTACGCCATGTCCCTTGAGGTGGCCGACGAGCTCAAGTCCTGGATCCAGGGCGGAGAGTTCCGGTTGACAGAAAAAGTCGAAGATATTCCAAGCTTTTAAGCTGTTCAAACGCCACAATCAAGGCCGTCGGAGCGCTCCGGCGGCCTTGTCGTTTCTTTCGGGTCCGGCGCTTTTGATCCGCGGTCAGAGCGGTGCTTCAAGCACCAGTTCCGAGACATCGCGGCAGGTATCCTCGTCGGGCACAAAGGCCACCTCGCCGATGGAGACCACGGGTCGCATGCCGATGAGGGCGTTGAGGATGTAGGCGTGTTCGTACTCGGCCAGGGAGTCCAGGGGCAGGGGCTTGGGCGCTATCTGCACCGTGGTCCGCGCCAGCCACAGGCTGGTGGAGGCGAGTCGATACGGGGAATCGGTTTCGAAAAATTCGTCGCCCCGGCGCAGCAGCAGCGCACCAGTGGCCGTTTCCAGAAGCCGGTCTGAAAAATCAAGCAGCACCGCGTCGTCAAAGCCGCGCTGCGCGGCCCTGGCCCTGGCCAGGTGGAAGAACATGGCGTTGGTTGTCTTGTAGGCGTTCAGGGACGAAACGTGTCTGTCCTCGCACAGGCACAGCCGGTACGCCTTGAACGGCTTGGGCTCATAGGGCGCTGCCATGACCACCGGGTGGGCCGGGGATTCCATGGGATAGAAGATGTTGACCCGGGCCGGAACGCCCTCCAGGCCGTTGCGGTTGACCGTCTCCAGGATTACCGATTCGAAATCCACGCTTTCGTACTCGGCTCCGTAGGCGCGCAGGGCGTGGAGGAGGCGGTCCAGGTGCAGGTCCAGATGGCAGGGCTTGCGGCCGTTATAGAAAATGGTTTCGTAGAACCCCGCACCGTACCGGAAGGCGGGCGCGGCCGGGTCCATGGGCACGCCCTGGTGGGTGAATTCGCCCTTGCGGAAGTGGATCATGGTGCCTCCGGGGTCAGAAATTTGTCCGCCTTGGCCATTGTCTCCTGATACTCGCTTGCCGGGTCCGAGTCCACCACGATGCCGCTTCCGGCCCAGAACTCCAGTATTCCGGTCTGCATGTCGCACACCGCAGTGCGAATGGCCACGGACGAATCCATGTCGCGCTCCCCACGCACCAGCAGCATGGAACCGCAGTACACTCCGCGGGAGTGCGGCTCCAACTGGTCGATGACGGCCATGGCACTCGCCTTGGGACACCCGGTCACCGACCCTCCCGGAAAGGCCTCGAAAAAGAGGTCCAGGCAGTCCCTGTCCGTCCGTAGCACTCCGCTGACATCGCTGTACATCTGGAGCAGCCTGTCCACCTGGAACACGGATTTGTGCGCCGCCACGCGCACCGACCCCACTTCGCAGTGGGCCGAGATGTCGTTGCGGATCAGGTCAACGATCATGGACAATTCCGCGTCTTCCTTGGCCGAGCCGGTCAGCCTTGCGGCCAGACCCTGGGCGTTTTCACCGTCTTCAAGACGCAGGGTGCCCTTGATGGGCTGGGAGAGCACCTCCTTGCCGCGCACACGCAAAAAACGCTCCGGGGAGGTGGAAACCACCCGCCTCGTCCCGGACGCGAACCAGGCGTAAAAGGGCGCAGGCCGTCTGCTCCACAGGTTCAGGAAAAACCCTGCCGGGTCCAGCTCCGGCCGTTTAACCCTGAACCGCGTCGAAAGGTTGAGCTGGTAGACATCACCGGCCCTGATCCGGGCCAGGGTCTCGCGCACACCGGCCTCGTACTCCTTGCGCGGCAACGACAGCTCCGGCCCTTCCTGCGGCCCCGCCGACAGCGGGAGCGGCCAATCCGCATCCGGCGGATTCCGCTCAATCCGGGCAAGGCGCTTGCGCAAGCCGTCCATGGCCCGGGCCTCGCCGCTCATTGTCACCGTGCCGGTTGCCTCGTCGTACCCGGCTGTGGCCGCGTATTTCCTGAGGTGCCCCAGGGGAAAATCCAGCGGTTTTGCCGAGGTGACGCCGCGCAGGAGCATTCCATAGGTATAGCTGACAAATCCAAAGGCTGCTCCGGGCGAGCCGAAGCAGAACTCCCTGACCTCCTCGGGCGTTGTCTCCGCTGAGAAGACCAGCTCGTCGCCGCGGCCTGCGCCGATGAACGGGGTGGTGGCCGCAGGGTGGCCGGGCACCGACAAAAGCACATCCGCCCCTTGGTCAAGACAGTTGTCCGTCTCGCGCACCAGCTCCGCGGCCAGGGCGTCGAAGACCCGGCGCTCAACGCAGGCCGAGAAAGTCGAGGGCATGGACAACGAATATCCCTCCTTCGGGAGTCATGAAGGATTCCGGGTGAAACTGGTAGCCGAGCAGACCATGCGTCCGCGAACCCAGGGCCATGATTACCCCGGCATCGTTGCGGGCCAGCACCGCAAGGCCGCGTCCTGCCTCGGTGACGTGCAGGGAGTGGTAGCGGGCCACTTGGCGTCGCTGTCCGTTCCAGTCGATGACCTCTGCCCGGCCATGGATGCAGCCCGGCAGCATGGCGGTTCGCCCGCCCCGCCACTGGTTGATGATCTGCATCCCGAGGCAGACGCCCAGCACCGGCCGCCCCACCTCGAACACCCGGGCATAGGCCGGGTAGTCTTCCGGCCTGCCCGGACCCGGAGAGATGACCACCAGGTCAAAGTCCGCAGGGTCGGCTTCTGCCAAACCGACATACGGGATCACGCCCACGTCCGCCCCGGACACGGTCGCCAGCAGCAGATGCTCCAGATTGCGGGTGAAGCTGTCCGCGTTGTCCACCAGCAGGATGCGCATCAACGACCTGCCAGCCGTCGCCCTACAGTGTTGCGGCGGCCTTCTCCACCGAGGCCTTGAATCCGTCGCGTGCCTGTCTGATCCTGTCTGCCACGCCCTCGTCGGTCAGCGCGATGATCTGGGCCGCCAGCCAGGCCGCGTTCTGCGCACCCACCTTGTCCAGGGCCAGGGTGCCCACCGGGAAGCCCGGAGGCATCTGCACCGTGGCCAGCAGGGCGTCCATGCCGCCTAAGGCCGACGCGGACAAGGGTACGCCCAGCACCGGACGGATGGTCTTGGCCGCAACCGCGCCCGCCAGATGCGCCGCCAGACCGGCCGCGCAGATGAACACCTTGCACCCGGCCGCTTCGTACTCGGCCACCAGCCGGGCCGTGCGCTCGGGCGTACGGTGCGCCGACGAGACCGTGAATACGTGATCAATGCCCAACTCCTTGAGCAGATCCGAACACGGACGCATCTTCTCCTCATCCGAAATGGAACCCATGAAAATCACAACCTGCGGCATATCACGCTCCTTTGTGGGCGGTGTGGTATGGTGTGCCTCCGGCGGCCAGGGGGGAAGGGGAGAGGGGAAACCTTTCGGAAAAGGTTTCCCCTCTCCCCTTCCCCCCTGGAACCCCCATCCCCTCTCCCCTTCTAAACCTTTTGGTTGGGGGGCGGGGTTCGCCAGGGGCAGGCCAAGAAAACATTTCAACTGAGAGGGATGATTGGGGCTTTGGTGCGGCCCTCTCCGCCGCTGTCCGGGTTTTGGTTCTCCCGGTCCCGCCTTGCGGCGGAGAGCCAAAAAGTTCTGGAAGGGGGAGGCCGGAGGCACCCCCCGTGCATCAGCTCAGCCGCTTCAGGCCTTTGTCGGCGATGTCGCGGCGGTGGTAGCTGTAGTCGAAGTGTATCTTGTCCACGGCTTGGTAGGCGCGTTCCTTGGCCTGGGCCAGGGTGTCGCCCAGGGCGGTGACGCAGAGCACCCGGCCGCCGCTGGTCACTGTCTTGCCTTTGTCGAGCCGGGTTCCGGCCTGGAAGACCTTGATTCCGTCCATGGCGTCGGCCTCGTCGAGGCCGGTAATCTCCATTCCCTTGGGATACGCACCGGGGTAGCCCTTGGCGGCCATGACCACGCCGCAGGCGGTCTGCGGGGTGGAGCGCACCTCGATGGTGTCGAGCTTGCCGTCGATGCAGGCGAACATGATGGTCAGCAGGTCGGTTTCAAGACGCATGAGCAGGGGCTGGCATTCGGGATCGCCGAAGCGGACGTTGTATTCGAGCACCTGGGGGCCGTCTTCGGTGTACATGAGCCCGGCGTAGAGGACGCCCTTGAAGGGTTCGCCCTTGGCGGCCAGATGCTTGAGGATGGGCTTGATGCACAGCTCTGCGGTCTCGGCGTATTTTTCCTCGGGCAGGACCGGCGCAGGGGAATAGGCACCCATGCCGCCGGTATTGGGGCCGGTGTCGCCCTCGCCCACGGCCTTGTGGTCCTGGCTCGACGGTAGCAGGGCGTAGTTGTGGCCGTCGCAGAAGGCGAGAAAGGATGCCTCCTCTCCCTGAAGCGTTTCCTCCACCACCACCCGTGCACCGGCCGTCCCGAAGCTGCGTTTGACCATCATGTCGGTGAGGGCGTCCACGGCCTCGTCCACGGTGGAGGCCACGACCACGCCTTTGCCCGCGGCCAGTCCATCGGCCTTGACCACGATGGGCGCACCCTTCTTGCGCACAAAGGCCACGGCCTCGTCGTATTCGTCGAAGACGCGGAAGGGCGCGGTAGGCACGCCCGCTTCGTGCATGAGGTTTTTGGAGAAAGCCTTGGAGCCTTCGAGATTGGCGGCGTAGGCGCAGGGGCCGAAGCAGGGGATGCCCTCGCTATCCAGGGCGTTGACCAGTCCGAGGACCAGGGGCAGCTCGGGACCGGCCACCACCAGATCCACCTCGCGGTCGCGGGCCAGGGCCACCAGTCCGGGGATGTCGTCGTCCTTGACCGGAACATTCTCGCCCAGCCGTGCCGTGCCGCCGTTGCCGGGCGCACACAGGATCGCATCCACCTTCGGATTTTGGGAAAGCTTCCAGCACAGGGCGTGCTCGCGCCCGCCGCTTCCGACCACCAGTATCTTCATGCCTGCCACCTCTGCGTTGTTGGGATGCTCACGGTGTAAGGAAAATCAGGGGAATTATCAAGATCGGCCCGATCCTAGCGGATGGCGTCGCCCAGGGTTCCGCTGAGGGTGTAGGGGATGCTGCGCTTGCCCAGGGTCAGTTCGCCCGAAAGGTCGAAGGCGGTGCGGTAGACATCCGTTGGATCGATGATCCCTCGTCCGGCCGTGCGGATGGCCAGCGGGCTGCCCATGGAAAAGTCGCGCACGATCATGTCGCGGCCGCGGATTTCGGCGGTGAAGGCGAGATCGCCCACGGTCTTGCCGTCGGGCAGCACCAGTTGCTGTGAGCGGATGTCGAGCCAGCCGCTCTGGGGCAGGGTGGCCCCTGCGGGCAGAAACACGCTGCCCGCCACATGGATGGAGCCCTTGAAATCCGTGTCGCCCAGCAGGGAGGTCAGATTGAAGTCGCCTTCGAGTTCCATGGTTCCGTCCCGATATAGTTCCAGTTCGCACTGCGAACCGCCGGTATTGAGCCGGACCAGGGCCAGAGGCGAGAGCCCCATACGTACATAGGCGCGGCTGAAGGCGAAACTGCCCGGCGTGTCGGCCATGGCCACACGCAACCCGTTGACGCGAAAACCCAGGGGCCCGTCGCGGTCGATGCTTTCCCAGCGCAGGCGCATGGTCGGCATCCGCTCGTCGAGCCCCACCAGCAGGCTGGTCCACAGCTTGTTCCAGGGCATGAACAGGGCCACGCCCGCAGCAAAGCCCAGGAGCATAAGAAACATCCGGGCCAGGATGCGGCCGGGCAGGGAAGAGGGTCTTTTGCGTCCGGTTGCCACGGCTTTTCCTATCTGGCCAGGACGAGATGCGCATCGCTCAGGCGCGGGTCGTCCGGGTTTCTGGTCAGGGCGCAGTCGCGCACCTGGAGTCCTGCCCGGTCGCGCAGGGCTGCCAGCAGCCGGGCCAGGGTGTTCAGGGGCAGGCCGGTCAGCGTCATCTGGAGGGACGCCTCATCCTGGCTCGCGCCGGTCTCGCGCAGGGACATCAGGTTTTGCTCGATGGCCAGATCGTCGATGATCCGCCAAACCGCCTCGTCAAGGGGCAGGCGGAGCAGATCGCCCTGCCGGGCCTGCAGGGCGCGGATCTCCTCCACCAGCGGAACCACGCGGGAATACTGCGCCTTGCTCTCCTCGATCTGCACCGCAGCCGTACCCGTGAGCAGGCGCAAGCCGATGAACAGACACAGGCCCACGGCCACCAGCGCCCTGGGGGCTACCCGAAACAGTCGCTGCCGCGACATGTCGGGCCAGTTGCTCCAGAAGTATCCGCCACCGCTCATAAGGGCTCCACCGTCAGGCTGAACTCGATACCGCCAAACACATCCTCGCGTCTTTCAAGGGCGAAATGAAACTGTCCGTCTGCAGCCAACGCCTTGACATAGCCATCAAATCCATCCACGGCAGGGCCGAAGAACCCGCGGACCCGTCCGGTCCTTCCGGTGATGGACAGTCCTTCAAGCCGCAAGCTCTCCACGGCCGGGCGGCTCAGGGCCGCCAAGACGCTCAGGGGGTCAAGGCCGATGCGCCGACCCGCCGCCAGCTTGCCATGCTCGAACTGCAAGCGGCCAAAGGGCGATTGGCCGATGTCGGGCCCCAGGACCGAAACGTACAAGGCGTCGGTCTGCTCGCGAATCTCGCTCAACTGGGCCTGATACAGCCCATAGCGTACCGTCTGGCCGGCAACGAACAACCCACAGATCACGCACAACCAGACCATTTTGCGCACAAACCGCTCGGACTCGCGGTCGCGAACAGGCCGCGCAACAGCAGACCCGCTGCCAGAGGCGGCTCCGACAGGGGGGCGGGCCTTTGGCCCAAGAGGTTGTCTTGAAGTGGTCTTGCCCATGATCCTCTCCCCACCAGATACGCGAAACACCCGCAACCGTCCACATACGCGGAGCCAGCGGGCTGAGGAGCCATGAGCATGTCCGCCCCGGAAGGCTGATGAAAGAACAACCCACCCCGCGCTCAAGGCGCGGGGTGGGCACAGAGGAATCCGCCCGCCTGGGCTCATGGGGCTTAAAATCGTTCAAATTCCTGATCCGGCTCCACGCCCATGCCCTTGGCGGACAGCGCAGCCGATCGCTGTCCCGAAGCCGGGAGAGATCTTGCCGCCGGGACGGCCCGGGCATCGGACGCCCGCACTCCCGCCTCGTCTGAATCGACGACAAAGAAGGACATTGCCTTCTGCAGCCGCTGCCCCTGGGTGGAAAGCTCCTCCGAGGTGGAGGCCATCTCTTCTGACGCAGAAGCGTTGAGCTGAATGACTTGATCAAGCTGTGACATGGCCCTGCTTATCTGGTTTGCCCCAGCCGTCATCTCGTCGCTCGACGAGGAGATGTCCTGCACCAGCTCGGCCGTGCGTCTGATGTCCGGCAAAAGCTGCTGCAGCATTCTGCCCGCCTTGTCGGCCACGGAGACGGTGGAGGCGGACAGCTCGCTGATCTCGCTGGCCGCCACGCCGCTACGTTCGGCGAGCTTGCGAACCTCTGCCGCGACCACGGCGAAGCCCTTGCCGTGCTCCCCGGCCCTGGCCGCCTCAATGGCGGCATTGAGCGCAAGCAGGTTGGTCTGCCGGGCGATTTCCTCTATGACGGTGATCTTTTCGGCGATGTGCCTCATGGCTGCCATGGCCTTATCCACAGCCTCGCCGCTGGCCTCTGCATCGCGGGACACCTTTTCGGCGAGCCCTTCGGTCTCGCGCGCGTTGTCGGCGTTTCTTTGAATGTTTGACGCCATTTCTTCCATGGACGACGACACCTCCTCCACGCTTGCCGCCTGCTCGGTGGCTCCCTGGGAGAGGGAAAACGCCGTGGCCGAAAGCTCCTCGGAGCCGGAGGCGACATTTTCCGTGGCGGTCTGCACCTGGGCGACCACCTCGCGCAAACGGCCGACCATCTCATTGAGGGCTGTGGCCAAAGTGCCGACCTCGTCCCGCTGGCTGATCTCGAGTGTACGCGTGAAATCGCCCTGGCTCATGCTTCTGGCAAAACTCACCCCCAGGAGAACGGGGCGGGTGATGGACCGCGTGATGACAATGGCGGCGACGATGCCAAGGAGCAGGCTCAGGAGGGAAACGCTGACGAGCATCGTGTTGGCAAAGCCCATTTCGGAGAGCATCAGGGCATGCTGGCTCTCGCGTGCGGCCTCGCACTGGGCCTGGGCGTTTCTGGCGGCGGCGATCATTCTGTCGTCGGCAATTTTCTCTGCGGTCAGGGCGTTTTCGTATCCGGCCAGGGTGTTTCTGAACCGCTCCACCCCAGACTCCAGATCCGAGCTGCCCAGGCCCCTGGCCAGGGCAAGCGCCTCGCCCACATGCTCCATGGCCAGGGCGAGATCCGTTTCGCTGCGCGACAGGAAATAGGCCCTTGCCTCCATCTGGGCAACATCCATCATCCGGGTGAAGTCGTATACGGCCCGCAAGGCCCGGCTGTCATCCCCTACATACAGGCCGTCGCTGGAAGCAATCAATTCATGCCCCACTCTCTCGACATCCTTGCGGATGGCGACCTGGTTGCCGATGGCCGTTACCATGGCGTCAAACGCCTGGCCGTATTCGTTGACCGACGAGACCACCTCGTCCATCTGCGCCTGATTGACCGGGTTCTCGAATTTGAGCCTGGCCTCTTTCGCCTGGCTGACGAGGGAGCCGACGATGCTGTGGACGCGATCAATGTAGACCTGATCGCCGCGGATGATGAAATTCTTTTCATGACGCCTGCTCTCCAGAATGTGCTGGACCAGCTCTCCTACATCGTCGGCCTTGTCCACCCGATCAACAACCGACAGCATCCCGCGCCAGCCGGTCAAGCCGACCACCAGCGTGAGAGCGAGAACCACGGCAAAACTGAGACCGAGCTTCACTGCCAACCTGAGATTCTTCAACATGAAAAACTCCTTGTTTGACGCTTCGTCGCATGGCGTTTCTTTTGGCGTTTCCTTCTGCACACGCCATGCCATCAATCGAGCAAGGCGACATGCGCAACCACCCGGCCGCCTTGGCACAAAATCTCGCAAGTCGCGCAATGCCGTCTCCGGCTCCAAGGGGTGAAGGACTGTGGAGCGGCCTGTGAGCCAATGGCATCCTCCTTGCTGATGCACATTGCGCAGTTGGGCGGCATTGCCCGATGTCTGCCCGCATCCCGCAGTGTGCGAAACCATCAACCCGCGTCAGCGGACAGGAAACACGGGGGGCACGGAATGAAGGCGGCCAAAGCGACCATTGAGGCCTTATTGAACGCGACCGAAGACTCCTGCATTCTCATCGACCCGGAAGGACGCTTTGTCGCCCTGAACAAGGAGGCGGCCCGTCGGAGGGGCTCCAGCGTCGAAGCCCTGATCGGCAAAAATGTTTTCGATTTTCTGGACCCGGCCATTGCCGGACAGCGCCGCGCCTGTGTTGCCGAGGTTGTTCGAACCGGAAGACCGCTCTGCGCCCACGAGGAAATCAACAACCGGCATTATCGCGTGAGCTTCTATCCGGTCATCGATGAATCAGGCGCGGTGACAGGGGTGGCGAGTTACTCTCGGGACTGTACCGAAGCAAGGGAGCACGAGGAGGAACTGCTCCGGGCCAAGGAGATGGCCGAATCGGCCAGCATGGCCAAGTCACAGTTTCTTTCCAACATGAGCCATGAGCTGAGGACGCCTCTCAATGGTATTCTGGGCATATCCCAGCTCGCTCTGGACGAGACTCTGGACCTGGAGACGCGCAATAATTTCGAGATGATACAGGAAAGCGGGCAACGTCTGCTCATCCTTCTGAACAATCTTCTGGACCTGGCGGCCATTGAGCGACGCTCCATCGAACCCCTGGTTCGCGATTTCGACCTCTTTGAGCTGTTGGAGTCGCTTCGCAAGTCCTTTGCGCTCAAGGCCAATCTGCACCGGGTTGACCTCGAAATCCATATGTCGGCAAAAATGCCCAGATGCTGGTCCGGCGATGAGTTCAGGCTTGGTCAGATCCTTTCGAATCTCATCGCCAACGCCCTGCAATGCACGGAAGATGGATATGTCAGGGTCGCGGTGGGGCCAGGGAGCGCCTGTTCGGACAGGGCTGACAACCGGGCAAGCTGGCAGGACCTGCGTTTTGTGGTCAAGGACAGCGGCCCGGGCATTGACGAAAAAGACATCGGCTCTCTCTTTGACAGCTTCACCATTGCCGAAAATTTCATGACCAAGCGGTACAGCGGAGCCGGAATCGGCCTGAGCATCGTCAGGGCCCTGGTCGAGATGCTGGGCGGATCGATCCGGGTCAGATCCGGCAAGGGCCAGGGAACGGCCATCTCCTTCACCATTCCTTTCATCCCGGCTGGCGCTCCGTGCGCCGACCCCGGCCAGATATCGGTTCTTCCCCTGTCCGGGCCGGAGGCAAGGCGCACCATTCTAGTGGTCGAGGATGATCCCATTGCCCTGTTCGCCACCACGCGAAGCCTCACCAGGGTCGGATTCGATGTCCGTGAGGCAGCCAACGGCGCCGAGGCGCTTGACCTCCTGCGGCATCACGCCGTCAACCTTGTCCTCATGGACCTGCACATGCCCGTCATGGACGGGCTCCAGACAACGATACACATCCGCAACGGCGAAGTCCCCGGAGTTTCCCGGAACATTCCCATCATCGCCATGACCTCCCATGCGGGTCAGCGCAACAGGGACCGCCTTGCCCGGGCCGGTGTTACCGATACCATGATCAAGCCGGTCTGCGCCGCCCAGATAGACAAGGTTCTCGTGCCCCATCTTCAGCGTCATTGATCGCTGATCCTTTGCGCGACCACAAGGGGCCGGATTGTGTTTGCGCAACAAGATGCGAGATTTTTATCCATGATTACAGGGAATAAGGGTTTTGTTCGGATGTGTTTCGGACTGGAATGGTTGTTGCTATTACTTGTTATCTAGCAGGATCGCGCCCAGCCGACAGCCCAGAATCCCGGAGGTGACCGCCATGGTTGACAAGAAATATTCCGTTCTCCGCTGGAAGATCATCGGCGGGACCATGGCCTTTTCGCTCATTCCTCTCTTTGCCATCGGGCTGTTCGTGTACAACGATTTCCAGACAGCCTACCATACCAAGATCACGAAGAACCTTTCCACCATGGTGGGGGACAAGCAGCAGGCCCTGGACATGTTCCTGGATGAGCGCACGGCCCAGTTGCGGACCATGCTCTACTCCCACTCCCCGGAAAACCTCGCCGACAAGGTGTACCTGCAAAAACTTTTCAATGCCACGCAGACCAGCGCCCAATCCTTTGTGGACATGGGGTTCATCGACCAGTCCGGGGCGCATGTCGCCTATGTCGGCCCCTTCGCTCTGGGCGAAGTCAACTACAAGGATGCGGACTGGTTTCAGAAAACCCTGCACAAGGGCCATTTCATCAGCGACGTGTTCATGGGATTTCGCCGGTTTCCCCACTTCATCATCGCCGTATCGCGCAATGTCAGCGGAAAGACCTGGGTGCTGCGGGCCACCGTTGATTCCGACGTGTTCGACAGCTTGGTCCAGGCTGTCCAGGTGGGGCGGCGCGGCGACGCTTTTCTGGTCAACCACAACAACATAATGCAGACCCACTCCCGCTTTCACGGTCCGATCCTCGAGCCGGTCTCGCTGCCGAACCATCGGTCGTTCAAGGGGGTCCGGGTCGAGCAGACAGATATTTCCGGGCGCAAGATGTTTCTTGGCACCACCTGGCTCGACAGCCTCCGCTGGCGGCTGGTCATCCTGGAGGATCCTTCCGAAGAACTTTCCGCCTTGTGGCGCACCACCTGGCTTCTGGCCGTGGCCTGTCTGATCGGCATACTCGTTATCACCCTGGGCGCAGTGCTTATGGCCCAGGCCATTGTGCGCAAAGTGATGCTCGCTGATCGGGAAAAGTCGATACTCGACGCCTCCCTCATGCAATCAAGCAAGATGGCGGCGCTGGGCAAGCTCGCGGCCGGGGTGGCCCACGAGGTGAACAACCCGTTGACCCTTATTCGCGAGGGCGCGGGCTGGCTCAAGGACATGCTCGACGACGAAAGCCCGGAGACAATGAAAAACTATGAGGAATTCGCCCGCAGTCTCGACATGATCGAACTCCATGTGGACCGGGCCCGCGAGGTCACGCACCGCATGCTCGGATTTGGCCGGCGCATGGAGCCCCTGCATGAAAACGTGGACCTCAATGTCCTGGCCGAGCAGACCATCCGGTTTTTGCGCCAGGAGGCCCTGCACCGCAATATCCATATCGACACGGAGCTGGCCCCGGACCTGCCCAGAGTGACGACGGACGGCAACCAGCTGCAACAGGTGATCCTGAACATACTCGACAACGCCCTGGACGCCGTGGGCCAGGACGGCCAGATATGGGTCAGCACGGCGTCCGACGAATGCGGCGAGGTGCTGCTGACCATCCGCGACGATGGGCCGGGCATGTCCTCGGAGACCCTCAACCACATCTTCGAACCCTTTTATACCACCAAATCCGTGGGCGAGGGAACGGGGCTCGGGCTCTCCATCTGCTTCAGCATCATCGAGAAACTCGGCGGGCGCATCGAGGTTCGGAGTGCGCCGGGCGAGGGATCGGTATTCACCATTCGTCTGCCCAGACCGCAGGCGTGACTCCGGGGAGGGAGCGATGGACAGCAAGATCACGGTACTGGCCGTTGACGACGAATCATATTTCCTCGAATTGTTCGCCAACCGTTTCCGGCTGCGCGGGCTTGAAGTGCTGACCGCCTCCAGTGGCAGGGCCGCCTTGGAAATCCTTGCCCGGCAGCATGTGGATGTGGTGGTCCTTGATGTGCTCATGCCGGGCATGGACGGCATCGAGACCCTCAAGGAGATCAAGAAGCGGCATCCTCAGCTCGAAGTGATCATGCTCACCGGGCACAGCTCTGCCGACATGGGGCTCAAGGGCATGCGGCACGGAGCCTACGATTATGTCATGAAGCCGTTTCAGATCGAGGATCTGCTGGGCCGCATCAGGCGTGCCCACGAGCGCCGCCGCCTCAGCCAGGGCTATGCAGGGGACGAGGCATGAACCCCCTGCGCGCCCTGGCCCTTGCCCCGCATCCCAAGGTCGGCCTGCCCCGGCTGGGCATGGCGGCCCTGGCCTCGGGTCTGGCCCTGGGCGCAGCCGCCACGGACGGGCCCCTGGCCCTGGGTGCGGCCCTGGGCGCCGCTGTTACGGCGTTTGGCGCGGCTCTGCCCTGGTCAGGAAAACAGTCCCCCGGTCAGGCCAGGGACATGGACGATCTGCTGATTCATTCCCAGAAGATGTCCGTCCTGGGCGAGCTGTCGTCCGGCATTGCCCACGAGATCAACACCCCGCTGGGCATCATCGGTCAGGAGACCGAGCTTCTGCAGCTCATCGCCTCGCGGCCGGAGTTCGCTGCCCTTAAAGCCAGCCCCGAGCTGCTGGAGCGCATCGACCAGATCTCGACCCAGGTGGAGCGCTGCGGTGACATCACCCATCAACTGCTCGATTTCGCCCGCAAGACCAAAGCCGTGTTGCAGACCGTCAACCTCGGTGAACTGGTGGAGGACATGACCCGGCTGGTTGAGCGCGAGGCGGGATACCAGAACATCACCATCACCCGGCGGTACCGGGACGGAAAGCGGCTCATCTCCACAGACCCTTCCCTGGTGCGTCAGGTGGTGCTCAACCTGCTGCAGAATGCTGTTCAGGCTGTGGAGAGCGACGGCATGGTCACGGTCAGCACGAGGATTTCCGGGCAGCAGGCGGAGATAGAGGTGGCGGATACCGGCTCCGGAATCCCGCCCGAGAACCTGCAGCGGATTTTCGATCCGTTTTTCACCACCAAACCGCCTGGCCAGGGCACGGGGCTTGGCCTCTCCATCTGCATGAAGATCATGCACCGGCTGGGCGGACATATCAGGGTCAGGAGCAATCCGGGTCAGGGGGCCGTGTTCACCCTGCTGCTGCCGGTGGCCGGACCCGAATCTGCGCAAACATCCGACAACCCAGCCAGTGGCAACCAAGGAGATCGCCATGAGTGAGAAGACAACGGTTCTGGTCGTGGACGACGAAGAGCGCTTTGCCAGCAACATGGTCACGCTGCTTGAGGGGCATGACCTGATCGCCAAGGCGGTGTACTCCGGGGAGGAGGCCCTGGACTTGCTGCAGCGGGAGGATTTCGACGTGATTCTGCTTGATGTGAAGATGCCCGGCCTTTCAGGCATCGGCACCCTGGAGAAGATGAACCGGATGGGCGTTGACAGCAAGGTGGTTGTCCTTACCGGACATGCTTCTGTGGACGATGCCGTGACCCTGCTTGACCTGGGGGCGATGGACTATCTGCTCAAACCCTCCAAGACCCATCGGGTTCTGGAGATGATCCGGCTGGCCAAGGAGGCCCGGGAGTTGCAGAAGCAGGCCGGAGCCTGACGACCGTTCCGTCAGTCGGCGGACCAGCGGCCGCCGACTGACGGCATCCAGTCGTGGCTGAAATCGCCTTCGAGAAAGCCCCGGGCCAGCCTCTCGACGCTTGTCTCGTCCGTCATCAGCATGTCCATCTGGCGGGTGTAGATGAGCAGTCGGCCCAGATCCTCAAGCCGGGAGGCGATCTCCTCGCCCGGGTACTTGGCGAACCGCGCCTTGACCATGTCCGCCTCCACCTCCACCCGGAATCCGATCCCCTCGAGCATGAGCCCGATGGCCCGGACGCGCCGGTTGCGCCGGACATCGTCGGCGGCCCCGCCCTTGAACTGGAAATTGATGTAGTTGCTGTTCACGGTCTTGCCGCAGTAGGCGTCGAGCACGCCGTAATGATAGCCCACCCGCGAGCTGAAGTTGAGGTACTTGTCCGTGATGATGGCGTAGCTCTTCTCCCCGAACCGTTCCCGCTCGGTGGAGAACATCTGCCGGGTCATGACCGAAAGGAACCCGCTCATGTCCACTGGCCGGGGTTCGCACGGCCTGAGCCGCTCGTCCAGCATCCCCCTGAGCAGTGCGGCAAAGGGAGCGGACACAACCTGATGCACTGCGGCGATGCGCGATGCGCTGTCCGCTTCGAGCCCCCCGCCCAGGTCGATGACGTGGAGGTCAAGGGGAAGCCGGGCGTTGAGCTTGCGGGCCACCTCGCCCTGGGAGCTGGCCAGGTCGCTGATGGCGAACATGGACTCATAGCATCTCTCGTGCACAAAACGCATGACATCGTGCACCGTGCGGCAGTTTCCGGCCCGAAAATCCGGTGACTTGGGATCGGTCAGGTTCAGGGGGAGCACCAATGCCCCGAGGGCGCGCAGGGCTTCGTACACCGGCGTTCCCTTCATGAGCGTGCCGGTGTCGTCGGTCCGCAGGGCCAGAAGCGGCTCCACGCTCCCCTCAAGCACCCGGCCGAGCCAGGCGTCAACGGTCACTTCCCGGCCGTTTTCCAGGACGCGCATGGCCCCCTTGGCACCCAGCAGGGCTGGCAGTTGGTATTCCCGGGCCAGGGACGCCATGTGTCCGGTGACGCTGCCGTGCTCTGTGACCACGGCAGCCGCCCTGGTCATGACCAGCGAATAGGTGGGCGAGGAGTGCTCGGCCACCAGCACGGCACCTCTCGGGAACCCTGCCAGATCATCCTCGGTGAGCACCCTGTACACGGGGCCGCTTCCCACGCCCGGACAGGCCACCTCCGCCCCCTCGAGCAGTACCGGGGCCTCCACCTGGGGCAGGTCCGGCGGCACAAAGGCCGCCCCGGATACCTGCAGCGGGCGGCACTGGAGAAAAAGCAGCCGCCCCGAGCGATCAAGGGCCCACTCCACGTCCTGGGGCGCTCCGAAGTGCTCTTCAAGCCGCACAATGCTCCGGGCCAGATGCCCGATCTGTTCTTCGTTCAGGCAGGGCGCGCCCCGGTCTTTCTCCGGGACCGGGCGCTCCTCCACGCCTCCGCCGGGCCGCATGACGAGCATGACCTCCTTGGGCGCGGCCTCGCTGGAGAGAACATCCTGCGGGTTGGTGCGCGAGACGCGGTACTTGTCGGGATCGACGCGCCCGTCCACGGCGTAGGTGCCCAGCCCCCAGACCGCGTTGATGACCATCTCCGGCCGCCCCGGAGCCAGCGGATCGCGGGAGTAGGCCACGCCGCTGGCCAGGGGGTCCACCATTTCCAGGCAGACCACGGCCATGGCCGTTTCCTCGGAGAGGATGCCGTTGGCCAGCCTGTAGGCTATGGCCCTGGGCGAGAAGAGGCTGGCCAGCACCAGCTTGTAGCTCTCGACCAGCCGCGCCGGGACCAGTCCGAGAATGGACTTGTACTGCCCGGCAAAGGAAAGCTCGCCGTCCTCGCCGATGGCGCTCGAACGCATGGCCAACCTCAGGGTTTCGTCCTGGCCAAAGACTTCGGCCAGGCAGTCGTGCATGGCCTTTTCCAGGGCGGGCGGCATCTCCCCCTGCAAGAACAGGGTCTGGATGATCTGGCTGGCCTCCATAAGGGTCTCTGGCGCCTCGGGGTCCACCGCCCGCTGGGCCTTGTCGATCTCGGGGCCAAGCTGGTTGTGGTCCAGAAAGAGCTGATAGGCGGCTGTGGTCAAGGCAAAGCCCCGTGGCACCGTAAGGCCCACCGCGCCGGCCATCTCGCCCAGGTTGGCGTTCTTGCCGCCCACGCTGTCGATCATCGTCCGGCCGACGCGCACATGAGGCAACACCAGATCGGGTACCGGCGGCCGGTGGCCGACCTCGCCGAGGACTTCGCCAATTTTCAGATGCAGCGCTTCCAGGGTTTCGTGCAGACGGGGCTGGGCGCGCCCGGAGAGCCGTTCATAGGATCGGACCATCCTGGCGGCGTAGAACAGCGCCCGAGCCCCCTGGGAGCGCACGTAGGCCATGCCGAAAAGGGTCCTCCCTTCGAGCATTCGGTCCATGGAGGAGAGCAGGCGCAGCAGCTCGGAGTTGGCGTCGAGGATCGCCTTGAAGTTGGTGTAGCGGTCCTTGAAGAGATCGTCGACCCTGGTGTCGCGGCGGCGTGAGAAGAGCCGTCCAAGAAATTCGAACATGATGCCTCCGCGTCAATTGGCGGCGGTAGCGCCCGTTGGCAGCAATTCGTATCGGGTGGCCGGGCCGCTGCCAACCTTGACCAGACAGCCCTTTCTGACCAGGTCGTTGAGGTCGTAGATGGCGGTGCGCGAGGCCAGGCCGCCGCCGACAAAGTCCTGATATTCGCTGCGGGTGATGCTGCCTCGGGCCATGAGCAGCGGATAGACCTTGCGCTGGCGGTCGTTAAGACGCAGCCCGGTGGGTACGCGGGAGGGGGCGGGGTTTTCCATACCGGCCACGGCCAGACCCGCTGCGGGAGGGGTGGCCGGTTCGGGTGGCTGGGCCCCGCCATCCGCAGCCGGTGCGCTCCGGGACAGCGAGAGGGACAGGGGATTCCAGTCGGAGAGCCGCTCTTCCTCCAGCTGGATGTCGTTGGCCTGGATCACCTCGTTTTCCACCATGACCGCGGCGCGGGTGATGCAGTTGACCAGTTCGCGGATGTTGCCGGGCCAGTCATAGGCGTTCATCTTCTCGATGGCCCCCCGCGACAGGGCAAGGCCCACCTTGCCCACCAGCGACTCGGCCTGCCTGAGATAGTAGAGCGCCAGGCTGGGGATGGACTCCTTGTGCTCGCGTAAAGGGGGAACATTGATGGTCAGCACCCTGAGACGGTAATACAGGTCCTCGCGGAAGGTCCTGTCCTCTATCATGGTCGTCAGGTCCACGTTGGTGGCGGCGATGAGGCGCACATCCACATCCAGTTCCTTGTCGCTGCCCAGTGGCTTGATCTTGCGCATGGCAATGGCCCGGAGCAGGGCCTGCTGCCCCATGAGCGAGGTGGACTGGATCTCGTCCAGAAAGAGGGTGCCGCCGTTGGCCTGGAGAAAGGCGCCCTTGCGATCGTCCTTGGCCTCGGTGAAGGCGCCTTTGGTGTGTCCGAACAAGGTGTCCAAAAGCAGGTTTTCGTCCAGTGCGCCGCAGTTGATGGAGATGAACGGCTTGCCGGCGCGGGAGCTGTGGTTATGGATCGCCTCGGCGGCCAGCTGCTTGCCCGTGCCCGTTTCGCCGACGATCAACACGTCCACATCCACACGGGCGGCCTTGAGGATGTCTCCCTTCATCTGCGCGATTTTCAGGCCCGAGCCGATGATTTCCGGCAATGGCGAGATCCCGTCCGCCTCATGGGGCGAGTCGTCCAGGCTGGCCCGTTCCTGCATGCTCACCAGGAGCAGTTCCTGGTCCTTTCTCCAGACCTGTTCCATCTGATCGCGCAATCGCGCAACAAGGGTGTTGACCGCGGCCTTGAGGTGGTTGGTCTCGAATCCGGCCGAGGGAAGGTCCACCTCTTCGGGGTGGGCCAGGTCCATATCGCGGACAGCCCTGGCCAGCAGGAAGATGGGTTGCGTGATATAGCGGGAGAGCAGGTAGACCAGCAGCACCATTATCCCAATGGTGGTCAGGGTAATCAGGAACATGACATCCAGATGGCGGTATCCGGCGATGAGGGTCAGCTGGCTGCGGTCCACGAAGGCGATGCCGCCAACGATCCTCTCGGAACCGTCCGTGCCCCCCCTGAACCGGACCGGGGCATAGGCGAGGAAGTGCGAGTTGACCTGGTTCTGGTTTTTGTCGCGGTCCTCCAGGAGCAGGCAGTTGGCCCTGCCCGCCCGGATGTCGGCGATCATCTCCCAGTAGTCGGCGTCGGCGTTGAAGGGGCGAAAGGCCGAGGGCAGGCCCGGTTTGCCCAGAGTGCCGTCGTGGCCGCTGCGGGCAAGCATGGTGGAGATTTCCGATCCCGGATGCTCGATCATGTCGGACTGGAAGAGCATCCAGCCGTCCGTGTCCACCATGTAGGAGTAGCGGAGTTCGTCGCTGCGGGAAAAGGCGTAGAGCGGCGAGCGCGAGGAGTTGAAGACCGAGAGGATGTTGCGAAGCTCCCTGGCCTCGAAACTGAGGAACAGAAAGCCGCGCCGACCCTCCCCGCCCAAGGGCACCACCGTGGCCATGCGAAAGACCGGAGCCTGAATCCTGTTGTTGGCGTTGGCCTCAAGGGGGAAGGGGAGCTCGGCCTCCTCCACCGGAAAGAGCATGACATCTCCGGGCGAGAGGTGGGTCAGTTCCTCGAAGTGCAAAAAGGGGTTGGGCTTGACCGTGGCGATCATCTGCTCGGGCACCTCGAACATCTCGTCGCCGCAGACAACCATATAGACATGGCCGGTCAGCTCGGGCGCGAAAAACGCCAATTCCCTCACGGCCGTCCCCCCGGCGACACGTTTTCTTGCGAGATGATCGCGCAAAGCCTGCGCATCAAGCGGGCCATGCGAGATAAAGAGGAGCTCCCGGCGGTATTCGTTCAGACGGCCTTCCACGTCGTGGGCCATGGCCAGGGCCTGGAGGCGGGCTGTGCGCTCAAGGCCGATCTGCGTATATCGGTTGGAAATTTTGTAGTTGAGATAGCCGGTGATCAGCAGGATGCCCATCAGCGTGGGCAACAGCGAGAAGAGCAGCTTCTTTTTCAGGCTTAAGGAGAGAAACCATCTGAAAAATCCGAACCCGGGCATCGGGTGGTATTGCGGCATAGCCTCCTCCACTCCAACGATCTTGACCCGAGATCACACTCTCATGATCGCGCAAGCAGGGTCAACAAAAAATAAATCCAAATATTTCAGTTCGCGGGTCCCGGCTTTTGCGCGATTAAGCTGGCACACGCCTTGCTATAGGAAGGGGAGCCAAAGACTTGAAGGGGTTAGGACGAGACAGAGGAACCTTTAACAGCGAGGGCTAAGACCATGATCATTATGGTAGCTATGGACGATTCGGGCTTTGCCAGGGCGGCGCTCGATCAGGCGCTGAAAATGGCCGCTGCGGTCAAGGCAGAGGTGGTGGCAGTCAGTGTGGTCCCCCACCTCGGGTTGGTGGAAGGAATGCAGGACAGCATGATCGCCCGCCTGGAAAGCGAGGCCGCGAGCCTGATGGAGGAGGCTGCCTCTGCGGGAAGCAAGCAGGGGGTGACGGTCAAGACGAGGGTGGCAAGCGGTGTTTCGCCTGCCGATTCCATCATTGACGTTGCCAGGGAAATCAAGGCTGACCTCATAGTGGTCGGGCATCGGGGCAAGAGCAATCTGGAAAAATTTCTCATCGGCAGCGTGACCAACGCGCTGGTGACGTACGCTCCCTGCTCGGTCCTGGTGGTCAAGTAACAACTCACAACGGAGGAAACCCAATGCGTAAACTGCTGAAGATCGGAGCCCTGCTTTCGGGTTTGCTGGCTCTGATTCCCCAATTGGCCCAGGCTGCGGGCGAGAAGGCCGACGAGCTGATCGTCGTGGCCGACACGCGTGTCCTTGATAACAGCATCATGCTGTACTTCGCCGACCTCTACAATACCAATATCCTGCTTTTCGCCATCTGGGCCGTGGCCCTTACGGCGGTCTATGGCGTGTTTTTGGGTGTTCTGATGGACTTCATCATGGCCAGGACCGGCCTTGACCTTTCAAAGCGCAAGATCATCGAGCACTAGGAGGAAATGAGTCATGGAAATGTTTGGCGATTCCAGCTGGCTGTACATGTACATGCCCATTGCGGGCGTGACGATCTTCTGGCCCGGCCTGGTGCTCATCGGCTTCTCGGTGGGCGTCATCGGCGGCTTCTTCGGCATGGGCGGTGCCTGGATGGTTACCCCCGGCCTCAACATTCTCGGTTTCCCCATGGCCTTTGCCATCGGCACTGACATTGCCCATATCGCGGGCAAGTCCATGGTCTCCACCATGCGCCACTCCAAGTTCGGCAATGTGGACTACAAACTTGGCATAGTCATGATCATAGGAACCATGTTCGGCATCGAAATCGGCGCCCAGCTCATCATGTACCTTGAACGCATGGGTACTGTCGGCTCCGTGGTGCGCTGGGTCTATGTCGTCTTCCTGCTCCTGATCTCCTTCATGGTCTTCTACGACTACTACAAGGCGGTCAACAAGAAGAAGCATGGCGAGGGAGAAGGCGATCGCGGCACCGAGGGCATCACCTGGTACAAGACCCTGCACAAGATCCGCATTCCCCCCATGATGCACTTTGAGAAGGCCGGCTTCACCTGTTCGGCCTGGCTGCCCATCGTGGTCAGCTTCGTCACCGGCATCCTGGCCGGCTTCCTGGGCATCGGCGGCGGCCTGCTGCGCATGCCCGCCCTGATCTACCTCATCGGCTGCCCGACCCACATCGCGGTTGGCACCGACCTCTTTGAGGTCATGATCTCCGGCCTGTACGGCGCCTTCACCTACACCCTGAAGGGCCGCATCGAGCTGGTGGCCGTGTTCGTCATGCTGACCGGCGCCGCCATCGGTGCCCAGATCGGCACCGTGGCCACCAAGTACGCCAAGGGCTACGGCATCCGCATTGCCTTCGGCATCGCCGTGCTCTGCTGCATGATCTCCATCATCCTCAAGGAATACGGCTACGCGATGATGTCCGCGGCGCTCATCCTGGGCACCATCTCGTTGATTTGCCTGTATATCATGAAGATCATGTTTGTTGGCGCGGCCCAGGAGCTTCGCGACAAGAAGCAGGCCCAGGGGTAGACCCCAAGACTCAAACAGCAAGGAACAAACGCTATGCGAAACATCAAGACCATTCTCCTGACTGCGGCGCTGCTGGTGCTTCTGGCCAGCGCCTCGGCCTGGGCGGCGAGCGTGGCTCAGGGAGCCTGCGTCTCCTACGACGAGACCACCAATATCCTCGTTATCGACGAATATGACTTGAATTTCTCTCCGGAGTTCAGGTACGGACAGCCCACTGGTGTGCTGACCGAGTTCGACACGAGCACAGCCAAGATCGGGATGCGCATTGAGGTGGGCGACGTGATCCGCCTTTCCTACAATCCCGTTGGCGACAAGAATGTCGCCCTGAAGATCATGAACGTGTCCAAGCAGGATTTGATGGGCAAGTAACGAACCCTACCACCCCTGCGCGGTCCGCCCGTTTCCGCCCCATTGGTGCGGGCGGGCCGCACAGGGAACAGGAGCCGATATGCGAAACAGACAGCCCCTGACCAATGCACAGCGCGCCGTGGTCGTCGTCATGGACATTCTCCTGCTCGTGGAGCTGTCCCTGTGCATGTACTGGAGCAGTGCCAATCCCGAGACCATGGTGACTTCCTTCATGAAGACTTTCCTGCCCATCGCCTCGATCACGCTTTTTGCCGCGTGGTTTACCATCAAGCGACTGGCCCCTGCCAACGAGGAACCGGCCCTTCAGGAAGGAGCGTGACATGAGTCAGTTGCTGGTGCTTATCCTTTCGGTAGGTCTGGGACTGGCTGTGGGCGTGGCTCTGGCCCGCCGCTCCAGAAACAGGCGTCAATCCTGGTCGTCGTCAAAGGACAAGTCATAGCATGACCACACGGACCTTCAATCGCATCGCGCTGCTCGGCATCGCCTTGCTGGTTTTCTCGGTGATCGACTCCTGCACCGCCGCCTTTGGTACGCCCTATGTGTTCCGTATGACTCCGGGTGATACCGTCCTCGTCAGCGGCGACCTGCTCGACACCCCGGCCATCCCCAACAGATGGCTTGAAGAGCCCAGCCTGGAGACCATCCGCAGCCACGTCGACTTCACCCGGGAAACCCCTGGGCTGCACATCGACTTCATCGAGCTGCGCGGCCGTTTGTGGCGCGGCTACCTGCAGATTGATTCCGTCACACCGGGTCAGTACACCTTTCAGGTCTTCAACACCGCCTCAAAGGAGCCGGAGGTGGAGCCCCTCTACACGGTGCGGGTCTTTGCCGACCGGGATGCGCTGCGCGCCGACATGCCCTCCATCTCGGAGCGCTATCTCGATATCCGGCCGGTGCTGATTTTCTTCATGGCCATGCCGCTGACCATGCTTCTGCTCTATCTTTCGTTTCGCCAGTCAGGCAAGGACGAAGCCCTGCTCATCAGCCAGGGGATCGGCTCGGTCTACAAGCTGGCCAAGAGCAAGATCGGCTGGGATGTGATGGTGGGCCTTGGCAGCGACCACGGCGTCAACCCCGGCGATACGCTGCGCATCCTCGACCGCAAGATGCACGAGGTGGGCGAGTTGAAGGTGGAGACGGTCGGGCCTGAGGCCAGCGGGGGGCTGCTTCCCCTGGACGCGAACATCAAGTCCGGCTATTACGTTGCCCTGCCCGGGGCCGTGGTTCCTGAAATGAACCGACCCTAATCCCGACGAGGAAAACGATACACATGGCCAAGCCCATTTCCGTCTTATTGGTCGACGACGAAATCGACCTGCTGGACTTTCTGTCCAAACGTCTTGCGCGCCGCGGCTTTCTGGTCCAGACTGCCAGCAATGGCAGGCAGGCGCTGGCCGCCATCAGCGCCAGCAAGCCGGATGTCGTGCTTCTGGACATGCTCATGCCCGGCGGTATGGACGGATTGGCGACACTTGGGGAAATCCGCCGTCTTTTTCCGCATCTGGAAGTTGTCCTGCTCACGGCCCACGCCTCGACAGAGGCCGCCCTGCGGGGCATGGAGCTTGGGGCCTACGACTACATGGTCAAGCCCGTGGCCATCGGCGAGCTGGTGCTCAAGATCGAAGAGGCATCCGGGGTGCGCGGCCCCATGACCAGTGGCACAAGGACAGGCAACGGATTCAACGCCTGACTCACCAACGCTGACCTGCAAGAAGTGCTCATGGCAACCTTCTGGAACAGGCTTTCGCGACTGATCGGACTCAGCTCGCCCGAAGAGGACGAGGCCCTTGAGCAGGCGCTCAGGCTCGACTTCCGTCGACGTTGCGCCCTGTTTCGCCAACTGGTGAACTCCAACAACCGCGCCCTTGAGGTCATGAGCGACATGGAAGAGATGTTGCGCGGGGGCAAGCCCTTTGGACTGCCCCAGGTGCGCGGCATGTGCGCCCAGGCCACGGCCAATGTTTTCAAGATGATCCGCTGCCTGGAAGGCATGACAGACGGTCGCCATAACGCCCTGTATGATCGCTTGCGGGCCGTGCAGCAGGAGATCGGCCGCCATGTGGAAGGCGGCAGGGAACCCGTGCCAGGCCCCCTGGTTCTCTCGCTGGCAGCCATCGGCGCGGCCGATGCGGGCGAGGTGGGGCCCAAGATGGCCAACCTGGGTGAGCTTGGCCGCATCGGCCTGGACGTGCCGGGCGGCTTCGTGATCACGGCCAGCGGATTTCGCCGCTTTTTCGAAGACGCGGGTCTGAGCGCCGAGATCGAAGGCATCATCCGCGAACGGCAGGTGGACCGGCTCGACGCCCGCTACGCCCTGTCCTCGACCATCCAGGAATTGATCGTGGCCGCGCCCCTGCCCGATGAGCTGGTGCAGGCCATCGAAGAACAGTGCCAAGCCCTTGCCGACGCTTACGGCGACGAGGTCAGGCTGGCGGTGCGCTCGTCCGCCCTGGGCGAGGATTTGCCCGACGCCTCCTTTGCCGGTCAGTACCGCACCGAGCTCGGCGTCCGCCTCGACCAGGTCGTTCGCTCCTACAAGGAGGTGGTGGCCAGCAAGTACGGCGTGGCCGCCATGACCTATCGCTGGAACCGGGGCATACCCGACGAGGGCATGGCCGTGTGCGTCGGGTGTCTGCCCATGGTGGACGCCTCGGCCGGCGGGGTGGTCTATTCCCGCGATCCGGTCCACCCTGCGGATCGCAGGCTGGTCGTCCACGCTGTGCCGGGCCTGCCCACTGCCGTGGTGGACGGCAATGTCCAGGCCGACCGCTACCTTGTCTCCCGCGACGACCCCATGTGCATCGAGGAAAGCCACGTTCCCAGGAAGCGTTCCATGGCCCAGCTGGACGCCATGGAGGGTGTTGTCCACGTTCCGTTGCAGGACTCCGAGGCCGAGGCCTCTGCCCTCTCTCCCCAGGCCATCATTGATCTTGCCGGGAAGACCCTGGCGGTGGAGCGCCATTTCGGGCAGCCCCAGGATGTGGAGTGGGTCGTGGACCGCCAGGGAACCCTGATTTTTCTCCAGGCGAGACCCATGACCGGCCATATGCCGATGGTTCCCGAGCCCCAGGACGAGCCGGACCTGCCCCTGCTTCTGGACGGCGGCGAGCCCGCCTCTCCCGGCGCGGCCTGCGGGCCGGTCTTTGTGGTGCGCAAGAACGCAGACGCCTTTTCCTTTCCCGAGGGCGCCGTGCTGGTGGCGGCCCAGGCCCTGCCCCGCTGGGCGCCGCTGCTGCCCCGAGCCGCAGCCGTGGTGGCCGAGACCGGCAGCGCGGCCGGGCACCTGGCCAATGTGGCCCGCGAGTTCGACGTGCCTGCCGTGTTCGGGCTGGAAAACGCCATCTCGGCCCTGGACGGCAACCAGATGATCACCGTGGACGGCACTCATGGCCGCATTTTTTCCGGCTGCGCCGAGGAGCTTTTGGCCAGTCAGGCCGCAAAGGGGCCGGACTTCATGCTCGGCAGCCCGGTCATGAACACCCTGGCCAGCGTGGCCCGCCACATTGTGCCGCTGACCCTGCTCGACCCGGAATCCCCGGATTTCCGTCCCGAGTTCTGCCGCACGCTCCATGACATCACCCGGTTCTGCCACGAAAAATCCGTGGGCGAACTCTTCTCGGCCGACAGCGGGCCGGTGCGCAAGCGGCTGGCCAAGCAGCTGCGGTACAACGGCCGCCCCCTCAAATATTGGCTTATCGACCTGGGCAACGGGTTCACCGATCCTCCCCAGGACCGCTACATCGACTTCGAGAATATCGCCTCGCGCCCCCTGCATGTGCTCTGGGAGGGCATGACCGCCAAGGAGTGGAGCGGACCCCCGGTGCTGGACGCCAGGGGATTTGCCTCCATCATCAGCCAGGCGGCATCCAACAGGGACATCGAACCGGCCATGGCCTCCAGTTTTGAGGTCAAAAACTACTTCATGATCACCGATACCTTCCTTTCTCTCCAGTCGAGGTTCGGGTTCCACTTCTGCACCCTGGAGGCCCTGATCGGCGAGATTGCGGACGAGAACTACGTCAGCTTCCGCTTCAAGGGCGGCGCGGCCGACCAGGACCGCCGCATCCTGCGGGCCGAGCTGGTGGCCGACCTGCTGGAGGAGCACGGCTTCCGCACCGAACTCCGCCAGGATGCCCTGCTGGCACGGGCCGAGGCCCTGCCCAGCGCCGAGCTGGAAGAGAAGCTCAAGATCCTGGGATTTGTCATGATCCACACCAAGCAACTGGACATGGTCATGAAAAACCGGGAGATGGCGAGGGTCTACGAGCAGCGTCTGCGTCGGGACCTGACGGCGATGATTTCCAAAGCCAGACAGTAGCGGTCTGATCCGGGGTTGCCTCGGGTAAAGGACAAAAGCAAACAGGGAGCCTTGCGAGGCTCCCTGTTTGTTTGAGGCTGTTGTTCCGTTTAGGCCACGTGCTCGGCACCGGCCTGGATGGCCTTGGTGTTGGCGGGAATGAGCTTGTGGTAGTGCGGGGAGATGACGTTTTCCAAGGAGTCGACGACCGCCTTGAGGGGAATGATGCCCGTGGCCTGGACATAGGCGCCGATGGCGACCATGTTGGCCATGCGGGTGTTTCCGAGCTTGTCGGCGATCTCGTTGCAGGGCACCCCGTGGCATGTGAGGCGGCCGGTATCGGCCAGCTCCATGTCGATGAGCGAGGAGTTGATGATATGGACGCCGTTGTCACCGACCCGGGGCTGGAACTTGTCCAGCGAGGGGCGGTTCATGGCGATGAGGGACTTGGGCCGATGGATGATGGGCGAGCCGATGTCCTCTTCGGACAGGACCACGGTGCAGTTGGCGGTGCCGCCGCGCATTTCCGGCCCGTAGACCGGGATGTAGGTGACGTTGAGGCCGTCCTTCATGCCCGCGTAGGCGAGCAGGTTGCCGATGAGCATGACGCCCTGGCCGCCGAAGCCCGCGATGATCGCGTCGATGTAGCGCATCAGCAGATTCCTCCTTCCTCGGAGATGTCCTTGAACACGCCGAGCGGGAAGTAGGGGATCATCTCGTTTTTTATGCGGTCGTTGGCCTGCACCGGGGTCATTTTCCAGTTGGTGGGGCAGCCCGAGAGCAGCTCCACGAACCCGAATCCGGTGGCGTTCACCTGGCACTCGAAGGCCTTGCGCAGGTGCTTCTTGGCCGCGAGGATGTTCTTGACGCAGTCGAGCGACCCGCGTGCGGCATAGGCCACGCCGCCCAGGGAGGCGATGATCTCCGTCATGCGGATGGGCGCGCCTTCGTGGGTGACGCAGCGTCCGGCCGGGGTGGTGGTGGTTTTCTGGCCCAGCAGGGTGGTGGGGGCCATCTGGCCGCCGGTCATGCCGTAGACCGTGTTGTTGACGAAGACCACGCAGATTTTCTCGCCCCGGTTGGCGGCGTGCATGATCTCGGCCATGCCGATGGAGGCGAGGTCGCCGTCGCCCTGGTAGGTGAAGACGAAGTTGTCGGGCCGGGAGCGCTTGACGCCGGTTGCCACAGCCGGGGCGCGGCCGTGGGGCGCTTCCACGGCGTCCGTATTGAGGTAGTTGTAGAGAAAGACCGAGCAGCCGATGGAGGCCACCAGGAGCGATTTCTCGGTCAGGTTCATCTCGTCGAGCAGTTCGCCAACCAGCCTGTGGGCGATGCCGTGGTGGCAGCCCGGGCAATAGTGGGTGGGCCTGTCGATGACGCTCTCGGGCCGGGAGAAGACGAGTTTTTCGTTTGTCTGGGTCATTTTATTTACCCTCCAGGCAGGCGAGGATGGGGGCTTCCAGCTCGTCCGGGGTGGGCAGGTTGCCGGGGTAGATGGGGAAGAAGGCCGAGTCGGCCACGGTGCGGATGGCAAGACGCACATCGTCCACCATCTGGCCGAGGTTGTGCTCGATGGTCAGGAACCGCTTGCCCGCCTGGGCAAGTTTCTTCAGGTCCGCGCTGGGGAACGGATAAAGGGTGATGGGGCGCAGCAGTCCGACCTTTTTCCCCTGCTTGCGGAAGCTGCGCACTGCGGATTTGGCGATGCGACCGATGGAGCCGTAGGCGCAGACGACCAGCTCGGCGTCCTCGGTCTCGTAGTGCTCGCACTCGGCCATGTCCGCCCAGGCGTCGTACTTGGCCTGCAGGTGTCTGTTCTGCCCGGCCAGCTCTCCTTCGGCCAGGAACAGGGACTTGATGAGCCGCTTTTCGCGTCCCGTCTCCCGGACGTTGGTCCGGCCGGTGATGGCCCAGTCGCGCCCGGCCTCGTCGTCGATGTTGTCCGGCACCCAGGGGGTTATGGGTTCCTTCATCTGCCCGAGGATGGCATCGCCCAGAATGAGCACCGGGGTGCGGTGCGTAAAGGCGATGTCGAACGCCCGGATGGTCAGGTCGTACGCCTCCTGCACGGTGCCGGGGCCGAAGGTGAAGTGGCGGTAGTCGCCGTGGCCGCCGCCGCGGGTGGACTGGTAGTAGTCTCCCTGCGCCGGGCCGATGTCCCCCAGGCCCGGCCCGCCTCGGTTCATGTTCACGACGACCGCAGGGACTTCGGAACCGGCCATGTAGGAGATGGCCTCCTGCTTGAGTGACATGCCCGGCGACGAGGAGGAGGTCATGGCGCGGACTCCCGCCGCGCCCGCGCCCAGCAGCATGTTGGCCGCTGCCACCTCGGACTCGGCCTGGACAAAGTCGCCGCCCGCCTTGATTATGGCTGACGACATGAATTCCGGGATGTCGTTCTGCGGGGTGATGGGGTAGCCGAAGAAGCACTTGCACCTGGCGGCCAGCGCCCCCCGGGCGATGGCTTCGTTGCCCTTGACGAAGATGCGTTCGGGTTGTTTGCTCATGTTATTTCCCCCCTTTCTTTTTGGGGGTCTTGTAGACCGTGATGGCGATGTCAGGGCAGATCAGGGCGCAGGACGCGCAGCCGGTACATTTCTCTTTTGAATCCTCCGGCACCTCCACGACCTTGTAGCCGCTGACGTTGAACCGATCGGACTGGACGATGATGTCCACGGGACAGACCGTGGTGCATAATAGGCATCCCTTGCAACGGTCCTCTTGAACCTCGATTCGCGACATGAAACGCTCCTCTTCCGGCCTCAGGGCGAGGCTGGCCGTTTGAATCAGATGGATATGGGGTGTATCCGCAATTATTTGATAAGCATCGCGTCGCCGTACGAGAAGAAGCGATACCCGTTCTCCAGGGCAAACTCGTAGGCCGAGAGGATGCACTCTCTCCCGGCCAGAGCCGCGATCATAATGATCAGCGAGGATTCTGGCAAATGGAAGTTGGTGATCATGGCGTCCACCACCTGGAAATCGTATCCAGGAGAGATGAAAATGTCTGTTTCGCCTCGGAACTCTCCAATGCGCCCACTCTCCCTGACCATTCCCTCCAGGCTCCTTGCGCTGGTGGTCCCCACGGCCACGACCGGCCGACCTTCGGCCTTGGCACGCTGCACCGCCCTGGCTGTGGCCTCGGGCACCTCTAAATATTCCGCGTGCATCCGGTGCTCGCGGATGTCCGGGCAGCGCACCGGGCTGAAGGTGCCATAGCCTACATAGAGGGTTACCTCCGCCCACTCGAAACCCTGATGGGCCAGTGTTTCGCGCAGCTCCCGGGTGAAGTGGAGTCCGGCCGTGGGCGCGGCCACGGAACCGGCCTTGTCCGCATCGCTGTAGGTGGTTTGGTAGCGCTCCCTGTCCGCCGCGGTGTCGGGACGCTGGATGTAAGGGGGCAGCGGCAGATGGCCGACGCTTTCGAATCGGTCTCTCAGGTCTTTGCGCCAGCGGAGTTCCACCTTCCACCGGCCAAAGGGGCCTGCCTCAAGAGGCGTCAGCTCGAAGTCGTCGGAAAAGGCGATGACCGCGCCTTGCTTGGGGGCCTTTGAGGCGCGCAGGAGTCCTTCGGCTTGCGCAGTGCGCCAGCCGTCCCTTGCGGCAGGGGCTGGCATTATCAGCGGCAGGGGGGTGAGCAGCAGGAACTCCACCCGGCCGCCAGTGTCCTTGGTCCCGAAGACTCTGGCCGGGATGACCCGCGAATTGTTGGCCACAAGCAGGGCGCCGGGCGGCAGGTGGTCGGCGAGTCGGTCGAAGACGCTGGATTGCATCCGGCCCGTGCCCTTGTCGAGCACCAGCAGGTTCGAGCCGTCGCGCCGGTCGGCAGGGGCCTGGGCGATACGGTCTTGCGGCAGAGTGTAGGCGTAGCTTGCGAGTTGGTAATCCTCGGGTATTTCCATGGGCTGTGTCCCCGCGTTGAGTGCGAGCAAGACCCTACACCACGCAGCTTCTTCGTCAAATCCTTTTCTTGTTCAATTAAATCAGCACGATGACGTTTCGCTCAACGGGTTTTCCTTTTACATTGATATTTGACCGATTCATGGTATTTCTTGAGTCATGAATTGGCTTTCCGTGGCAGAGATCGCCAAACGCACCCGAATTCCCGCACCCACGGCGCGGAGATACGCCTCGCTCTTCAAGGATTTCCTTGGAGGGCGCAAGAGCGGCCGCGTAACCAGGTATCCCGAGGATAGCATTGCCGTGTTCGAGCGCATCTCCCGGCTGTATGCCGATGGCGCCGTCACTGCCGAGATAGAGGATGCCCTGCGCACCGAGTTTCCCAGAACCATAGATGTGGCTGGCGCGGCACCGGCACAGCCCGTTGCCGGAGGTGTGCAGACTCAGGTATATGCCGAGCTGGCTGCCTCCTTTAATGGCGTCATGGGCAAGGTTGCCTCCTGCATGGAGATCATCGCCGACCAGAAGGCGATCATCGACCGTCAGGACGAGGACATTCAGAAGCTCAAGACGGCCTTTGTCCTCTTGGCCCGCAGTCAGAAGCGCATGAAGGAGCTTCCCGCTTCCCAGGGGGGAGTTTCCGACGAGATCGAACGCCGCACCCGCGAACTTGAGCAAAAGGACGCCGAGATCGAGGAGATGGCGCTGAAGCTTTCCTTTGACACCTCCGACATCAAGGCCAAGCTGCAGATCCTCGAGTCCGAGCTGGTCCGGCTGCGCAAGGACCGGCGCGACATGGAAAAGTATCTTCAGGAAAAGATAGAGCGGCTCAAGGAGGCCGCCGAATAGCTCTGAATTGTCCGGCCTCTTGTCCGGGCGCGGTTTCGACCTTTAAAACTCTGACGCCCAGGAGGAATCCATGCTTTCCAAGTGCAAACTTCTCATTGTTCTCGCTTTGGTCTTCGCCCTTTCCGCATGCGCCACCACCGGGTCCGGCGGCTCAGACTCTTCTGCCACCACGGCCACGCAATATCAGGAGCCTGACTACTACTATGACTTCGACGACATTCTGATCCCCAAGGAGATCAAGTATGTCGAGAACGAGTCCTACAAGCTCGACAACGCCAAATTCCGGGCAGCCATCATGAAGTTCAAGGGCCGTGTCCAGGTTCTGGAACTGGTCCAATACTTCATCAACAACATGGCCAAGGACAATTGGACCCTCGTATCAAACAACAAGGCGGGCAAGCTGTCGGTGCTCAATTTCGAGAAATTCAACAAGAGCTGCGTCATCCAGGTCGATGACGGGTTCGGTACCGCCACCACCACCATCATTGCGGTGGAGGTCAAGGACGGCTCCCTTACCGGCCAGGGCAAGTAGCGTCATGCAGGACCATTTCCGGTTCGCCGGATTCATGGGGCGCCGCGTCCATCTGGGTGTGGCCGGTTCCATTGCCGCCTTCCGTTCCCTCGAGCTGTTGCGGCTCCTTCGTGACGCCGATATTACCGTGTCTGCCACGCTGACCGAGGCCGGTTCCCGTTTTGTGACGCCTCTCAGCTTTGAGGCCCTGGGAGCCTCTCTTGTCTATGGATCCATGTTTGACCAAGGGGCTGACTCGGCCAGCGTCTTCGGGCATCTCGAGCCAGGCCAGACCGCCCATGCTCTGGTCATTGCCCCGGCTACGGCCAACATACTGGCCAAGCTGGCCCACGGGATTGCCGACGACATGCTTTCCTGTCAGGCCCTGGCCTTTCCCGGTCCGCGTATCGTGGCTCCGGCCATGAATCCGCGCATGTGGGAGGCATCAGCCACCAGGCGCAACTGGGACATCCTCGCGGACCTGGGCTTTATCCGCGTCGAGCCTGACGCTGGTTCGGTGGCCTGCGGCGATACCGGATCAGGCCGACTCGCATCCCTTGAAGAGATCATCACCGCTGTACTCAGGGCCATATCGCCGCAGGATCTCGCAGGTCAGCGGGTTTTGGTCACTCTTGGGCCCACGCGGGAGCCTTGGGACGGCGTACGCTTCTGGTCCAATCCGTCGAGCGGCATCATGGGCGCCTGCATGGCCATGGCCGCCCATTTGCGCGGGGCGGATGTCACGGTGGTGGCCGGTCCGGTCGATCTGGTTTTTCCGTCCGGGATCACGGTGATTCCAACGCAAACAGCCCTTGAGATGCACGCTGCCTGCCTGGACCTTTGGCCCCTGATGGACATTGGCTGCGCCACGGCTGCCGTCGCCGATTTTCGCCCCGAGCCCCATGGCCCAGGCAAGTTCAAGAAGTCCGGCGCCACGTCGCTGCATATCGATTTTGTCCCCAACCCAGACATTCTCAAGTCCCTGGGCGACAGCAAGAGGGCAGACCAGCGACTTATCGGGTTTGCCGCTGAAACTTGCGACCCACGAGACGAGGCTGCCCGCAAGCTCAAGGCCAAAGGCCTCGACCTCATCGCTGCCAATGATGTTTCCCGCCACGGCAGCGGCTTTCGTACGCCAACCAATGAAATGTATGTTCTTGACGCCGCAGGCCGTGCCGAATCCTGGCCTCTGCTGCCCAAAACCGAGGTTGCCTGGAGATTATGGGATCACCTGCTGCTCGACTGAACACCCCGGAGCATCTGCGCTCGCTGGTGGATTGCGGGCTGGAGTTTCTTTACGCTCCGGGCAGGGCCGCGCCAGTTGCCGCCGAACCAGTCTCTGGTGCTGCTCGGGGAGGTGCGCCTCTCCGGCGGCCAACTCCTCCCACGGCGGACAACCAGTGGGCCGCAGCTCGGCCAGGGCAGGGGGGTCAGCCCCTTTCCACCGCGTCAAGGCAGCAACCGCCGCGTCCAGCAGCGCCCTCTGGGCAGTCTCCTTCCGCGACCGTCAACCCAGGCCTGCCCGAGCCCTGGGCCACCTATTTTTCTAAGGCCGCTCCCTCGCCGCGCATCATCTGGACTTACCTGGAACTGGGACTTGACCTCTCCGGCCACGCCGACACCCGCCGATCCGCTGTTCTGCGCAACCTGATCACACATCTGCGCTGGCCTCGCGGCACCACGGCCTTCTGGCCCGTTGCCGCCTGCCACGACGGTGCCCTCAAACCCGACGGGGCCATGTTTTGGAGAGGGTGGGAGCATTGGCGTACCCAGCACATCGTTTGCTTCGGACACGATGCCCTTGGCGTGATCCACCCCGATGCCGAGCAGGGATGCGACAAGGTTTTCCGGGAGCATGTCACCATTCATGTCCTGCCGCCCCTGGCAGAGCTGATGAATCGCCTGCCTCACGAGCAGCAGATGGCTGTCGACGTTCTCGCTGCTTTGCGTCTTGGTGCCGACTGATCCTTTTCCCGACCGCTTGGGTCGTGTAGAGTGGGGGCAACCCTCTTACCCAGGAGTCGTCATGCGCCAGTTGATCCGCGTCCTTGCCGCAGTGTTCCTTTTGGTCTGCGTCTGTTTTCCGGCGTCCTCTCCTGCGGACGACCGGACATTCGGCGTGACCCGCGTGACCGTGTCCGGTCCCATCAGCCCGGCCCAGGCCGAACTTCTTGACAATGCGCTTGCCCACGCCGTGCGACAGCAGAGCTCCATGCTTCTGCTGGTGCTCGACACTCCGGGCGGCCTTGGCGATTCCATGCGGGCCATGGTTTCCACCATTCTCAATGCGCCAATGCCTGTGGCTGTCTGGGTGGGTCCTGCCGGGGCCCGCGCCGCTTCGGCCGGGGTTTTTCTCGTGGCAGCGGCCAGCGTGGCCGGGATGGCTCCCCAGACCACCATCGGGGCCGCCTCGCCTGTGGGCCTGGGCGGTGCCGAGATCGACGGCACCATGGCCAAGAAGGTCACACAGGACTTCACAAGCCTTGTGCGCGCCGTGTCCGAGGCCAGAGGTCGAAACAGCGAATGGTATGCCAGCGCCGTGACCGAGAGCGTTTCCATCACCGCCAACGAGGCGCTGGAGGCCCGCGTTGTCGATCTGCTGGCCCAGACAGATCGTGCCTTCCTGGTCCAGGCGGGCAGGGCGGGTGTGCTCCACGAGGGGGCCACCATCACCTTTGATCCCGGTCAGATCCAGATTACCGATTATGAACCCGGATTCCGCTACTCCTTTCTCTCCTGGCTCCTGCACCCCCAGGTGGCCTACCTGCTGCTCATGGGCGGCATGCTCGGTTTGTTTATCGAAATAACCCATCCAGGCTCCATCTTTCCCGGCGTTTTTGGCGGGCTTTGCCTTTTGCTCGGCCTCTATGCCATGTCTGTGCTGCCCACGGATGTCACCGGCCTGCTGCTTCTCGGATTTGCCCTGGTGCTTTTTCTGCTTGAAATCAAAATCGTCAGCTATGGGTTGCTTTCCGTGGCCGGGGCAGTGGCCATGTTCATCGGCTCTGTACTCCTGTTCCGCGATGACTATGGCACACTGTCCGTTCCCATGTCCTTCCTGCTGCTGCCGGTGCTCGTGGTTTCGGGGGCGTCTGCGGCGCTGGTCTATCTTGTGGTACGTTCAAGCAGGGTGGAGCGCCCCCTGGGGCTGCCCGCCCTGGTCGGCCAGGAGGCGGAAGTGCTGGACTGGGACGGCGAATCAGGTCAGATTTTCCTGCGAGGCGAAATTTGGGCCGCCAAGAGGGCGTCAGGCGATTTTTCGCCTCGGCGCGGCATGAGGGTCCAGGTTGTGTCCGCAAACGCTCTGACGCTTGAAATTGGGCCTTTGGGCTCTTAACTCCCGGATACCAAAGGTTTCCGGTCAGGAGGCAACATGCTTATTCCGCAAATCATTCTTTTGGCCCTGGTGATCGCGTTTGTGGTCTCGGCCCTGCGTGTGCTCAACGAGTACGAGCGCGGCGTCATCTTCCGGCTTGGCCGCTGCATCGGGGCCAAAGGCCCTGGGCTGATCATTCTCATCCCCGTGCTTGACAAGATGGTCAAGGTTTCCATGCGCGTCCTTGCGCTGGACGTGCCCCATCAGGATGTCATCACCCAGGACAACGTCAGCCTCAAGGTCAATGCCGTGATTTACTTCCGGGTCATTGACCCGGTCAAGGCGATCCTTGAAATAGAGGATTATATGTTCGCCACTTCGCAACTTGCGCAAACCACCTTGCGTAGCGTATGTGGTGGCGTCGAACTTGACGACCTGCTTTCGCATCGCGACAAGGTCAACACGCAAATACAGGCCATACTCGATCAGCATACGGACCCCTGGGGTATCAAGGTGACCACAGTGGAGGTCAAGCACATTGACCTGCCCCAGGAAATGCAGCGGGCCATGGCCAAGCAGGCCGAGGCGGAGCGCGAGCGCCGGGCCAAGGTCATCGGTGCCGAGGGAGAGTTTCAGGCGGCCACCAAGCTGGCCGATGCCGCTGAGATCATTGCCCGCCACCCGGCCGCCTTGCAGTTGCGCTACCTGCAGACCATGAGGGAGATGGCGTCGGAGAGCAAGTCCGCCACGGTACTGCCGATCCCCCTTGACATCCTTAATGCACTGATGCCCGGCAAGGGCGGTGCGCAAACCAAGGAATAGAGACCGTTCATGAAGATTCTTGTTACAGGTGCCGCCGGATTCATCGGCTTTCATCTCTCCCGCGCCCTTGTCGGCCAGGGGCACGAGGTTGTCGGGCTCGACAACCTCAATGACTACTATGATGTCAATCTGAAGAAGGCGCGGCTCTCGGTCCTGGGCGAGAGCCCCCTTTTCCGGCATGTGAACATCAGCCTTGAGCATGATCAACCCATGAGCGAGCTGTTTCGCAGCGAGGGCTTCACCCATGTGGTCAATCTGGCCGCACAGGCGGGAGTCCGGTACAGCATCGACAACCCCAGGGCCTACATTGATTCCAATGTCGTCGGTTTTCTCAATATTCTTGAAGGGTGCCGACACAATGGAGTGGAGCACCTGGTGTACGCGTCCAGCAGCTCGGTGTACGGGCTCAATACGCACATGCCTCTGGACCCGCACCGCGGGGTTGATCATCCCATGAGCCTCTATGCAGCCACAAAAAAGGCCAACGAGATGATGGCCCACTCGTACAGCAGCCTCTACTCCCTGCCCACAACCGGCCTGCGCTTCTTCACAGTGTATGGGCCATGGGGCAGGCCGGACATGGCCCTGTTCCTTTTCACCAAGAACATCCTGGCTGGCGAGCCCATCAATGTCTTCAACTACGGCAAGATGCGCCGGGACTTCACCTACATCGATGACATCGTCGAGGGCGTTGTCCGCGTGGTTGCCAACACGGCGGCTCCAAACCCCGCCTGGGACGGAGACAGTCCCGACCCCTGCACCAGCTCAGCGCCTTTTAGGGTCTACAACATCGGCAACAACCAGGTGGTCGAGCTGTCGCGCTATATAGAGGTAATAGAAGAGGTGGTCGGCAAGAAGGCTATCTACAACTACCTGCCCATGCAGCCCGGCGACGTACCGGCCACCGAGGCAGACGTGCGTGACCTTGAGCGGGATGTGGCATTCAAGCCCAGCACCTCCATTGAGGTAGGCATCCGCAAATTCATCGATTGGTACCGACAGTACTACAAAGCGTAGTTCTTTGCCCGGCCCGGCTATTCAGGGCCGGGCTTTTTTTGTTTCAACCTCCTGTTCCTTGCGCGAGGCTGCTGCCGCGCACGCCAGCCTTCTTCTGGGCGGCCTGTCGGGGGCTGTCACCTTGATTTCTCCGTCATACACACACTTTTTTCTCGGCTTGCATCGGGGGCCCCTTGCCTTCGGTTGCCACTTGGCTTAGGAACAGTGATGGTCAGGGCGCAAGCGTTTCACGTGAAACATTTTCGAGCCCGCGCAGCGTGTTTCACGTGAAACACGGAGCTTGGGCAAAAAACGCAGGGCACAAGTGAGGATTCCGTGGCGAGAAGAATCGTTGTAGCGAATCAAAAGGGCGGAGTGGGCAAGACGACCACCTCGGTGAACTTGGCCGCCTCTCTGGCCGTGATGGAGAAGCGGGTCTTGCTGGTGGATTTCGATCCCCAGGGTAATGCTTCAAGCGGCCTTGGCTTTTATCCGGGCGACAAGCGTGAGAACATCTATTCCGTCCTGTTCGAGCCGAAGAATGTGGGAAAAGCCATCTACAAGACGGATATTCCTTTTCTGGACATCCTTCCGGGAACCCAGGATCTGGTGGGGGCCGAGATTGAGCTTGTGGACAAGCTCGGGCGTGAGTACTACCTGCGCGATCTGCTCATGGGGGTGGACGCCGAGTACGAGTATATCCTTATCGACTGCCCGCCGTCCCTTGGCCTGCTCACTGTCAACGCGCTCTGCGCGGCAAGCGAGCTGTTAGTGCCGCTTCAATGCGAGTATTACGCCCTGGAGGGCATTGCGCAGCTGCTCATGACATACGAGCTGGTTCGAAAGCGGCTAAACGCCGACCTGGGCATCCTTGGGGTGGTCCTGACCATGTATGACTCAAGGAACAGGCTGTCGTGGCAGGTGAAAAACGAGGTGCGCAAGGCGTTTCCCCAGCACCTCTTTGAGACGATCATACCGAGAAATGTGCGCCTGTCCGAGGCTCCGAGCTTTGGCAAGCCCGTGATCGACTATGATATCAAGTCTCGTGGGGCCGAAGCCTACCTCGCCCTGGCGCAGGAGGTGGCAAAAAGCACCACTGGCCGGGCGTAGCAAGGCGTTACATCGTCATGGTTGCAGGCTGGATGAGAGGTTGTGATCATCGTGATCGCTCGCCGGATGATCAGTATCGACCCTCTTTGGAGCTGTTTTTTTCAGGGGTGAAGGGTGTGCACTCGGTCTTGATCTTGTCCTTGAAGTGCTTTTTGGTCACCTTGGCCCGACAGTTGGCGCAGACAAAGGAAACCAGGCCAGCCAGGTTGGCGGAAGTCAGCCGGAATTTGCGCGGTTCATCCCCGCGCCAGTCCTGGGTGGAATTGCCGCAATGCTCGCAGTGGACATCCGTGTCCACGGGGTAGGCGAAATCCCAGTATTGGGTGAGAGTCTCCCATTCCGCAAGGGGCTCGGGCCCATGGGCTGGTTCGGCCGCGTCGCGCAGGCCCAGGGCCTCCAGCACTGCGGACCGGGTGCGGGTCCAGGCCGGGCCGGAGAGCAGGGCGCCGATGAGGGTTCCGTCCTTGTCGTAGAGTTCGGTGATGTGATCAGACATGTCTGCTCCGATGGTTCGTGGTTGTCGGGGCGTTATAGGCGCTATCGCCCCTGGGGGCAAGGCGCATGATGCAAAGAACAGGAGATGGGGCCATGGTCGCAGGCAACAGAGGACTTGGACGGGGGCTGGACGCGCTGCTGGGCGGTGTGCGCGAGGATGCGCAGAAAACATCGGCTTCGGCGGAGGTGCGCCTGATTAGTGTTGAAGCCATAGCGCCAAACCCGTATCAGCCGCGCCGGGAGTTTTCCCAGGCCGCCCTGGACGATTTGTGCGATTCCATCCGGGCCCGCGGGGTGCTCCAGCCGGTGTTGGTGCGCTCCGTTGGCGAAGGGCGCTACGAATTGGTGGCTGGCGAGCGCCGACTCCGCGCCACCCGGCAGGCGGGCCTTGGCGAGATTCCGGCCCTGGTCCGCGAGATGACCGACCAGGAGAGCCTGGCCATTGCACTCATCGAGAATCTGCAACGCGAGGATCTCAACGCCATTGAAGAGGCCCTGGGCTATCAGCAGCTTCAGCGGGAGTTCGGTTTGAGCCAGGAGGAATTGGCCAGACAGGTGGGCAAGAGCCGCTCGGCCGTGGCCAATTCGCTGCGTCTGCTCTCCCTGCCCGAGGCGGTGCGCCAGGACATCCAGGCCGGGGCCGTGTCCGCCGGCCATGGCCGCGCCATTATGAGTATTGCCGATGCAGCGGCGCAGGCCGAGCTGCATAAGCGCATAGTGGAGAACGGGCTGACAGTGCGTCAGGCCGAGGCGCAGGCCGTGTTCTGGAAGGGCAGCGGCCGCTTGCCCGGGGCCGAGGAACTTGAGCGCACGACAAAGGCCGATACGGTCGACGCCCCCCGGCGTGCCGAGCCCCTGTCCCCGGAATTGCGTGCCGCGCAAGAGGCGTTTTCCGGTTTGCTGGGCGTCAGGGTTCGCATTTCCGGGACTATGGAAAAGGGCAAGGTAACAGTGGCTTACAATTCCAAAGAGGAATTGCGGTCCTTTGCGGAAAGACTCGGCGTCGAGCTTGACTGACAGCTAGCGCCGGGGATCAAGGGAACGTCAGGACGGCCCTGTGGGCTGATTGACGAATCTGTGATCAAGTGGTGATGCCGTGCCCGGGCGCCCCGCGATATCGGCGGGCCAACAAAGATGGCGGCAGCCTGGGCTGGTCGACAATAACGCATGAGAAGCATTCGGAATACAAGGCATGAAGCGTAAGTTCATTCGTGAGGCAGTGCGAGGGCTGGCAGGCGGCAAGGTCATGATCATCGGCGATTTGATGCTTGATCACTACATGATCGGTTCTGTTGAGCGCATTTCTCCCGAGGCGCCTGTTCCCGTGGTCCGGGTCGAGCGGGAGACCTCCCTCCTGGGCGGGGCGGGCAATGTGGCAAGAAACATCGTCTCTCTCGGGGGCGAGGCGCTGCTGATCTCCACGGTGGGCACGGACGAGGACGGCGCCCGGCTGGACCGGCTCTGCAACAAGGCGCAACTGAACACAAAGCTGATTCGCGATCCAGCGCGACCCACCACGAAGAAGACCAGAATCATTGCTGGAACACAGCAGGTTGTGCGCGTGGACCAGGAGTTGTCCGTGCCTCTTCAGGACGCGGAACTGGACCAGCTCTTCAACCATCTGCAAATGGTTCTGCCCGGCTTTCCGGTCATCGTTCTATCGGATTATGGCAAGGGGTTCATCTGCCCGGAGTTCATGTGCCGGTTCATGGAAATGGTCGCCCAGTGCGACCCGCGGCCAATGGTTCTGGTGGACCCCAAGACCGTCAACTACGACCTCTACCATGGGGTGGACCTGCTCACGCCCAACACCAAGGAGGCAGGGGAGGGGGCCGGACTGCCCGTCAAGGGCCAGGACACGGTCATCAGGGCCGGGCGAGCCCTCTTTGACCGCCTCGGCTGCCGCAATCTGCTCGTGACCATGGGCGGCGACGGCATGGCCCTTTTCGAGGGGCCAGGGAAAGTGACACACATCCCCACCTTTGCCCGCAAGGTCTTTGATGTCACCGGGGCAGGCGACACGGTCATCGCCACAGTGGCCCTGGCCCTGGCCTCGGGCTTGGATCTCAGCGCTGCCTGCACCCTGGCCAATTACGCGGCCGGGATCGTGGTCGGGCAGGTGGGGGCGGCCACTGCCACGCCGACCGATGTGCTGGAGGCGGTGGACGAACTGCCGGAGCCGACCCTTACACAATGGTAGTCAGCAAATAAAAACTCTTTGCTTTCTTGATGTTATCAATCCGACAGCAAGGCCGGACAAAAAACAGCAATGCGCTTGGACCGCCACAGGCCAAGCGGCCAAACCGGCATAAGGTGATCCATGGACACAGCGCCCAAAACTTCCCCCGACACCGCCATTGCGTCCCTGGGGCAGGCCAGGATACCGACGCCTCTGCGTCATCCCCGCTATGTCGACGACTCCCGGCCGCTATCCCTGGTCATGACCTCTGAGGAGCTTGCCGAGCTGGACAACGACAGCCTGCTTCTCGAGTTCGAGAAGGCCGGACCGCGTGAGCGCCTCTATTTCGACCCGCCCAAGACCAAGTGCGCCATCGTCACCTGCGGCGGCCTGTGCCCGGGCATCAACGATGTCATCCGCGCCATCGTCATGGAGAGCCACTACCATTACGGGGTACGCACAGTGCTCGGCATCCGCAACGGGCTCAGGGGGTTCATCCCCAAATACCGCTATGACCTCGTGGAGCTGACCCCGCAGTCGGTATCCGACATCCACCAGTTCGGGGGGACCATCCTCGGCTCGTCGCGTGGGCCGCAGGACCCGGCCGAAATCGTGGATGCCCTGGAGCGGCTGAACATCAGCGTTCTCTTCGTCATCGGCGGAGACGGCACCATGCGGGCCGCCAAGGCCATCATGGAAGAGGTGGAGGCCCGGCGGCGAAAGATCGCGGTCATCGGTATCCCCAAGACCATCGACAATGACATCAATTTCATCACCCGCACCTTCGGGTTTGACACTGCCGTGGAAAAGGCCACCGAGGCGATCCAGTGCGCCCATGTGGAGGCCACGGGAATGGACATGGGCGTCGGGCTCGTAAAGCTCATGGGTCGCGAGGCCGGATTCATCGCTGCCCAGGCCACACTGGCGATGCAGGAGGTGAACTTCCTGCTGGTCCCGGAGCAGCCTTTTGAGCTGGACGGGGAAAACGGGTTGCTCATGGCCCTTGAGCGGCGTCTGCTTGCGCGGGGCCACGCCCTCGTCGTCTGCGCCGAGGGCGCGGGCAGGAGCCTCCTTGAAGAGGAGAAGGGAACCGACGCATCGGGAAACGCCGTGCTCGGGGATATCTGCGGCCTGATCGCTCGGCGGGCCAGAGAACATTTCGACTCGCGGGGCCTGGAGATGAACATGAAGTTCATCGACCCAAGCTACATCATCCGCTCCGTGCCCGCCAACGCCAACGACCGCGTCTATTGCGGTTTTCTCGGACAGCACGCCGTGCATGCCGCCATGGCAGGCAAGACCGGCATGGTCGTCACCCAGATCAAGACGAGCATGGTCCATCTGCCCCTTGATCTGGTCACGTCGAAAAAAAGGTTCCTCAACATCGACTCGGATTATTGGTCCTCGGTCATGGAGGCCACAGGGCAGGGGGCGTATTTCAGGAAAAAATGAAAAGGGGGGCCAAAGGCCCCCCAAGCATTTCTGCGACAGTCGAGCAATACGCCCGGAAAACTACTCGTTGGCGGCCAGACGGCGGCGGACCTGCTCGCTCACCTGTCTGCTCGCGCTCTCCTTTTCCGAGTCGATGGCCACGGCCAGCAGCTCGAAAAGCTGATCGTAGGAAAATTCAAGGTCCATGCTCCCGTTGGAGACGATGCAGCTTTCCTCGCGCTCCTCGATACGGTAGGCCCTGCGCTCGCGGGCATGGCCGATGGCCGATATGATACCGTAAGCCAGGCGGCCTTGTTCGTCGCGGTAGAGCTTCTCCATGGTCAACATGCCTGTCGTGTCGTCAAAATACATTTCCTCGCCGATCAGCCGACCCGTAACAGCGGCATCCTCGCCGAAATCATTGGGTAGGTTGACCTTCAGCACTGGGTCGGTGTCGTGGCCGCCTGAAAATCGTTTCGACATGCGCTCTCTCCTTAGTCCAAAGGAAGCTTAAGCTGTTCGGGACCGGACGTGCCCTTGTCTCGGGCCTGTTCCTGGCGGGATGACTCGGCCGACTCCCGCCAACCCCCGTTGATGAATTCCATCAGGGCAGGTTCCGTGACCCGCCACTGGCTGCCGATCTTGATGGCCTTGATGCGGCCGTCAATAATCAATCGGTACGCCGTACGCTGGTGCACCCGAAGCAGATCAGCCACTTCGCGGACCGTAAGCAGGAGCGGAGGCCTCTGGGTGTCTTTGTTGTCCATAATGTCGCAGACGTATTCTTGATGTTCATTCTTTGACACAATCGGTCAAAGGTTGTCAACAAAGTACAACGCTGTCGCACAAACTCTAGAGTTTTTCTCCAAAAAACGCGAAGGGGCAACATTACAGGACGTTGTGGTGCATTAGGGAGCCTTATAGCAGAAAGAGGAGAAAAGAATAGTGGAAAAGGAGCGAAAAAAAATTATCGGAAAAGAAGGATTGATGGGGACCAGTCTAGAAAAACTCAAGGAAATGGCAGAGAGGAAAACTCCGCGGGTATAAAAGTTTTATTTTTATTTCAAGGCATTAAAGTGGAAGACGAGAGAGTTGGGCCAAAATGGGTGGGGCGGAGGGATGCGATTGGGGTTTCTTGCAGAAAGCGGGCAGTGATGACGGGGGGATGGACAGCCCAAAGGGGAGAGGTTCGCGTTGTTGTGCGTTGCGGTTGCGTCCTTTGCGGTAATATGTGGCTGCATGGTGCGCGGGGAACAACCATGAAGCAGCGCAAGCAGCGTCAAGGGCGAATCTCATCCAGCAATAGCACAGGGGCGTCTTGCTGGTCATCCTCAAGGGATTCGGACATCTGTCGCATGATGCGCCGGAAATAGCGGCGATCGTTGACGGTCAGACCGGCGTTCACCGCTGCCCGCAGATCGGCGATGGCCTGCATGGCCTGGGGTTTGAGGGAAGCGGCGCGTTGCGTGAGGGTTATGCGATGACAGCGTTTGTCCTCGGGATTCGCGGTCCTGGCGATAAGCCCGTCGCGCTCCATGCGGCGGAGGGTGTTGGAAAGGGTGGCCTGTTCCACGGGTATAAGGGCATGCAGATCCTTCTGGGTGATTCCGTCACGCTGCCAGAGGTAGTGAAGAACGCCCAGATACCCTGATTGGAGGCCGAGGGGGGTCAGACGCGCCGACAGACTGCGGGCATAGAGCCGCTGAAAGCGTGAAAGCTGGGTAAAGAATAAAGTGTCAGGCTCGTAGTGCATGATGAACTCCCTGGATGGGCCATAATGGTAGCAGGCTATAGAGCCAGGGTTCCGAAGTCAAACCATGCAGGAAGGGCGAGAGCGAGGCAGCAACGGAAGATCGGGTGCCGCCGGTATGGAATGGGTTGCTGCCGGGCTATGGGTACGGTAGGTTTCGGCATGGAACTGAAGTCGCTCATTGAAGCAATGGTTCGCCAATCGAAGCAGGACGATCAACTGGTGATCGCCTTGTCAGGCGGGGTGGACAGCGGTCTTGTTGCGGCAGCCGCGCAGGCGGCGTGGCACTGTGGCGCTCATGGTCCGCCGCCCCTGGCCGTGACCGTTCAGAGCGAGCTGACTGCGCAACGTGATTTCGAGCGGGCCGGAGCCGTTGCCCGTCATATCGGCATCAGACATGCGGTGATCACGTTGCGGATGCTGGAGATCGAGGCCGTGCGGGACAACGGGACTGATCGCTGCTATCACTGTAAGCTCGCGCTATTCGACTCGATTCGCCGAAATGTGGGTGAAAACTGCGTGATCGCGGATGGAACCAACGGAGACGATGATCCTGCCCGGCCAGGACTGCGAGCGGCGAAGGAGCGCGGCGTTCTTCATCCGCTGAAGCGCCTGGGCATAGACAAGGCGCGGGTGCGCCGACTGGCCCGCGCCGCCGGATTGCCCAATTGGAATGAGCCGTCGGAGAGCTGTCTGGCAACCCGCCTGGCACCATCCATTGCCCTGACCCGCGAGGGGCTGGCAAAGGTGGAACGTCTGGAGTCTTTTTGGATCGGGCTTGGGGTGGAAGCGGTGCGTGTCCGTCATGATGATCTGGTGGCAACCGTGGAGTATCCGATGCAGTACGCTGGAATTATAGAAAAAAACCGTGATCCGTTCCTGGGTGTGATCAGGTCCGCGGGTCTGCGGTCGGTTCAATACAGGGAGTGGAGCCCATGAAGCCGGACGCAGTGCTGGACGCCTTTGCCGCCGGAAAAATCACACGGGAGGAGGCCAAGGGGCTGTTGATGGCCTCGTTGGTCACGAGCGCGGGATGCGCCAAGCTGGACATGCACCGCCAGCAGCGAACCGGCGGACCTGAAGTGATATATTGCGAAGGCAAGACCCCGGAGCAGGTGGCAGCCATCTTCGAGGCGGCGGTCGGGCATTCCGGCCGGGTCTTGGGCACCCGGGCTGATCGGAAACATTTCGAGGCCCTGTCGGGCATGGGGGCCAAGTACGATCCTGTGTCACGCCTGATTCGCGTGGGTGGAGGCGAAGACGCGGCGAGGGGCAAGGTCGTGGTGGTCTCGGCTGGCACCTCGGATCTGCCCGTGGCAGAGGAGGCGGCAGGCACTGCCGAATATCTGGGCTCCCGGGTGGAGCGGCATTTTGACTGCGGCGTTGCCGGAATTCATCGGCTTTTTGCGGTGCTGGACGAGATGACCGACGCTGCGGCCATCATCGCCGTGGCCGGAATGGAGGGAGCATTGCCCTCTGTGCTGGGCGGGTTGGTGTCGCCGCCGGTCATTGCCGTGCCCACCAGTGTCGGCTACGGGGCGAGCTTCCAAGGGCTGGCGGCACTTCTGACCATGATGAATTCCTGCTCGCCCGGAGTGGCCGTGGTCAATATCGACAACGGCTTTGGGGCGGGGTTTCTGGCGCACAAGATCAACATGCGCTCGGCGGGTGCCGCAACGGCCCGGCTCGGGCCGACATTGGAGGAAATGGCAGATGCGACCCAGGCATGATGCGGCGTGTGACCGGAGCCGATCCGAAAGAATCGGGCGCACCGTATACCTGGACTGTTCCTCAGGGGTGAGCGGCGATATGCTCCTGGCCGCGTTGGCCCAGGCATATGATGATCTGCACGGCGCAGGCTCAGGCCCCGTCTTTCTCGACAGGGAGCTGGCCCGGCTGGGTATCGATGGTTTCGAGCTGGCCTGGAGCACTGTTTCCGTGGGCGGCATCGTCACCGGCCGGGTGGAGGTGCTTCAGACACGGGAGCAGCCCCTTCGTCATCATGCGGACCTGGTGCGGATTATCGAGTCGAGCGGCATGGCGGGCCGCACCGCGCAGCGGGCGGTGCAGGCCGTCACCCTGCTTGGGCAGGCAGAGGCCAAGGTGCACGGCACCAGCCTGAATGCCATCCATTTTCATGAGATCGGGGCTGTGGATACCATTGTGGACATTGCGGGAACCATGCTTCTCCTCGAGGCGTTGGGGGCCGAAAGCGTCCATTGTTCGCCCGTGGACCTCGGAAGTGGATTCGTGCAGTGTGTCCACGGTAAAATGCCAGTACCGGCACCGGCTTGTGCCGAACTGGCCAAGGGGTTGCCTGTCTTTGGAACCGACTGCGGGATGGAGCGGGCCACGCCCACGGGACTGGCGGTTTTGCGGACTGTTGCGGAAGGCTGCGGACCCATGCCCTTGGGCTCCATCCTGGCTGTCGGGTATGGGTCGGGCAGTCGCTCCTGCGACGAGCAGCCCACCTATGTACGCGCCTTTGTGATTGACTCGGTTGCGGTTAAAAGTTCTTGGGATCGCCATCAAGGAGTGTGCACAGCGGGGCATGAACATGGATGATCGAGTCATGGTGATCATTTCAAGGTACCGGGAAGACGTGGCCTGGGCCGAGGCGCTCGGGTACGATTACACGGTGTACGACAAGAGCGGCCAGGGCTTGCCCGGCGCGGTTCCGCTGCCGAACATCGGCAGAGAGGGACACACCTGGATGACCCATATCGTGCGTCGGTATCACTCCCTGGCGCCGGTCAACGTCTTTCTTCAGGGAGACCCCTTTGATCACATCAACGAGCACGGGCGGGGCACGGTCGAACAGTTGCGGACCATGATTGAAGAGGTTGTGGTCAGGGAGATTCCCTTTCGGGGATTCGCCTGGTTCCGCATCAAATGCGACCGACTCGGACGCCCCCACCATCTGCATGAGCTGAAAAGCCGGGGTCGGTGGGCCGGGTGGGGGCGCGACATCCCGGTTGCGGAGGTCTTTGAGACGTTGTTTGATGCCAGGGCCCCGGAAGGGATCGTGGCCCGCGGGGCCACCGGGTGCTTTGCAGTCACGGCAGAGAGGGTGCACGCCCGGCCCCTGGCCTTTTATCGGCATGCCTTGAGCTTGTTCGAGTCCGACCCGGACGACGCACACAACACCGGCCATGCCTTTGAAAGGTTGTGGCACTTCGTTTTCAACGGGAATACGGCGTGGAACAAGATATATCCACAAGAACCGGGAGACCTTGCATGAAGCCAAGCCTGAACCTGCGCATTGCGCTCTCGTCCCTGGCCGCCCACAAATGGCGGGCCATCCTGGCCATGCTCGGGGTGTTCCTGGGTGCGCTGGCCTTTACCGGCGTGGAGCACGTCTCGCAGATGATGGTCCGCCAAGCCGAGATCGAGACGGAAAAGCTCGGGCCAAACCTCTATGCCGTTTTGGCCGGGTCGGTCCGTTTTCGTCGTTCAGGCACGGCCTCGATCCAGAATGTGGCCCGCAACTTCACGGTGGCCGATGCCGATGCCCTGATCCGCGGAGTTCCTTCGGTCCTGGAGGGTGCGCCGTTTGTCTCTGCAACCATGCAGGTCCGCTCCGGGAGTCGTGCCGCGCCGGCCAGACTTCTGGCCACGCTGCCCAGCTACCAGTCGATCCGAAGCTTTTATCCCGAATACGGGCGCTTTTTCGACGCCGCCGAGGTCCGGGACCATGCCAAGGTCTGCGTTCTTGGCCGGTCCATCGCCGCCCGCCTCTTTGGCGAGCCAGCCGATGCGGTGGGCCAGTCAGTCTATCTGTTTCGGGCCAGTTTCCGCGTGCTCGGTGTGATGGAGGCCAAAGGGCGAGACCTTTCGGGCGAAGACCAGGACGAATACCTGCTCATGCCTCTGACAACCTATCTGCGCAGGGTGGGCAACCAGAACTGGGTCAACGGCGTGTATCTGCGCCTGTCAAGCGAGGCATCCCTGGAGGCGGTGGGCGCCTCGGCCACCGCCATCATGCGCGAGCGCCATTCCATCTCACCGGGTCAGGACGACGATTTCAGCACCATGTCGCCCAAGGACACGGTGCAGCTGCAGCGACAGGCGCTGGATCTGATGTCCACGCTTGGGGGCATCTCTTCGGTCATTTCCTTTGCCGTGGGCGGCATGGGCATCCTTTCCATCATGATTCTGGTGGTCCGCTCGCGACGGGTGGAGATAGGCATCCGCCGCGCCGTGGGCGGCAAGCGGCGCGACATCATACGCCAGTTTCTCTTCGAGTCCGGGCTGATGGCCGGGCTGGGCGGTGCCTTGGGCGTGACCACCACCCTGGCCCTGGTCGCCGCGGGAAGCGCGGTGGCGGATCTGCCCATGGTCATCGACCCAGCCAATCTGGCGATGACCCTGGTTGGTTCCTGCCTGCTGGGTGTGGCTGCTGGCGCGTATCCGGCCTGGCAGGCAGCACGCATCGAGATCCTGGACGTGCTCAAGAGCTGATACTCTTTACTGTGAAATAGAACCATTCTCGGTTCTGATAGTCGGCTATGTTAAACAAATAGCCAGCTATGTTGTTGTCCGGCCTGTGCCAAACCAGGGGTGAGGAAATAATAATGGACGCATCACGGGGCGCATCGGACAGTCCGGCATGAGGGAAACCAGGGAGGAAGACATGGCAGACAAGCGGGACGAACTGCTGGATGCGGCATGCGAGCGGTTTCGTGCATCGGACCTAAAGGGTTTGCACCTGGAGAGCCTTGCCCGGCAGGTGGGGTTGAGCCCGCAGCAGGCCCGCGAGATGTTCCCGGACAGCGATGGTCTGAACAGGGCCGTGTACGAACGCGCCCTCATTGCCATGGCCGCGGAGTCCGTTGCCAGTTTGCCGGGGAGCGGCATCGGGCGGCAGTTGGAACATTTGCTGCGCCAACGCTACGGCTTTCTGGTGGATCACCGCGAAAGCTCCCGTGATATCCTTTTCGGCGTCATCAGCGCCGGGGGCGGCTGGCGCGATCCTTTCGAGGACCAGTTCTGGCGGTTCTCGGTCCAGGTGGTGGCGCTGCTTGAGGCTGCCAAGCGCAATGGAGAAATCCGGGCAGATGCGGACCATGTTGTGGCGGCCCGCGCCTTTGTCTCCTACTACCTTACCGGGATTCTTTTGGCCCTGCGCAACGATACCACAAGCGCCGACCAAGCCTGCGACTTCACCTTCCCCCTGGTTTCGGCTCTTCTCGAATCCCTGCGCTGAATCGGGAGGAGACTCTCTTCCCCGGCCCGGTGCGGGGACTCTTTTTGCCTGCCCTTCCTATCCCCTGTCATAACTCAACCCTTTGAGGGCTCCGCTGTGCCGAAGGGCCGAAGACGAGCGCGTATCAGGATTGCTGCGTGTGAAAGTGGAGATGAGGCGAACCTTTTCGTTGCCCCATGCCAGCCCAGCGACGCAACCTCGCCCTTGCCGGCCCGGCAATGGTTGCAAGGCGACTACACGTGTCGCTTGGAATGAGGAGCCGTGGGGGCTGGAAATAATACCTCTGAAACAGGTTATGCAAGATGAACACCGTTTACATCGTGAACAGTGTTTGCTAATGGGTCGCTCATGATCAGAAAGACCAGGCGAGAGCGGGACAGGGGGCGGATGCGGCGGCTGGTACTGGATGCCGCCCGGCAACTGTTTGTGCGCGAGGGGTTCGACAATGTGTCCATGCGCCGCATTGCCGGGGCCATCGGCTATTCTCCGGCGGCCATCTACAGGTATTTCCGCAACAAGCGGGAAATTCTCTCGACCCTGCGCGCCGAAGGGTTTGATCGATACGTGGCCGGGCAGCGGGCCAGGGCGGCCCAGTGGCCGGACCTGCTGACCCGTGTGCGCGAAGAGGTTGTGGCATACTTGCGTTTTGCCATGGAGGAGCCTGAATACTATCACCTGATGTTCTGTGCGGATTGTGACGAGGTGGAACTGGAAGGGGCTCTGGCGGCCAGCTCTCAGGAGTCTCACGCCCTGGTGCAGGAGATCATGGATCAGGCCGTGGCCGCGGGTGTGTTCGGCGAGGTCGATGCACAGGTCGTGACCCTCTCCTTGTGGGCCGGGGTACACGGGCTGGCGCAGCTTATCCGATCGGGCCGTGTAGCCTTGCTGGCCGAAGGGGCTGATCTGGAGTCGCTGGTGGACGGAGTAATGGATTTCATGCTGCGGCCGGGCTGGTGCCGGTGCGGTGGCGGGGAGGCCGAGTGATGCGATGGGGCAAGGCTTTGGCGGCCATGGGGATGGTTCTGTTTCTGGCGGGATGCCCTGGCGGCGACGGGGGAGCGCGGGATGCGGCCCCGGCTGTGGAGCCCGGGGCGCAGGCCTCGGCGGCCGAAGTGGGCCATACGGCCGGGAATGACGCGGCTGGCCCGGCCGAGGTGTTCGTGGCCGAAGCCGCGCCCCGGCGCACGGCACTGACCGGATTCACGCGGGCGCGGACTCTGATGACCCTGGTGTCCGAGGAATCGGGTCGGGTGCACAAGGTGGTTGCCGATGTGGGCGACACCCTGGGCGAACACGGGCTCTTCGCCGAGCTGGACACCACCTTCATCGAGCTGGACCTTGAGGGCAACCGGGCGGACCAGCAGCGGCTGCAGAGCGAGCTTACCTACAACAAGAAAGAGATGGAACGCTACGAACGGCTGGTGCGCTCCAACAACGCGCCCCAGTCCACCCTGGACAACAATATCCGCGCCCACCAGTCGGCACTGCAGCAACTGCGGGCCAAGCAGATTGAGGAACGGGTGCTGGTGGAGCGGATGAAGCGGTTTTCCCTGCTCGGGCCTCCGGGCTGGCAGGTGGTCAGCCGGTTCATTGAGCCAGGGGAGTGGCTGATCAGCGGGGCCAAGGTGGCTGAACTCGGACGCTATGATGTCCTGCTGGTGCCGTTTGCCCTTTCCAGCGAGGAATATCGCGCCCTTGGGCCCAGGGGGAGCGAGGTGACGCTGCGTCTGACGGATCTGGGCCAGGATGTGGCTGCCGCCGTGGCCAGGGTCTCGCCCGGTTTCGACGCCCAGAGCCGCAAGATCAACGTGGACCTGGAGATAGCGCAGGGCGATTTCGAGTTCCGGGGCGGGCTGCGCGTGGAGCTGCTCCTTGACCTTAAGGACCCGGGCGGGGCCGTGCTGGTCCCGGCCTCGGCCCTGATCAAGGCCTATGAGGAGCATTTTCTCATGACTCCTGACGGCGAGCGGGTTCATGTGGTTCTGCTGGGCGCGGCCGGGGGCGGCATGCGCCGGGTCAGCGGCCAGGACGTAAGAGCGGGCGACACCTTCCTGCTGCACCCCTAGGACGGCGGGCAATCGGAGACAGAAAATGGCGGCAGCCGGAGAAAATTCGTTCATCAGGGGGCTGGTCAGCCTGACCCTGGGGCAGAAGGTCTTTGTCAACCTTGTCTTTGTGGCGCTCACCGTGGCCGGCGTGTTCGCCCTGTTCAGCCTGCCGGTGGAGCGCTATCCCGACGTGCGTATGGGCAAGGTGATCATCAGCGCCTTCCTGCCCGGAGCCAGCCCGGACGAGATGGAGATGCTCGTCACCCGCAAGATCGAGGATGCGCTGGAAGACCTGGAAAACGTCGAGTTCATCCGCTCCAGGTCGTTTCGACAGCGCGTGTCCATTCTGGTCAAGTTCGTCGACGACACAAACTACGACGCTTTGTATGACGAACTGCGCTTCAAGGTGTTGTCCATTCAGAATGACCTGCCTCGGGAGATGGACCCGCCGAAGTTCATGGTGGTGGGGATCAGCGAGTGGCTGCCGGTCATCTCCGTGAATTTGGTGGGCGAGCGGTCCAACCGCGCCCTGACCTTGATGGCCAAGGAGATGAAGATACCCCTGCAGCGCATTCCCGGGGTCAAGGAAGTGCAGGTCAACGGCGAGTACACCCGCGAGTTTCACGTCACCCTTGATCCGGGCAGGATGATGCGCCTTGGCGTGACCTTCGACGAAACGGCCAAGGCGCTCGAGGCGGCCAACGTATCCGTGGCGGCCGGGTCTTTTGTCAGCGATTCCGGCGAGTATGTACTGGTGGTGGACGAAAAGTTCCGGTCGCGGGACGCGGTGGCGGGGACCATCATCCGGCGCGATCTCGACGGCTCCTTTGTCACCGTGGGCGATGTCATGAGCAGGGCGGCCATCGACTATCGCGAACCCTTTGTCATCTCTTCGGTCAACGGCCGCGACGCGGTCTCCGTGAAGATAATCAAGACACCGGAGGGCAACGCGCTGGACATCGGCGCGGCGGTGGAGAAGGTGGTGGCCGAGTTCCGGCCTATCCTCGATGCAGAGGGTGTGGAGGCCGTGCTGACCCAGGACCAGCGGGAAAACGTCAACGACAACATCAGCACCCTGGGTTCCAACCTGCTGGTGGGCATCGCGCTGGTCTGCCTTTGCATCTGGCTGGTCATGGGGTTTCGCAACGCGGCCCTGACCACGGTGGGGGTGCCCTTCGCCTTCATGGTCACCATGGTCATCATGCGCATGACCGGCAACTCCTTGAACGAAATCACCCTGTTTTCCTTTGTGCTGGTCAGCGGCATCATCGTGGACGACGCCATCGTGGTGGTGGAAAACATCTATCGTCACGTCCAGGAGGGCAAAGGGCTGCGCGAGGCTGTGGTGGACGGCACCAGCGAGGTCTTCCTGCCCGTGGTCGCGGCCACCTCCACCACCATGGCCGCCTTCCTGCCCATGCTGATAATGACCGGGTATATCGGGGAGTTCTTCGCCCTGGTGCCCAAGGCCGTGTCCTTTGCCATCGGGGCATCGCTCATCGAATGCCTGTTCATCCTGCCCGCCCATTTCCTGGACTGGCCGGGCGCGGCCAAGCTGGAGAAGGAGGCCCGCACCGCCGGACGCCGGGCATCGGACCCCCGTTTTCTCGTGGCCCTCAGGCGCTGGACCGAGGCGGTGCTGTCCGTGACCATGCGCCACCGCTGGAAAACCCTGGGAGTGGTCTTCGGCTCCTTTATCCTGGCCATCGTCATGTTGCTTGTCTCGGTGACAGGAACCCTGCCGCTTTTGCGCATCAAGTTTTTCCCCGACGAGTACACCCTGTACTATGTGTCCATGGAGGGTCCGGTGGGCACGGATGTACGCACCACCTCGGAGAAGGCCAAGGCGGTCTCCCGCGCCATCATGGATTTTGGCCCCGGCACCACCCGGTCGGCATCGGCCCTCGGGGGCATGGACATCAACGAGGACTATGAAAACGTGTACGGTCCCAACCGGGCCATTGTCATTGTTGAGCTGCCGGACAAGGGAAGCTACGATTTCATCGACACCCCGGACAACGACCCCCAGAAGATGCTTGATGCGGTGCGTGTCCGGCTCGCGCCCTTTGCCCAGGGAGGCTGGACGCTGAAGGTCTGGCCGGAGAAGGGTGGTCCCCCCGCTGGCAAGGAGTTGAATATCCGGGTGCTCGGGCCGGACCCTGTGGCCGTGGCCGGACTCAAGGACGAGGTGGCCGCCTGGATAACGGCCAATGATCGCATCGCCCCGTATCTTCTGGATTTTGGCACGGATATTGGCTCGGACAACCGGGTCTTCCGCTTCAGTCCGCTGCCCGCACGCATCGCGGAACACGGGCTGACCCCGGCCGGGGTGGCGGCCCTGGCGGGCGGCGTGCTCGACGGCCGTTTCGTGGGCAAGTTCCGCACCGCTGACGAGGACATCAACGTGCGGCTCAAGATAGATGGCCGCTTCGTGGCCGAGCCCGAGGATGCTTTGGACATCCCGGTCATCGAGGATGCGGACGGGCCGGTGCGCCTGGGCGATCTTGTGGAGGTCCGCGCCTACCGCGAGCCGGGGGAACTGAGCCGCTTCCAGGGCCAGCGCTCGGTGACGCTCACAGCCAACATCAGACCGGGAGCGCCCATCAGCGCCCAGAGCGTGGTTCACGACGTGCGGGGGTTCTACGAGACGGTCAGGGGGCAGTACCCCGGAGCCAAGCTTGACTTTGCCGGGGAGTTCGAGTCCACGGGACGGTCCTTTACCTCGCTCATGTATGCGTTTTTCATTGCCATCATGCTGATCTACACTATTCTGGCCTGCCAGTTTCAGTCCTACACGCAGCCGGTGGTCATCCTTTCAGCGGTGGCCTTTGCCCTGACCGGAGTGGTCTTCGGCACCTTCCTGACCCGGTCGCTGTTCACGGTCAACAGCTTCATCGCCACCGTGGGGGTGGCCGGGGTGGTGGTCAACGGTTCCCTGGTGCTGCTCGACTTCATGAACCGGCTCTATGCCGCCGGATATTCCCGCGAGGAGGCCATCAGGGCAGGCGTACGCATCCGGCTCAGGCCCATCCTGCTGACCACCCTGACCACAACCCTGGGCCTTTTGCCCATGGCCCTGGGCATTCCCTACTACTCCTTGGTCTGGGGAACCATGGCCACCACCTTTGTTACGGGTCTGTGCGTGGCCACTGCCCTGACCCTGTTCGTCATGCCCATAGAGTGGGATCTGCTCATGCGCCGCAAGGAGCGCAAGGAGCGCAAGGAAGAGCGCCGCGCCGACAAGCTCGGCCTTGCCGACGGCGACCCAGGTTAATAGGATGGGGTGTGAAGACAAGGCAAGGCCGACAACGAAGGAAGTCTAGAGATTTTTGAGAAAAAATCTAGACAACGCGGATGTGGCCGGATTGATGGGAAGTAGTTCCTGTTTGCAGAAAGGCGGCGTGGGCGGGTGTTGCCTGTCCTGTCTCGGGCGGGTATCGTGGGGGTGCGGCCCGACCTGGGATGACCATCCTTCGCCTTGGGTTGCCTGTCGGGGAGGGGCGGTTTTGCCCGGTCACGGGAGCGAAGAACGGCAAGGAGCCAGGAATGACGACGAACTCGCTGATTTCACGAACCCTGTCTGGCCAAGTGGGACTGCTGGCAGCCGATCCGGAAATGTCCATCGCCTTTTACGGCGGACTGGGCTTTGTTGCCACGCCCGAGCCGGGTGGGGCTGCCGGGCCGGGAACCTTGCTCCTGGGGGCCTTTGGCCAGTCCCTGCGCCTGATCCCGGCGGTCGGCCGGGGGCTGGCGCATCCCGAGGACGGACCGGCCCGCGGGCTGGTGCTGCGGCTGATGGTGGCTGACGTTGCGGCGGCGGACAGGGCCATCCGGTCCGCGTCCCCGGCCGGGAGCGACGGGACGCCCGGCACAGGGGTCGGGGGTGCGCCGCTGTATCGCGGGCCGGACGGCGAGCTGATTCTGCTTGAGGCGCGCGGGCTGCCGGGCCTCGAACGGGTCAGGCTGGTGGTCTATGATTTTGACGGGGTCATGACCGACAACCGCGTGTTCGTGGACCAGGACGGCCGCGAGAGCGTGGCCGCCAACCGCAGCGATGGACTGGGCGTGGGAATCATCCGCCGTCTTGGGGTGGACCAGTGCATCTTGAGCACCGAGACTAATCCGGTGGTCATGGCCAGGGCCGACAAGATCGGGCTTGCGGCCGAGGGCGGTGTGGCCGATAAGGCGGCTGCCCTGACGGCTCTGGCCCAGCGGCGCGGCGTCTCCCTGGCCGAGATCCTTTTTGTCGGCAATGATGTCAATGATGCCGGGGCCATGGCCCTGGCCGGGTTTTGCGTTGCCCCGGCCGACGCCCATCCGGCGGCGGCCGCCCTGGCCGGGTACGTCACCCTGGCCCGGGGCGGACGTGGCGTGATCCGGGAGCTTGCCGATCTGCTCGCCGCCTCCAGGGCCTGAATTCCGGGAGCGACATGCCTATGTCTTGTCCAGCGCTGGACATTCTTGCCGGTTTCAGCCTAATCACTTAAGAGACGCATCGGATTCCCGGTGCGCTGACCGACCTGGAGACGGCATGGAAACCGCGTCGTTCGAGAGCATTTGCATCTCCCACCTCATGGACGGGCTGTGCCATGGATTGTCCCATTTCTCTCCGCCGAGCCGGGCCGCCCTGATCTACGCCGTGGGCCCGGACTCGCCGCCGCGCATCTGCGATCCCCAGGGTCTGCTGGATGGACACGAGCCAAAGCTTCGGGATTATTACATCTACTCCAACGCATGGCGGGGTGCTGGCGTACCGGGCCGCCACCTGGAGACGATCGAGCCGGCAGAGGCGGGACTCGCCCTGGCCGGGACCATCGCCCTGGGGGCGCGCTCGACCCCCATTCACTATCAGATGTGGTTCACGGACGAGCATCCGGGCATGTGCTCGGTGGGCCCCACCCAGCGCTGGCTCGAGTACGCGGCAGGGCTCATGGCCCAGAATTTCGCCATCCGAGATGTCATGAGCCTTGAAACCACCGGGTTCGTGCTCCAGCACTGCGCCACCCATGCCGTGAGGGACCACATTGTGGACGAGCGCAGCCGCATGGGCTGGCTCGATACCCATGTGCGTATCTATCCCTTTCTCGATGCGGTGCTCGGCGTTTCCGGCACCCAGGAGGAGGGGGCGCGTCCCAGGGGGCGGCTGGTGGTGGTGGAGCCGAACCAGCTCGCGCAGGTGCGCTTCATCTGCCGTTTCCCGGCCCATGAGCAGCCCCTGCTGGGGGATCGCAAGCATGTGCGCAAGCTCCTTCAGGCCGTGGAGGACTCGGGCCGCGTGCTGGTTTCCGACGGCATCCGGCTGCTCGGCATCGCCATCGGCTCCCTGCCCGGAGCATACCTTTCCGCCCAGTTCTGCGGCACACACGGCTTCCTGTGGCTGCGCGACGAGATGGTATGCAGCTTCCAGGACGGCGGGTTCCGATCCTCCAACATGCGGGCCAACCTGGTCCACCTGGAAGAACTCCTGCTGGAGACCGACATGCCCATGGAGGACCAGCACACCCTGATGCAGATCGCCCAGCTCATGGTCAACCGGGTCCGCGACCGCAAGCACGGCTGCACCCTGGTCATCGATACCGGCATGGAGCGGCTGCACATGTCCGGCCAGCACCTGGAGCGGCCGCTTGACCTGCGGGACAGCGGGCAGCTCAAGCTGGCCTGCTCCCTGGCCAAGCTCGACGGGGCGCTCCACCTTGGGCGCGACCTGAAGCTGCACGGTTTCGCCTGCCTCATGGACGGCCGCGCCGTGCCGGGCGAGAACCGGGCCCGCGGAGCCCGCTACAACTCGGCCCTGCGCTTCACTGCCGAGCATGAGGACCTCCTTGTGGTCGTGGTGTCGTCGGATCGGCCCGTGTCCATCATCAAGGGCGGTATGGAGCTGACCACGGCCTGCCGGTTTCGCCAGCCCGGGGCCATGGCCCGACCGCCCCTGCTGGTGGAATGGATCATGAATTGACGGCGCAGGGCGCGACCTCCTTGGTGCCCGCGGCCGAGGCCTGGTTCTCGGACCCGGTGTTCTGGATTGCGGCGCTGCCCGCCCTGGCCGTCTCGGGCCTGCTGGTCCAGATGGTCGCCAGCCTGTTCACCTGCTGCGCCACCTTCCGGCTGCGCGGCCGGACCGTGCGGTTGCGCTGGTGGATGATCCCGGTCGCGGCCGCAGCCAGCATTGCGCTGTGGGGTGTTGCGGCAGTGCTGGCGGTTCAGGGCTGAAGACGGGGCTCGACGAAACCGTCATTGGCGGATATGGGAATGGTTCCCGAAGTTGCAACCCCTCAAGGTTTGGCATGGCGATACAGCGCGACATCCTCGGCATCGGCCGCAGGCCCGAGACGGACGAAGGCCCCAACGTCGAGGAATACAACCAGATAGACCCCCATATCCTGGCCTGCTTTCCGCCGGACCGCTACCCCGTGGACCTGTACCGCTGGCGTGAGGACATTCAGACCCTGAGGCCGGTCTACCGGGCCGGATGCGAGGTGGACCGGCGGCTGCGCGAGCGCGTGCTGGCCATGAGCGAGCAGGGTGCCCTCTTTTTTTCGCGCAACCAGATAGCGCAGTACGCGGCCTGTGTGGCCTGCCACCTCGACACCGCCCTGGAAGACCCCAACCTGACCTGGGACGAAAAGGCCCTGGTCTTTGTCGGCGAGCTGACGCGCAGGCAGGACGAGTTCTTTGGCAACCCCATGTCCCGCGAGCTGGAGAGCCTGACACGGGCCCTCTCCGACCTCTGTGTCCATCTCGTGGAGGACAGTCGCCGCATGAGCGTGGTTGCCCACCACCTGCACCGGGATCTGGCCCCGGAGCGCCGCCGCATCAACGGGTCGCTCATGGCTCTGGCCGTGTACCTGCATCTGCACCGGGGCGAGATTCTCCTTGAGGTGCTCGAAACCGTGGCCCTGGGTTTTTTTGTCTACGACATAGGCATGGTCCGGGTTTCGCCCATGATGATCGCCCGGCCCAACCAGCTCACTCCGAGGGAGCAGCGGGCCATGCGCGAACATCCCAGGCTCGGGCTCGACATCCTCTCGCGCCTCAACCTGACCCGGCCCGAAATCCGCGAGCCGGTCAGCCAGCATCACGAAAGGCTCAACGGCACCGGCTATCCCGGCGGCCTGTCGGGCGGCGCCATCGGACACCTGGGCCGTATCGCGGCCGTGGCCGACTCCTACAGCGCCATGGTCACGGGCAGGGCCATGCGCCAGGGGCTCGAGCCCATCCATGCCGCCGCCGAACTGGTCGGCAACGAACGGCACTACGATCAGACCGTCTGCCGCGCCCTGGTGCGCTTTCTCCAGACCGTTCCCTCCACCCTTGAGCCGTCCTGAACCGGACCCCGGACATTGGCCCCACAGGCGCGAACCGGCGCTGCAGGAGGCATTGTCATCATCCTGTCGCCAAAAATCGACCGGCGCGTCGAATGAGTGTCACAGGGGTGGTCGCGTCATGGGCGCGGGGCCGGGTAGTGTGCGCGAAAATGGCCCGGCATCGTGGCGGGCCGATAGAAGCGGGAGGGACCCATGCTCTGGTTCAGGCACGGAAAGTACACCCATGAATACGTGACGCGGCAGATGGCGGAAATCAACGACAGGGTCGGGCGCGAGACCCGCCGGATGGTCCTTGTGGCATCTGCCTCGGTGGCGCTCATGGTGGCGGTGCAGGCGGTCTGCCTGTACGACATTGCGGGGCGGTAACCCCGGGCTGGGCAACGAAAGGGGGGTCAGCGGGAGGCCAGCCGCCTGAGGAGCAGGTAGAGTCCGGCCAGACCGGCCACAGCCAGGGTGGCCATGCCCAGCCCGACGGGCAGGGCCTCGGCCGTCTCGTCTGGCCGGTCCACTTCGTTGAGCACCAGGGCGTTTTGCGGCAGATTGGCGGCCTGGACGCCGAAACGGGCCAGGGTGGCCATGTCGATCACGGGCCGTGGCGAGAGCGGCTCGGGGAGCATCTCGCGTACCGGCTCACCGGCCTGGGCGCGGAGTATGAGCCCGGCCAGGGCGTGTCCCAGGTCGCGGGCAGGAACGGTCACGACGCAGGCCACCCCCGCGCCCAGGTGGCGCTCGGTCAGGCCAAAGACCGGCCCGGCGCTACGGGCGGCGAACATGGCCACTGCCTCGGCCTCGTCCACGGGCTCGCCCTGGGCGTCGCTGGCAAAGCCGAGAAACAGCACCGCACCGCCGGAGGCGGGAACCCCGTGGGCAGCCCCCCGCAGCCCGGCCAGGGTCAGCCCCTGATCATCGCCCGGTTCGTGGCCGGGAAAGATCATTCCGGCGCGGGCCGTTTCGTATGCGTCAACCGTTTGGGCCTCTGTCATGGCCGCTTTGGCTGCCAGCATCCGTTGCGCCGCTTCCGCCGAGCCGTCCGCGATGCCCACCACCAGGCGGGTCCGGGGCCGCAGCCTGAAGAGAAGCTCCACTGTGGCGGCTACATCCTCAGCCTCGGCCAAGCCGGTGCAGTCGCCGCATTGGAGCAGATATTCCGGGGCAGGCGCAGACATGCCGCAATAAAAGACAGACGCTTGGGCGAACAGGTCCTCGCGGTACTTGCGCACAAAGGCAAAGGCGGATTCGCCGTCGGCCACCACGGCCACGGGCGAGTCGTCGCCCCAGGCCGTGCGCAGCGCCTCAAAGCGGGCGTGAAAGTGGTCGTCTCCGCGTTCGGGGGAGCCGAGGATCACGGCCATCACGGAGTCTGGATCGCCCAGCCCCAGGGCCAGGGCACTGCCCAGTTCGCGGGTGCGCCCATCGGGCGCATCCACGCCGTGGAGCAGGACCGCCGTGGGCCTGCCGCTCCCCTTGGTCGGGATGTCGGCCAGGGGCGCTTCCCGGCCCGCTGCGGGCCCGCTCGGGACCAGAAGCGCCAGGACCAGCCACGCGGTCAGCAGCCGCAGCCGTTGTTTGTGAGATCGGAAAGTCATTTTTTATACAATGACAGCTGGTTGCTGATTCGTCTCTTTCCGGAAACCTTCCGACTATCGTGGTTCGCGGTAGGCGCAGACCCGGTTCCGGCCCATGGCTTTTGCCTGATACATGGCTGAGTCTGCCGCATTGATGAGGCGGCCCGCGTCCCAGCCCGGCAGAGACTGGGCCACGCCGATGGAGACCGTGAACTGGAGCGGGGTTTCGGACAGGCGGCCATCGCTGCGGATGCGGAAGTCGTATCGCGCCACGTTCATGCGGATGGCCTCGGCCTTGACCACGGCCTTGTCCAGGTCCATGTTGCGCACGGCCACCACCAGCTCCTCGCCGCCGTAGCGTGCGGCGAATCCCTGGTACTGAACGGCGTGGTTCGTGATGATCCGGGCCAGGGCGTGGAGCACGTCGTCGCCTGCCTGATGGCCATGGGTGTCATTGACCCGTTTGAAGTGGTCCACGTCGATCAGCATCAGCGAGACCGGGCCGGACTGGCCCCTGGCATGGGCAAGCACTGCAGCCTGGACGTGGGCGTCCAGGGCGCGGCGGTTGTGCAGCTCGGTGAGCAGGGGATCGAAGTTGGCCGTGTGCTCCAGCATTCGGGCGCGTTCGGCCAGCTCGCGGGCCTCCTCGCGAAATTCCACGATCAGCTCCTGAAACAGGCCGCGCACCCTGGCTACGATATGCGCCCGGTCCTTGCTCGACTGGATGACTCCCACCGTGTTTTCCCTGAAGGCGTCGAGCCTGCGGTTCTGCCGTTCGCCGTGGCCCTGCATGGAGTTGATGATGGAGTTCATCTCATTGACCAGCTCGGTGGCCGAGCGCTTTTCCTGGGCCAGCGCCTCCTCAAGCTCCAGGGCGCCGATGGTCTGCATGACGTACATGTCGAGCATGGCCACCATCTCGTCGAGGTGTTCCTGGGAGAAGTCCCCCCGGGCCAGCCCGGCCAGCACTTCGCGCTGAATCTCGGCCTTTTTTTCGTCGGAGTAGATGGACAGTCTGGGCAGCAGATTGCGCACGAACAGGACCACGGCCACCCAGTCCGGGTCTTTGATGCCGAAATGGGAGAGCACTTCCTCAAGCTCGGCCATGGTCGTGCACCGCCTCTTGAGGGTCATGCGGCCTCCTGGGGTGACAGGCGAGGGGCTTGGGTCCGGAGTTTTTCAGCCATGCCCGAAGCATAGGGCAGATGTCGCCGCAAGGCAAAGGGAAAAGGCGGCCGGCCCCGGCCTAAAGCATGTCCGCCCCGCTCAAGACGGCCACGAAGCGCCGAAAGACATCCATGTCCACGCTGTCGCGCATCTGCTGGCGGATGAGGGTCAGGGCCTCGTAGGGGGGCATGGCGTCGGCGTAGGGGCGGGCCGTGGTCAGGGCGTCGTAGATGTCGGCCATGGAGATGATGCGAACGGGCAGGGGGATGTGTTCTTGCCTGAGCCCGGCCGGATAGCCTGTGCCGTCGAGTTTTTCATGATGAAAGAGGATGCAGTTGATGGTGTTCTGGGTCATGGGCAGGTGGGAGCACATGGAGACCCCGTGCACCGGGTGTTCCTTGATCACCTCGCGCTCGGTCTGGGTCAGGGCGCCGCGCTTGTTCAGGATGCGGCGGGGAACCCTGGCCTTGCCGATGTCGTGCAGCAGGGCGCCCAGGCCGCACTCGAAGGTGTCGGCGTCGCTCATTCCCGTGGCCTGGAACACGGCCACCGAGTAGATGAACACGTGCATGCAGTGGGTGTACGTCTTGTAATCGTGGGAGATGAAGGGCGCCACGGCGGCCAGGGACTTGTCAGAGGCCAGAAAACGGATGGAGCTGCGCACGATGTCGGTGACGCGGTCGAAGTGTCTGGCCCGGACGCCGCCTGGCAGCTTGTGGTCGAAGATGTCCTGCATGACCACGTTGGACGCCTCGTAGAAGACCTGGGAGCGGACCTCGACGGGCAGGGTTTCGTCCATGAGGATGCTGCCCAGATTGCGCTCGATGTAAAGCTCGTACTGTGGTTTTTCCGAGCTTTGGACATAGACCTCGCGCACTCCGTTGTCGTGGAGCACCTTGCGGTGGCGGGGAGTGAATTTCTGGCCCGAGGCGGTGTAGAGGACAAAGTCCCCTCCCTGCCAGAGGTAGACGGAAAAATCCCCCAGCGCCTCCGGGAAGAGCATCACCGGGGAGACGGGGAAGTAGGATACCGGCCGGGCGGCGCGGGTGTTCAGTCCCATTGGCGGGAAAATATCCCAGGAGCCAGGGAAACGCCAGCGAAAATTCTCAAGAAATTCTAGAGGGCGCTTCCGGGTCCGGGTCGGATGCGCAAAGGACGATGTGACGGCCCGGCCGTTGGCGGCGCGGGGCATTGATTCAGCCCAGCGGGCTGTCCGGGCAGGCTCGTCCAGCGGGGTGGATGCGCCCGTGTTCGTGGTTGGGCATGAGGCCGGGCAGGGCGCGAGTGTTCATTCCGCCGGGAAGAGCCTGGCCAGGACAGCCTCCAGTTCGTTGCGTTCCACGGGCTTGGCGATGTAGTCGTCCATGCCGCCCTCAAGGAAGATTTCCCGGTCGCCCGCCATGGCGTGGGCCGTGATGGCGATGATGGGGATGGCCGGGTTCATTGTCGAGCCCGGCCCGGCCTCGCGGATGCGGCGGGTGGCCTGAACCCCGTTCATGCCGGGCATCTGGATGTCCATGAAGACCGCGTCAAAGGATTCGCGTTCAAGAAGGGCCAGGGCCTCCTCGCCGTTGTTGGCGGTGGCGGCCTCATGCCCCATGGAGGTCAGCATTCGGGCCGCCATGAGCTGGTTGACGCGGTTGTCTTCCACCACGAGCAGGCGCAGGCCGGTGCGGCCGGGCCGCGGGCCGCGGGGCGTCATGTCGGCTGCCGACTCCGGGACGATCACGCCGGACGCGGCATCGAACCCGATGGCCACATGCACGGTGGTCCCGCGATCTTGCTCGCTCTCGATGCACATGGCCCCTCCCAACAGGCCCACCAGCCGCTTGACGATGCCAAGGCCGAGCCCGGCCCCCTGGTGGCGGCGGACGTAGGAGCCGTCCACCTGGGTGAAGGGCTCGAAAATGTGGCCCACCTTGTCGTCCGGTATGCCTATGCCGGTGTCGGTGATGCTGAAGAGCAAACGGGTCCGGTTGTTTCTCGGGTCCGGCCCCAGGGGGTTGACCTTGATGGTCACCGCTCCCTGGTCCGTGAACTTGATGGCGTTGCCCACCAGGTTGAAAAGGATCTGGCGCAGACGGCTCTTGCCGCCGGTCAGGTGCTCCGGGATGCCGGGCCAGAGCTTGAGGTCCAGGGCCAGCCCCTTGTCCCTGGCCTCGCCCCTGAATGTGGTCAACACGTCGTCAAGCAGCGGGGAGAGATCGAACTCCTCGGTGATCACCTCCAGCTTGCCTGCCTCGATCTTGGAGAAGTCGAGGATGTCGTTGATGATGGCCAGCAGGCTGCGGCCCGAGGCCAGGGCCGTGTCCACGTAGTCGCGCTGGACCTCGTCGAGGTCCGTGGTCTGGGCGAGCTGGAGCATGCCGAGCACCCCGTTGAGGGGCGTACGGATCTCGTGGCTCATGTTGGCCAGAAATTCGCTCTTGGAGCGGCTGGCGGCCTCTGCCAGCTCCTTGGCCCTGAGCAGATCGCGCTCGTTGGCCTTGCGTTCGATGGCCAGGGCCACCTGTTCGGAGACCGAGGTGAGCAAGTTCACGTCGCGGGCGGTGTAGCGGTAGGGGTCGGAGTATGACTGAACGGCCATGACGCCCACCACCTCGCCCTTGATCTTCAGCGGCACGCCAAGCCACACGGCCGAAGGAGTTCCCACCGTGCCGTTGACGCCGCATCCGCGGGCCGCCAGGAAGTCGGCGCGCACCACCCTGTCCACGGGATGCAGACCGGGGTCGCCCGGTCCGGGTACATCGACGAAGGCCAGCTCCCGGCTTGTCACCAGCAGCGGTCTGCCGGTGCGGACCACCTCTGCGGTGAAGCTGCACGAGAGCCCTTCGGCGAGGTCGATGCTCTTGCCCTTGAGATCGTCCTTTTCATCCTCGATGTAGGGAAATTCAAGCCGGGTGCGGTCCTTGTCGAGCAGTGCGATGAAGAAGTTGGCTGCCTCGATGTTGTCGTCAAGAATGGCGTGGATGCGCTGGTAGAGCTCCTCCAGGTCCGAGGTGGTGCTGACAGCGGCCGAGATGCGGTAGAGCATGGTGGCCACGGTCTCGTTGTATTGGCGGGTGGTGATGTCGCGGGTCACGGTGGCCACGTGGGTCACATCGTGGCCCTCGCCCCAGTATGGGTACATGGTCACCTCGTAAAACCGGCGTCCCGAAACCGGAAAGGAGAACCACTCGCGATAGATGACGCTTTTGCCCGTGAAGCACTCCTCGAGCCTGGGCCGGATGGCTCGCTCAAAGACCTCGGTGCCCCATAGTTCGGCTACGGGATGGCCGATGATTCCGCCCTCGGGCTTGCCGTGATGGTCCAGGTATGCCTCGTTGGCCGCCTCGAAGACGAAGCGCCTGTTGATCAGGGTCATCATGTCCTGGGAGGCGCTGGCTATGAATTGGAACTTGCGCAGCGATTCCTCCAGGTCCTTGCGGGCGGTCACGTCCCAGAAGGCGATGAAGGCCGCCGGTCGGCCGTCGAGGTCCATGAGCACGGCCGACACCTGGGTCCAGAAGCGACCGCCGTCGGCGCGGACCATCTGCACCTCGACGTTGTCGAGCCGCCCTTCGCGCTGGATGCGTCCGAAAAGCTCCTGCCGCACGGTTTCCTCGGCGTAGAACCCCCGGGTGGGCATGCCCTGTGCCGCGATGCGGTCCACGCCGAAAAGCTCGGCTCCCCGTGTATTGCAGAACAGGGTCTGGCCTCGGGAGATGTCCACCACGATGATGGGCAGGGGCGAGGTCTCGATGATGGTGCGCAGGCGCTGCTCGCTTCGCTGCAACCGCCTGGAGACCTCCTTTTGCCGGGAGATGTCCGTGAACACGCCGACAATGCCGCCCGGAGAGCCATCCTGGTTGCAGAAGACCGCCTTGCGGATGAGGATGTCGCGTTCCACGCCGCCGACCCGGGTGGTCTGCTCGAATTCCTGGAGGCCGCCCGAGGCGAGCAGCTCGCGATCCTTCTGGATGAAGGTGGGGCTTTCCTCGGGCGGGGCGAATTCCTCTATGCGGCGGCCAAGCACCTGCTCGCAGGTCATGCCCGCGAACTCCTCCCACGCCTTGTTGCAGCCCATGTAGCGGCCCTCGGCGTCCTTGTAGAAAATCTGGTTGGGCACGGCGTCGATGATGGTCTGGAGAAAGGCGAGCTGGTTGCCCAGGGCCTGCTGGGTGCGCTGGTGGTCGGCGATCTCAAGATCGAGCCGGGCGCGTTGGGCCGCCAGATAGGCGGCGCGTTCCAGCCCCTTGAACAGCGCCTGATCCAGCTCGGCCAGCACGTCCCCGTCCTTGACCACGAAATCCCACGCGCCCCGGCGCACGGCCCTCACCGCAGTCTCGATGCCGCTCGCCCCGGAGACCACGATGAGCGGTGCGGCATCGGTGCGGTCGGCCATGTCGGCCAACACGGCAAGGCCGTCCATGTCGGGCAGGTTGAGGTCGATGAGGGCGGCCGCAAAGCGTTCGGCCGCAAAGGCTTCCAGCCCGGACCGCCCGCTCTCCGCAAGATGGACGTGGAACCCCCGGCCTTCCAGGTGCCGGGCCATCAGCCGTCCGAATTCGGGACAGTCCTCTATGATCAGGATGCGCTTGGGCTTCACGCGTTTCTCCTTGAGGTGCTTCTCTTTCATCCTATACGGCATTGCCGGAAAAAGATGAAGCCGAAGCCGCATAAGACGGCTTCGGGCCGATGCGGCCCGGACATTGTGTCCGGTCTGGGTTTGCGGTACAGAGGGGGGCGCCCTTCACATTATTTTTTTGGAGACACCCCATGCGAACGCTCCTTGCCTCCCTGGTTATCGCCGTCGTTCTGCTCGCCGCCACCGCCCACGCCCAGCCCCTCGTCTTTGTGGGCGATGTTGATTTTGCCCCCTATTCCATGCTCACCGAGGGCCGCCCGGCAGGCATAGACGTGGAGGTGCTGGCCGAGGCCGCCCGGCGGGCGGGCATTGAGATCGCCATCAAGCTGCGTCCATGGGACGAGGTGGTACGCATGCTCGAGACCGGCGAATGCGCCGGGGGGTTCGCCCTGTTCCGGGGAGAGGGGCGCAGCCGGTACGTCCGGTTTCTGGACGCTGTGCCCATCCACACCAGCGACTTCGTGCTTTTCACCATGGTGGGCGGCCGTTTTTCCTTCCGCTCCTTCGACGACCTGGCGGATAGGACCGTGGCCCGGGTCGGGGGCATGTCCCTGGGCGACGAGTTCGACGCTGCGGTGGGCGCGGGCGTCGTGACCGTGCGCGACTATCCTGACCAGGCCGCCGCCCTGGCCGCGCTCATTGCCGGAGACGTGGACGCCTACGCGGGCAACATCGACGTTACCTACGCCCGGCTCAAGGACATGGGCATGACCAGCTCCATCGTCTATCTGCCGCGAAAGCTCGTTTCCCAGAAGCCCGCCTATGCGGTCCTGTCCCTGGCTGCCGCCCTGCCGGAAAGGGAAGAAATGGCCCAGCGGCTTGAGCGGGCCATGGATCAGATGCGCCGGGACGGCACCTACAGGAGCATCGCCCACCGCTATCTGCTGCGCTTCTAGCGGGGCGGCTCAAGCGTTTTCCACGGGCAGGGTGAAGATGAATTCGCTGCCCCGGCCCGGCTCGCTCTCCACCCAGAGGTGACCCCGGTGGTCCTCAACGATCTGTTTGCAGATGGGCAGCCCCAGCCCCGTGCCTCTGGGGCGGTCGGTCAGGCTCTCCTGCCCCTGGGTGAACTTGTCGAAGATGATCCCCTGCCTGGCCGGGGCAATGCCCGTGCCCGTGTCCGCAACGCTGACCCGCAGGTGCTCGCCCACCAGCTTCGCCCGGCAGGCGACGCTGCCTTGATCGGTGAACTTGGCTGCGTTGGAGAAGAGGTTGACCATCACCTGAATGAGGCGGTGGCGGTCGCCACGGACCCGCGGCAGCTCCTTGTCCACCTCGTTGAGAAACAGAACGTCCGTGCCAGCGAACAGGGCCGAGGACGAGTCCATGGCAGGGCGCAGGAATTCCGCCGGATCAAGGGGTTCCATGCGGTATTCCACCTTGTTTGCCTCCAGCTTGGCCAGATCGAGAACGTCGTTGATCAGCGAGGTGAGGCGTTCGCCTTCTGCCTCGATGATGTCGATGTTCCTGACGATGCGATCCATTTCTCTTCCCAGCCTGGGGTCAAGACTCTTGTCCACGGCCGGGAAGACCCGTTCGCCGAGCTTCTTGCGGATGATCTTGGCAAATCCGATGATGGAGGTGAGCGGCGTACGCAGCTCGTGGGAGACGATGGACAGGAATTCGGTCTTGGCCTTGTTGGCCCGGGCCAGTTCCCGGGTCCGCTCGCGTACGCGGATTTCCAGCTCGTCGTGACTCCTGCGCAACGCCTCCTCGCCGCGTTTGCGTTCGGAGATGTCGCGGGCCACGATGATCGCCTGACGGGCCTCGCCCTGCTCCACGATGCGCAGGGTCATCTCCACGGGCACTGGCGGCCTGTCGGGCGATCCGGGATGGCTGAGTTCGGTTTCAAGGCTCAGGGTTTCGGTGGTGAGGTGGAACAGGTTGTCCGCGAAGCGGGCGATGTGTTCGGGCAGCAGCGGGGCGAAGGGGCGCCCCACAACGGCCTCCCGTCCGCAGCCGAGCATGGCCGGGGTGGCGCCGGACACATCGTCCACCAGCCCGGTTTCGGCGTTCACCACGAAAATGGCGTCGCTGACGCGGTCGAGCAGGGCGCGGAAGCGTTCCAGCTCGTCCAGGCGGGTCTTGAGTTCGGGGTAGTAGCTTTTGCTGATGGACCTTCTGCCCAGGCCGATCAGCTTTTCCCGCTCGCCGCCCGGGTCGGGGGAGGGCTTGTCAGCACGCCTTTTCATAGATGGCGATGACCTCTTCGACCGTGGGTTGGCGCGGGTTGGTGAGCATGCAGGCGTCGGCCAGGGCGTTTTGGGCCAGCAGGGGCAGATCCTCGGCGGTCATGCCCAGCTCGCAGAGGGTCTGGGTGACGCCCGCCGCCCGCTTGAGCTCCCGGATGGCCCCCAGGACTCCCTGCCTGACGGTCTCCTGGTCGGCCGTGGCCGGGATGTCGGCACCCAGGGCGAGGCCCAGGTCGCGGTAGCGCCGGGGCGCGGCTGCGAGGTTGTAGTCGGCCACATGGTCAAGGAGGATGGCGTTGCACAGGCCGTGGGGCAGGTCGAGCAGACCGCCCAGGCTGTGGGCCATGGCGTGGACCGCGCCCAGAATGGCGTTGGAAAAGGCGAGCCCCGCGTAGGTTGAGGCGAGCATCATGCCGGTACGCGCCTCCAGGTCGTCCGGGGCCTCGATGGCCCGCAGCAGGTGGAGGTGGATCAGGCGCACCGCCTCCAGGGCGTTGAGGTCGGTGAAGGCCGAACTGGCGTTGGAAACATAGGCCTCCATGGCATGGGTCAGGGCGTCGAGTCCGGTATGGGCCGTGAGGTGCCTGTCCATGGTCACGGTCAGGGCCGGGTCGATCAGGGCAACGTCCGGGATCATTGTTTTGGAGACGATGGCGATCTTCACCTTGCGGCCGGTGTCGTTGACGATGCAGAACTGGGAGATGTCGGCGGCCGTGCCTGCGGTGGTGGGGATGCAGATCAGCGGCGGCCCGGGCCGCTCCACATTGTCCACTCCCTCGAAGTCGAGCACATGGAGGTCATTGGTGCAGACGATGCCGATGGCCTTGGCGCAGTCCATGGGGCTGCCTCCGCCCACGGCCACGATGGCGTCGCACCCCTCGCGCCGGTAGAGGTTGGCGCCGGTCATGATTTCGTCGTCGCGGGGGTTTGCCGAGACCTCGGAGAAAATGGTGCAGGCCACGCCCTCGGCCCGCAGGCTGTCGGCGATCCGGCCGGGCAGACCGAAACGGTCCACTCCTGGGTCGGATACGATGAGGGCCTTCTTGACCGAAAGATTGGCAGCGAACTGCCCCGCCAGAGCACCCGCCCCGGCACCGAAGACAAACTCCGGGGCCACGAATTTTCTCAACGCCGCGTGGTTGTCGGACATGCCGTTCTCCCTGTTGCCGGGCGCAGTTGTGCAGCGGGTGCCGCACCCTTCCCTCCATGGCGACATGGTCAAGCATAGCCCATGCGGAGCGTGGTGTAAAATCCGTTGTGCTTTTGCGGGGAGAGCCCGTTACCGCAGATGCCCGTCCATGTGCCCGAGCAGGCGGGCCAGGCTCTTTTCCAGATCGGCCAGGGCGAGGCCCGGACCGTCGCCTTTGCGGCAGGCTCGCCTGAGGGCTGCGGCGGTCCGGGCGGCCTCACGCGCTTCCAGCGTGGTGCAGATAGACTCCACGACGCGGGCCAGCCCTGCTGCGGCAACCGCGTCGTCCGATTCCACGGCACGGCGCAGGTCGTCGGTCAGGGCGGTCAGTTCGGCGGCGGCGGTGCCGAGGAACCCTTGGAGTATGTCTTGGTCCACGGCCAGGCGCTCCATGGCCCTGGCCGGGCTCCACGCTTCGTCCGGTGTTTGTTCCGGGGGTTCGTTCCGGCCCTGTTCCGCGTCTGCGGGGCGTACCTCCGTCCGGCCCGGTTCGCGTCCGGGGGCGGCTCGGGTGCCCGATTCCGGCCGGGATGGCATCCGGGCCGAGAGCCGGTTGATGATCACGGCCAGTTGGTGGAAGTCCACGGGCTTTGAGACATAGTCGTCCATGCCCGCCTCAAGGCTTTTGTCGCGGAATTCCTTGAGGGCGTGGGCCGTGACCCCGATGATGGGGATGTCCGGGTTGCCGATGGGGCCGTCGGGCAGGGCCGAGCGGATGGCCCGGGTGGCGGAGATGCCGTCGAGGACCGGCATTTCGATGTCCATGAGCACGAGGTCGAAGGTTTCCCGACGCAGCCGCTCGAGGACTTCGAGCCCGGTTTTGGCCACGGCGTGGGTGTGGCCCATCTCCCCGAGCCGCAGGGTGGTGACCAGGATGTTGACCTCGTTGTCCTCGGCCACCAGGATGTGCAGGGGGCGAAGGGGCGGCGGGGGAGGCTTTGGCGCACTCTCGCCCGGCCTGGGGCAGGCCAGTCCGGGCTCGAGGCGGATGAAGAACGAGAAGGTGCTGCCCTGGCCCACGGCGCTGGTCACGGAGATTTCCCCGCTCATGAGTCCGATGAGCTGTCGGCAGATGGCAAGCCCGAGCCCTGTGCCGCCAAAGGCCCGGGTGGTCTGGGAAAAGCTCTGGAAAATGGAGTCCATGAAGCTTGCGGGGATGCCGATGCCCGTGTCGGCTATCTCGAAGCGCACCCCCACGGTGCGCGGATCGGCCGGGTCCGGTTCCCTGGAGTCTGGGGCCACGCGCACGCGCACCGAGCCCTTGTGGGTGAACTTGATGGCATTGCCCACAAGGTTCATGAGCACCTGACGCAGGGACAGGGGGTCTCCCTTGACGCAGACCGGCACGTCCGGGGCCAGCTCCAGGGCGAAGTCGAGCCCTTTTTGCCTTGCCTGCATCTCAAGGCCCTTGAGGGTGGCGGCCACATGGGAGGGCAGGTCGAAATCGGTGCGTTCAAGGCTGAGTTTTCTGGCTTCGATTTTCGAGAGGTCGAGGATGTCGTTGATGATGCCCAGCAGGTGCCGGGCCGAGTCCATGACTGTTCCGAGGTAATCGCGCTGTTCGCTGGTCAGGTGGGTCTGCAGGGTGATGTCTGTCATGCCCACGATGGCGTTCATGGGGGTTCTGATCTCGTGGCTCATGGCCGCCAGGAATTCGCTCTTGGCCCGGTTGGCGGCCTCGGCGTCCTCTCGGGCCCGCATGATCTCGTCCTGGGCGCGACGCTGGGCGGTGATGTCGTCCCAGGCCCAGATGACGCCCTTGTCCAGGCTGTCCTGGTCCACGGCCTTGGCGTACATGCGGCACCAGACCGTATTGCCCTTGCTGTCGAGAAAGGGTTGTTCGGCATTGAATTCGCCCTGTTGCGACAGGGTGTCCCGGGCCGTGCGCACGAAGTCGACAGTATCCGCCGAGTCGAGCAGCCCGGTCAGGTCGCAGCCCGCCAGCTCTTCGGGTGTGCGCCCGAATATCCCGGCCCCGCGCCGGTTGATGGTCACCAGGGTCCGGCCCTTGGACATGGCGATGCCCATGAGCGAGTTCTCGAAGATGGCCTCGAACTTGGAAAGGGACTGGCGGATGCGGTTTTCCGATTCCTTGCGCACCGTGATGTCCCGGACGTTGGCCAGGATAGCCTCGCCGCCGTGGAATACGATGCGGTTCAGGTAGACCTCCACGTCGAACTCGTTGCCGTCGTGCGGGCGGCGCGCCTTCCATTCGAAGTTCTGGGGTTCGCCGTTTATGGCCTGCCGCCAGACCGAGGAGAGCCGATAGACCGCGTTGTCCCGGCTTGAGATGTCGCGGGCGATGGAGAGGTCGTGGATTTCGTCGCGGGCCAGGCCGTACATCTTGAGCATCCGCTCGTTGGCCTCCAGAATGCGGCCGGTGGCGTCGTGGATAAAGATGGCATCGTGGGAGGCGTCAAAGACCGTGCGCAGCGCCTCGAGGGTTTCCTTGACCTCTCCGGTGCGTTCGCGCACCCGCTCCTCCAGGGATTGGTGCGCCCGTCTCAACGCCGTTTCGGCCTTTCTTCGGCGAATGATGTTGAAGCAAAGGGCGAAGATGATCAGCATCTGGAGAAAGGTGAACACAGCACCCAGCCAGAACAGATCGGAATGCTCGGAATAAAAGGAGCGCGGCCGGTTGACGATCTCGCTGGCGTCGGGGAGCGCGTCCATGCGGACGCGGTGTTTTCTGAGCTGCTCGTAGTCGAACATGGGTCGGGCCGAACTTTCGCGGATGACCGGAATGTCGCTGGGGTGGCGTCCGGCCAGGACGTGCAGCGCCATCTGGGCCATGGCCTGCCCCTGGGCGTGGCCCGAAGTGAGCATGCCGCCCACGATGCCGTGGCCCAGGTCGAAGTCGTAGAGGCCGTAGATGGGCACGTTGACCCGGTCGGCGAGGGCGCGCAGCACCTCGCCCGTGTCGTGGAACCGGCCGTCGGGCGAGCGGAAGTAGACGCCGTAGAGCGCCAGCGAGTTTCTTGGCAGCCGGGAGGCGCTCTCGAGCAGTTTTTCCAGGGTGGAGCCCCCGACGGCATGCAGGGCAACCTCGGGCGCAAAGGTGGCCAGATCGGCGCGGATGGCCCTGGCCACGGCCCGGCCAGAGGGGGTGTCGTCGCAGACGACATGGACCGAGCCGACGCCCGGATGCTGGTTCAGCGCCCACCACAGTGTGCCCCGGATGTCGAGGGTCTCGGCCACGCCCGTGAACAGGGGATGGTCCGCGATCTGTGCGTCCTCAAAGAAGTTGACCCCGCAGAAGACCACCGGCACGTCGGGAAAGAGCGTTCTGTGGTGGCCGCGGATGAAGTCAAAGGCGTTGTTGTCCGTGACCATGATCAGGTCGAGAGGGGTGCCCCGGTATTTGTGGGCGATCACGTCGTGCAGTTGCTGGGCCGAGTGGTCGGTGAACTCGACCCGCTTGGTGTCCATGTTCTCCACATGCAGGATGATACCCGTTTCCTTGGGCCTGAGCACCTCCGTCAGTCCGCGGAAGATGCTCTCGTTCCATTGGAAGTTCTGATGATAGGAGTTGAGCAGCAGGATCTGCTTGCGCTTGGCCTGGGCATCGGCCGCCCGGGCGTGCCCGGCCAGGAGCAGGAGGAAGGCCAGGGCGGCGAAGAAGAGGTGAAGGACGCGGTTCATGGGGACCATCCGGTGTCGTGGTTGGACAATCCCTATCAAATGCGGGGCGCGAAAGGAAGGGTGCGCCGGGAATCCCGGTCGGGCATGGCCTTTGGGACGGATGTTATATTTTCTGACTGTTTTTGACTCAAGTCATACTATTGTGGTCTGATTGCCGGTACTCCTGGAGTCATCGTCTGAACCTATCAGCAAACCAAGGAGGCTGACATGTTTTGTTACCAGTGCGAACAGACCGCCAAAGGCGGCTGCACCAAGGCCGGCGTCTGTGGCAAGGCCGACAGCACCGCCACCCTGCAGGATCTTCTGCTGCACCTGACCAAGGGGCTTTCCCAGGTGGCCATCGCCGCCCGCAAGGAGGGCGTGACCGATGCCAGGGTCAACCGTTTCGTTGCCGAGGCGGTCTTCTCCACCCTGACCAACGTCAACTTCGACGACGCCCGCTTCGTGACGCTGATCAAGGAATGCGTGGCCCTGCGCGAGGCGCTCAAGGCCCGGGTGCCCGGCGCGGCCTTTGACGGCCCGGCCGTGATCCAGCCTGCCGCCGACCTGGACGGCCTCGTGGCCCAGGGCAGGCAGTACGGTGTCGAAAACGATCCCGAGACCGACCCGGACCTTCGTTCCCTCAAGCACACCTTGACCTACGGCCTCAAGGGCGTGGCCGCCTATGTCGATCATGCCGCCATTCTCGGCCAGGAAGACGAGAAGGTCCACGCCTCCCTGCAGGAGCTGCTGGTGGCCACCCTGTCCACGGACCTGACCCTGGCCCAGTGCGTGGAAGCCGCCCTGGAGTGCGGGCGGGTCAACATCCGGGCCATGGAGCTGCTCGATGCGGCCAACACCACCACCTACGGCCATCCCGAGCCCACCGAGGTCCGGCTCGGCGCCACCAGGGGCAAGGCCATCCTCGTTTCCGGCCACGATCTCAAGGATCTGGCCACCTTGCTCAGGCAGACCGAGGGCAAGGGCATCAACGTCTACACCCACGGTGAGATGCTGCCCTGTACCGCGTATCCCGAGTTGAAGAAATACAAGCATCTGGCCGGTCACTACGGCACGGCCTGGCAGAATCAGAAAAAGGAATTTGCCGAGTTTCCGGGCGCCATCCTGATGACCACCAACTGCATCCAGAAGCCCACCACCTATCTTGAGAACATCTTCACCACCGGCCTGGTGGGCTGGCCCGGCGCGGTCCACGTCCCCAATGGCGACTTCACCCCGGTCATCGAGAAGGCCCTGTCCATGGACGGGTTCCCGGCTGACACGGACAAGGGTACGGTCATGACCGGCTTTGCCCGCAACGCGGTCATGTCCGTGGCCGATACGGTCATCGGGGCGGTCAAGTCCGGCGATATCCGCCACTTCTTCCTGGTGGGCGGCTGCGACGGCGCCAAGCCCGGCCGCAACTACTACACCGAGTTCGTCGAAAAGGCTCCCAAGGACACCGTGATCCTGACCCTGGCCTGCGGCAAGTTCCGCTTTTTCGACAAGAAGCTGGGCGACATCGGCGGCATCCCGCGTCTGCTCGACGTGGGCCAGTGCAACGACGCCTATTCCGCGGTGCAGATCGCCCTGGCCCTTGCCAAGGCCTTTGACTGCGGCGTCAACGATCTGCCGCTGTCCCTGGTCCTCTCCTGGTACGAGCAAAAGGCCGTGGCCATCCTTCTTTCCCTGCTCGCCCTCGGCATCAGGGACATCCGTCTCGGCCCCAGCCTCCCGGCCTTCATCACCCCCAACGTGCTCAGCTACCTGGTGGAGAACTACAACATCGCCCCCATCTCCACTCCAGACGAAGACCTCAAGGCCATCCTCGGCTAGACGCGCACCGACTTCCTCCGGTCGCGCTTCCGCCTCCCGGCCGGCTCTTGCCGACCGGGAGGTTTTTGTTTTCGACAACGGTCCGGCGGTCGAAAGGCGCGTGCCGCCCCGGGCTCAGGGGGTGAGGACGCGGCCGACCGCAACGAGGTAGAGCAGGGCGTGCCCTTGGGGCAGGTCGAGGAGGGTGGCGGCCTCCTGGTCAAAGAAAGCGCCGATGCCGCATACGCCCATCCGTTTGGCCGTGGCCCCGAGGCAGGTCATCTGCCCCAGTCGGCCCGCCTCCAGGTGGGCATAGCGGTAGGCGCGGGGGCCGCAGTGACGCGCCAGCCCGTCCAGGTCGGCGGTCAGTGTCAGATGCAGGGCGGCGTTTTCAAGCCACCCCTGGTCGAGGCAGACCCGGGCGGAACGGGACAGAAAAAGTCCTGGAGCGTCCAGGGACACGGCCGGAGGCGTCTGGTGCAGGGTGTGGCGTCCCGGTGTCAGGCCGCTCTCGGCTCCGGTCAGCAGGCCGATGGTCGTCACTCCGGCGCAGTCGGGTTCCGGGGGGCGGCCGAGGAGGCCGAGGATGTCGATCAGGTCGCGGGCGGCCACTTGCCTTGGCACAAAGTCGCGCCTGGAGCGCCGGGCCATGATGGTGGAGGCCGCCGATGCCGGGACCACGGGCTCGGGCAGGGGGGCGAATTCCCCTTCGGGGCCGGGGCGGCGGGGCAGCGGGCAGCGGGCGAAGCTGGCCGTGGCCCTGTGGGCGTCGAGCAGCTCCGGCGGCGCATCCGGCCTGGGAGCGCACCGGCTGTGGCCCGGCAGGTCCGTCAGGGTGGGCCGGGGCGGGTCGGCCCAGGGCGTGGTTCTGTCGCAGCCCAGGGCATGGACCATGGCCAGACATCCTTCCAGGTGCGGGGCCACGCCGAGCATGGCGTTGGCCGCGTCGTCGTCGAAATCATAGTCAGGGCGGCCCACGAGGCCGTGCATGGCCGTGGCCAGGAGCAGATTCTGGACCAGGTGCCCGGCGTCGAGCAGGCAGTAGCGGTAGGCCCGCGGGCCGTACTTCCATGCGCTGCGGAAAAAAATGGAGGAGACCAGGAACCGGGCCATGGGGCCATCCCCTGCTCGGGCAAAGGGCTGCCCGGCCCGCAGCCTGCCCAGATGGTGGGTCAGAGGAGAGTAGTGATACACTCCGTCATCGATTCCGATGACATCCTGTACGGCAACATAGAGTTCGGAGGGATAGAGCGCCCCGGCAGAGGGTGCGGTGCGCAGGTGGAAGACCCGGCCGCTTGGCAGGGTGTGCGCCTGGCTGATGCCTGCGGCCAGTCCGCAGCAGGCCAGGAGCTTGGCGGGCAGGTCTGCCGGGTTTTGTGCGGGCTGGTTTTGCGCGGCGCGGTCCAGGGGCACGTCCGGGGTCTCGGCCTCGGCCACGCGGGCCACGGGCGCGTCGGCATACCGCTTGAAGGGGGCGGGCCGGTTCTCCTGAAAGGGAACCCGCCCGGTGATGTGGCCGCGCCGGTGCGCGGTGAGCGCGTGATATTCCGCTATGGATGCCATGGCTGCCCTGCCGTTAGCGTGAGAGATGCCCCACCCTAGCACACCGGCACGGGTTGGCAACCCCTGCCCCCGGGGGCGTCCTGGCAAGCCGTCGCTGCGTGGGCCAAGCGCATTGATTTTTCACGCGTCATGGGCGATAGAAGGCTATGCAGCAGAGGTGATACCCCATGTCCGACACCCGGTTCACATGCGCCGACAGCGCCGTCCTGACCATCCTCAAGACCAGCGAGGAGGTCAACCAGCTCAAGGATGTCGATACCATTCTTGACAAGATCCTCTATGAATCGAGACGGTTCGCCAATGCGGACGCAGGCTCGATCTTTCTGGTGGAAAAAGACAGTCTCCTCTTCAGCTACGTGCAGAACGACACGCTGTTTAAGGGCGAATCGGCCAATGCGGCCCTGTATCAGAACTTCGCCATTCCCATCAGCGAGCAGTCCATCGTGGGATATGCGGCCAAGACCCGTTCCAATCTGGTCATTGACGACGCCTACGAGCTGGATCCGACCCTGCCCTTTTCCTTCAACAAGTCCTTTGACGAGAAGTCCGGCTACCGGACCACGAGCATGCTGACCATTCCGCTCATCGCCCAGGAGAGTCGGCTGGTGGGTGTCATGCAGCTGATCAACGCCCGCGACGAGGCGGGCGCGGTGCAGCCCTTTTCGGCCGAGGCCCAGACCTACATCCCGCTTTTCTGCAACAACGCCTCGGTGGCCATCGAGCGCGGCATCATGAACCGCGAGCTGATCCTGCGCATGATGCAGATGGCCGAACTGCGTGACCCGACCGAGACCGGGGCCCATGTCCAGCGCGTGGGCGCCTACTGCGCCGAGATCTATGGCACCTGGGCGGCGCGGCGCAAGCACTCGGCCAAGGAGATCAAGCGCACCCGCGACAACCTGCGGCTGGCGGCCATGCTCCACGATGTGGGCAAGGTGGGCATCTCCGACAACATCCTCAAGAAACCGGGCAAGCTCACGGACGAGGAGTACGAGGCGGTCAAGTGGCACACCATCTACGGTGCCAGGCTGTTCAAAAACCAGACCTCCCCCCTGGACGCCATGAGCAGCGACATCGCCCGCTGCCATCACGAGAAATGGGCCGGGGGCGGCTATCCGGGCACGGTTTCGCCGGACCTGTGGTCGCCCCAGGCGAGCATGGGCGGTTCCTTGAGCGGAGAGGCCATCCCCCTGGCTGCGCGAATTTGCGCCGTGGCCGATGTGTACGACGCCCTGTCTTCCCCCAGGTCCTACAAAGACCCCTTTCCCGACGAGAAATGCCTAGCCATTCTCGAAAAGGACGCAGGCACCCACTTCGACCCCGAGGTGGTGGAGATATTCGTGGAAATATTTGATGTCATCAAGGCCATACGCGACAAGTTCAAGGAGACCCCGCACCCATGATCGCCCCCAACTCGCCCGCCGAAGGAAAACCCGCCAAGCTCTACGACATGGTGGACCCGGCCGATGCCGAGTGCGTCCTGCGCGAAGCCGAGCGTTGTCTGCGCGAGTTTTATCCCGGCTTTGACGCCGCGTTGCTGCGCCGCGCCTTTGGCGACGTGCAGCGCCTTTTCCTGGGCCAGTATCCGGGCTACCGGGCAAGCAACACCAAGTATCACGATTTCGAGCACACCTGTTCGGTGGTCCTGGCCCAGACCCGGCTCATCCACGGGGCCATGAGCGAAGGCGTCGTCTTTGCTGAGATGGAGGCGGTCAAGGGGTTGCTGGCCAGCCTGTACCACGATGTGGGCCTGATCCAGGCCGAGGACGATACCCAGGGCACCGGGGCCAAGTACACCGTGGGCCATGAGGAGCGCTCCATCCAGTTCATGCGCCAGAACCTCAATGGCTCCCTGCCCGCCGACGACATCGAAGACATGGCCGACTGCATCCGCTGCACCATTCTGGCCATGCCTCCGGCGCGCATCGCGTTTCGCTCCGACGCCATGCGGCTTATGGGCTGGTTTCTGGGCAGCGCCGACCTCCTGGCCCAGATCGCGGACCGCTATTACCTGGAAAAGCTGCTTCTGCTTTTCGAGGAGTTCAAGGAGGCGAGGCTGCCCGGATACGACACGGCCTTCGACCTGCTGGTCAAGACCCGCGGGTTCTACCAGGACGTGGCCCGCAAGCGGCTGGACAACGACCTGGGGCGGGTGGACCGCTACATGCGCGCCTATTTCAGGCACCGCTTCGGCGTGGACAGGGACTTCTACGCCGAGGCCATCCACCGCAACCTGGATTATCTCGACACCATCGTCAGCGCCTGCAGCGAGGACATCGAGTGCTTTATGCGGGGGTTGCGGCGAAACGATCCTTTGTAGCCGGTCCCGGGGAGGGCCTGCATGATCGACGAAGGGTACGCTTACGAGTCGATGTTCGTGGCCCGTCAGCCCGTGTTCAGGGCCGACGAGTCGGTCTGGGGCTACGAGCTGCTTTTTCGCTCCGGGCAGGAGAACCTGGCTGTGGTCCAGGATGACGCCATGGCCACCTCGGCGGTCATTGCCGACGGCATGAGCATGGCCATGGAGGGGGTGGCCGACTCCGCCCGTTTCCTGATCAATTTCCCGGAGCAGATGCTCATCGACGGCGCGGGCTTTGCCCTGCCTCCCGAGCGGTGCGTGGTGGAGGTGCTGGAGCACGTCACACCCTCAAGGGAGGCCCTGGCGGCCGTGCGCAGGCTCAAGGAAGCGGGATACTCCATTGCCGTGGACGACTACTTTGGCCAGCCGCAGTTGCGTCCCTTTCTGGAGCTGGCGGACATCCTCAAGATCGACATACTGGCTCTGGACAGTGATCCGGCCCGCATTCGGGGCGCCTTGGAGGGCGTGGCCGGGGGCGGCTTCAGTCTTCTGGCAGAAAAGGTGGAGGACGATGTCACGTTCCGCACCCTGGCCGGGATGGGATTCTCCCTGTTCCAGGGCTTTTTCTTCAGCCGTCCCCAGGTCCTGTCCGGCCGCAAGCTTTCGGCCCTGGAAACCACCCGGCTCCAGCTCCTGGCCGAGCTCTCGGGCATGGATTTCGAGCCCCGGCGGCTGGGGCAGATTCTCGAATCCGACCCCAACCTGAGCTACCGCCTCTTCCGCTACATCAACTCGGTCGGGTTCGGGCTGCGCGAGAAGGTCACCTCCCTGAAGCGGGCCATAGACATGATGGGCATGGTCCAGGCCCGGCAGTGGCTCGGTGCCGTTGTCCTGGCCGATATGAACCCCTCGCCCAGAGCGGGCGAGCTGGCGGTCATGGCCGTGCAGCGGGCCAAGTTTCTCGAAGCGCTCTGCTCCGAGGCGGGCCAGGAGATGTGTCGGCCCGACGCCCTGTTTCTTGCGGGTCTCTTTTCCCTGCTCGATGCCATGCTTGGGGTGCGTATGGGCGACATTCTCACGGGCCTGCCTCTGGACGAGGAGATCGTCATGGGCCTTTCCGGCCAGGGCGAAATCCACGACCTGCTCTCCCTTGCCCACAGCTACGAGCGCGGCCACTGGGCAGACACCACCCGTCGCGTCAACCGTCTCGGCCTGACCGTCAGCCAGGTGGACCGGCTCTATGCCCGGTCCCGCTACTGGGCGCAAAAGGTGGTCGGCGGCGGATAGGGGGCCGACACGGGTCGGAGGAGGGCACACCTGCCATTCCTGGCCGTCGGTTCTCTGGACGGGCGTTTTGTCCAGACCTTTGCAAATCCCTTTAGACTTTTTCTGGAAAATGTGTTGGGCTCTTCGGGCGCGTGACCCGAAGGTCCGGCAAGGAGCCAGAATCGATGGACAATGCGGCAAGACTGCCCATAGGCATGTTTGACTCAGGGGTGGGCGGGCTGACCGTGCTGCGCGCCCTGCGCCAGCGCATGGCCTGCGAGGATGTGATCTACCTGGGCGACACCGCCCGGCTGCCTTACGGAACCAAGTCGCCCCAGACCGTGGCCCGGTATGCCGTGCAATGCGCGGCCGAGCTGGTGCGCCGGGAGATCAAGCTGCTGGTGGTGGCCTGCAACACGGCCTCTGCCGTGGCCATCGGCCCGTTGCGGGAGGCGTATCCCGGCATCCCGGTCATCGGGGTGGTGGAACCCGGGGCCCAGGCGGCCTGTCGGGCCACCCGCAACCTGGCCATCGGCGTCATCGCCACCGAGTCCACCATTGCGGGCGGGGCGTACCAGCGGGCCATCCACGCCATTGAACCAAAGGCCCGCATCCTGGGCCATGCCTGCCAGCTCTTCGTTGCCCTGGCCGAAGAGGGGTGGACCGAGGGGGCCGTGGCCGAGGGTGTGGCCGCAAGGTATCTGCATCCCCTCTTCCATCCCGCTTCGGGCACGGAAAGCCCGGTGGCGCCGGATACCCTTGTCCTGGGCTGTACCCATTTTCCCCTGCTGGCTCCGGCCATCCGGTCGGTGCTTGACCCGTCCGTGGTCATTGTGGATTCCGCTGCCACCACGGCCGAGACCGTGTACGCCGAGCTGGCCCGCCTGAATCTTGGCAGACCGGGCGCGGGCTGCGGCGAGACCGCATACCTGACCACGGACGACGCGGCCCGGTTTGCGCGAACAGGGACGCGGTTCCTGGGCACACCCATCACCGAGGGCCAGGTGGAGCTTGTGGATTTGTAGAATCTTTCCGTTTATTTGACGATGAGCACCGAGTTCCTGGCCCTGGCCGCCACCTCGTGGGCCACGCTGAAAGTCTTGGCAAACCACGGCTTGGCCGACTCGGCCATGACGATCAGGGAAAAGTCGTACCCCAGCTCGGTGATGATTTCCGCCGGGTCGCCCGTCTCCACCAGCAGTTCATGCGGCACCACTCCGTTGTGCCGGAAAAAGGCGTCTGCCTCGTCCACGGCGCGGCGTGCGCTCTCCTGTCCGGTCTGGTTCGGGGCCACAGAAAGCAGGGAGACCGGGCAGTCGCAGGCTCGGGCATAGCGGACCGCCCTGCCAAGCATGGCTTTGGAGCGCTCGGTCTCCTGCACACAGACCAGATGCCCGTGTCCCGGCTCCAGGTGGCGGGCCACGATGACCGAGCGCTTGCAGTGGGCGGCCACGTTCAGGGCCAGGGATTTGGGAGCCAGATAGCGGCGCAGCCCTTCCACCGGGTCGGGCGAGCCGCCCACGATGACCAGATCGGCGTCAAAGCGTTCGGCCTCGTCCACCAGGGTGGAGGTCACGTCGCAGCTGGTGCGCAGCTTGAGGACCACCGTGCCGCCGCAGGAGCCCTGGTATTCGCGCACATACTCTCCGGCGGGATCGCCCCCGGTCTGCACATGGCGCCACTCGGACCCGCCCTTGATGGCGCCCAGTTCGCGCAGGATCTCGCCGCCCTTGCGCAGGGCGGCCATGCCGGGCAGCTCAAGGCCCCAGTCCAGGATGTTTTCGCGGGCCACGCGCACCTCCATGCCGCCCGAAGTCAGACCGCTGTCCTGGGGGCGGACATAGAGCAGCTCGATGCTGGGGCAGTTCTGGCCGCTCATGCGGGCCGCGAACTTCAGCCCGGTGAAGGCCTCTGGCCCGCCGCCTATGCCTATGAGAATCCGCATGGGCGTCTCTTGGTGGGTCATCTTGTCTCCTTAGGGTCTGACCAGGGGCAGCCCGACCAGCGGCCAGTAAAGTTTCGAGGCGAGGAGCATGACGGCAAAGGACATCAGGGCCATGCGCCAGCCCACCTTCATGAAGTCCGACGGGCGCAGGTATCCCGAGGAGTGGACAATGGTGGAGGCCGGGGTGCCGATGACCGTGAAGTAGGCAAAGGCGCTGGACATGGCCGTGACCATGCCCACGGCCAGGGGGTTGCTGCCCGTGCCCATGGCGATGGAGAGGACGATGGGGCCGAGCACGGCTACGGCCGCGCCGTTGCTCATGGTGTTGGTCAGCAGGGTGGTCAGGAGCATGACCGCGGCCAGGAGCCCGATGCCCCGGTCCATGCCCAGGGGGGCCAGCCCGTTCATGAACAGCCCGGCCACCCAGGCCGCGGCCCCGGTATCGCGCATCTGGACGCCAAGGGAGATGGCCGCCGCATAGAGCAGGACAACGCCCCAGTTGACGCCGGTATTGATGTCCTGCCACCGGACCAGCCCTGTGACCAGGAACAGGGTGGCCCCGAGGATGGCGACGGTGCCCATGCCCACCTTGGACGAGAATCCCACCCACCCGATCAGGGTGAACAGGAACAGGGCGATGGCCAGGTAATGACGGCCTGTCAGCCCTCCCTCGCTCCGCACCTGGGCCTTGAGCTGCTCCACGGCCGGTCCGAGGTCGGTGATCTCGGTCCTGAAGGTGCGGCGCAGGATCAGGTGCATCAGCGGCAACTGGATCAGAAAGACCGGGTAGGCGTAGACCATCCACTTGAAATAGCTGACCCGGAACTGGTGGGTGGCCGGATCGTCGGCCGAGTAGAAGAAGTCGCGCAGGTAGTCGATCATGATGGCGTTGCGCGCCCCGCCCGAGGGGGTGCCGATGCCGGCCATGGCGCAGGCATAGGAGATGGAGAAGAGCAGCAGCACGGCCAGGGCGCGCCGCCGGTTTTCGTCGTCCGTGGCCAATTGGAGCAGGGAGAGGGCCACGGGCAGCATCATGGCCGCCACCGTGTGCTCGCCGATGAACGAGGCGAGCAGACCCGAAAAGATCGAAATACCAAACGCTATGTTGTATGTATTCGAACCTGTAATACTGACGATGAGCAGCGCCAGCCGCTTGTCCAGTTTCTGTTTGACCAGGGCCACGGCCAGCATGAGGGAACCCATGATGAACAGGACCGAGTCCTTCATCAGCGAGCTGGCCACCAGGGACGAATCCAGCCCGAGCAGAAAGACCTGACCCAGGATGATGAGCAGGGCCACGGCGGGCAGGGGGATGGGCTCGGTCACGAAAAGGATCGTGGCCCCGGCGGTCATGATCAACACCCTCCACCCCTCGGGGGAGACCCCCTCGGGCACGGGTGCCACAAGCATGACGGCCTGGATGGCCAGGGTGATGAGAAACCAGCGTTTCTCGCGAAGAAAATGTATCACGATAGGATGAACATACACGAGTTCGCGGGTTGTCGCCAGTCCTGGCAAGGGATTTTGGATACCGTCCGTTCCGGGAGGCGTCTTTTCATTTCTGCCCGGTTGGGGTAAATTCAACTGCCCGGCGTGTTCGCGCCGACCACAACCTTTAGTCGGAAGCCCAGGAGGCGCCCGTGAAGCGCACCATATCCGCCCTGGCTCGCAACGAGCCCGGCGTACTGGCCAAGATGGCCGGAGAGTTTGGCCGGTATGCGGCCAACATCCTTTCCCTGGCCGCCGGGGAGACCGAAAACCCCGAGGTCTCCCGCATCGTGGCCTGCATTGAGGGAGACGACGCGGCCATTGACGCCATCACCCGACACCTTGAGGCCCTGGACACCATCATCCAGGTGGACGACCTCTCGCGCAACGACTTTGTGGACCGCGAGCTGGTGCTGGTCAAGGTGGAGATGGACCCGGCCCGCACCGCCCAGCTGATGCAGGTCTTTGAGGTCTTCCGGGCCAGCGTGGTGGGCATGGGGCGTGAGACCATCACCGTGGAAATGGCCGGAGACCAGGGCCGGGTGGAGGGACTCATCCACATGCTCAAGCCTTATGGCATCAAGTCCCTGTGCCGTTCGGGCATGATCGCCCTCAAGCGCGGGGACGAGTAGCCCGTGGCCGCCTGCGCCGTGATCCCCAGCCAGGAGCCGGTGACCAGTCTCGACGGGCTGGTGCGGGCTGCCCTGGCCCGAGGGCCGGGCGTGCCCATGCCCCGCGTGGCCATCGCCCGTTCGGCCGAGGGATTCGTGCTCAGGGCGGGCATCGAGGCCTTTGAAAAGGGCATCGCGGAGCCCATTCTCATCGGCGATATGGACGCGACCCGGCGCATCGCCGACGAGCGCGGGCTGGACATCTCCCGGTTCCGGGCCATCGAAATGGCCGACGACCAGGGGGCCGTGGCCGAGGCTGTCCGTCTCTTTCGCCAGGGCGAGGCCCAGTTGATAATGAAGGGGCTGGTCTCCACCGCCACGCTGCTCAAGGCCGTGCTCGACAAGGAGACCGGCGTACCGCATCCTTCGCGCATCCTCAGCCATGTTTCGGTTTTCGAGTCGCCCCTGGACGGGCGGCTCATGCTCATGACCGATCCGGGTGTGAACATCAGCCCCACGCTGCAGCGCAAGGCGGACATTCTGCGAAACGCCCTGGACGTGGCCCGCTGCCTGGGCATGGCCGCGCCCCGTGCGGCCATCCTGGCGGCCACCGAGAAGGTCAACTACCCGGCCATGCCCGCCACCCTGGACGGCGACATCCTGACCAAGATGGCGGCCCGTGGCGAATTCGGCGACGCAGTGGTGTCCGGGCCGCTTTCCCTGGACCTGGCCGTGTCCGCCGAGATCGCGGCCTGCAAGCGATACGAAGGGCCGGTGGCCGGATGCGCCGACATCCTGGTGACGCCGGACATCGAGGCGGGCAACATCCTTTACAAATGCCTGTCCGTGTTCAGCGCACGGGTCATGGCCGCCGTTGTGGTCGGCAGCCGGGTCCCCGTGGTGGTCCCCTCCCGCGGCGACTCCAACGCAAGCAAATTCCACTCCATAGCCCTGGCCAGCCTGCTCGCCCTGCGCGGCTGCGGCTAGGCGGCCCGCAACCCCGGCCAAAGCGCCCGCAGGAGACGCCATGCGCGTGTTTGTCATCAACCCCGGCTCCACTTCCACCCGACTCGCCCTGTACGAGGACGATCGCCCCGTCCTTGTCAGGGAGCTGCGCCACCACAAGGCCGAGATAGCCCGTTTCGCCCGCGTCGCCGATCAATTCCGGTACCGTCTGGCCGCGGTGGAGGCCGTGCTCGGCGAATGGAAAACAGACCCCGCAGACCTGGACGGTGTTGCCGGACGCGGCGGCCTGCTGCGTCCCCTGGAAGGGGGTGTTTACATTGTGTCTGACGAAATGCTTATCGATTTGGAATCAGCCCGCCACGGGGAGCATGCCTGCAACCTGGGAGCGCCTCTGGCCCGTGAGCTGGCGGACAGGGCCGGGGTGGAGGCGTACATCGTCGACCCGGTGGTCACGGACGAGCTGGCCGAGGTTGCCCGGTTCACCGGACTGCCCGGAATCCGCCGCCGCAGTCTGTTCCATGCCTTGAGCCAGCGCGGCGCGGCCCGCACGGCAGCGGCCCGGCAGGGAGCGGGGTATGATGAGGCGGATTTCATCGTCTGCCACATGGGCGGGGGCATCTCCATCGGCGCCCATCGGCGCGGCCGGGTGGTGGAGGTGGTCAACGCCCTGGACGGCGAGGGACCTTTCTCGCCCGAGCGCACGGGCGGCCTGCCCCTGGTGCCTCTGCTGGAGCGGATCGAGCGTGGCGAGGGCACTCCGGCGGAGTTTCGGCGCATGATCCAGCGCGAAGGCGGGCTCTTTGCCCACCTGGGGACCAACGACCTGCGCGAGGTGCTCGCCCGCATGGACCAAGGGGACGAGCCGGCCTCAATGGTTTTCCACGCCCTGGCCTACGGCGTGTCCCGGTACATCGGCTCGCTGGCCCCGGTTCTGGCCGATGGTTCCGGCCGGGTCGCGGTGGCGGCAGTGGTGCTCACGGGCGGCCTGGCCAGAAGTGATCGCCTTGTCAATGAAATCAAGCGGATGGTCGGCTATCTCGGGCCAGTGGAGGTGGTCACTGGCGACGAGGAAATGGCTGCCCTGGCTTCCGGAGTGGGCCGGGTGCTGCGCGGCGAGGAACAGGCCAAGGACTACGACGCATCCCGGCCGTGAGGTCCAGAGGCCGGAAATCCTTCGGCCTTATCCGTTGACCGGGCCTGCCCGGCCTGCTACCGAAGAGGACGGCCCATGATCTCGGGAGCGCGAGCCCTCTGTCGCCGGAGGGCTGAATATAATTGCCACGCCCGGCGGTGTTCCCTAGGTTCCCCCCAGGGTTGTCCGGGCCGGACGATCCACTCCAGGCAGCAAGGACAGCAAGAGAATGGGATCGCTTTTTTCCAACACCATCTCCCTGCGAACCAGCGTCGGCATCACGGACGCCGAGTTTGTGCAGTTGCGCGACTTCATCTACGAGAAGTGCGGCATCTATGTGGACATCAAGCGCAAATATCTCTTTGAGAGCCGTTTTTCCAAGCGATTGGCCGAGTTGGGGCTGCCCGGCTTTGCCGACTATATCAAGTACCTCAAGTTCGACAGCCGCAAGAACGAGGAACTGGCCCGTCTCTTCGAGCTGGTGACCACCAACGAGACGAGCTTCTGCCGCGACGGCAAGCAGCTGGAAGCCTTTCAGGACAAGGTGCTCAAGGAAGCGCTGGACCGTCAGCGCAAGGCCGGGCGGCTGGAGTTGAACATCTGGTCCGCAGGCTGCTCGTCGGGCGAGGAGCCCTACACCCTGTCCATTCTTTTGCACGAGACCCTGCGCGCCGAGCTGCCGCGCTGGCGCATCGCCATCACCGCCGTGGACCTCTCCCGGGCCATGATCGAGCGGGCGAAAGAGGGCGTGTACGGTGACTATGCCTTCAAGACCACGCCCGACGACATCCGGCAGCGCTACTTCACCAAAGACCCCGGCGGCTGGAGGATCAAGCCCGAGGTGGCCCGGCTCGTCGCCTTCCATGAGATGAACCTCAACGACCCCCTGGCCCTGAAACGGGTGCCGCGCTCGCATATCGTTTTCTGCCGTAATGTGGTAATCTATTTTGACGACGCCATGAAGAGGAAGGTGGTCAGCGCGTTCTATGACAACCTTCTGCCCGGCGGGTATCTGATGCTTGGCCACTCCGAGACGCTGCACAAGGTCTCGTCGTCGTTCAAGCCGGTCTACCATCCCGGGACCATTGCGTATTTGAAGGAAGGCTAGCCTGGCCGAATCGGAGGAAGCGTTGGCTATCACACCCCTTGATCAACTGACCGCAGGCATGGTTCTGGCCTGTGACCTGATGTCCCGTGACGGAAGGCTGCTCTTTCGGTCCGGCACCCAGTTGGAAGAGCGCCATGTGGAGCTTTTGCGCCGCGCTGGCGTGACAGGGGCCGAGGTGAAGCCCGGCCCCCAGACCCTGGGGCCGGAAAAACTCCGCGAAATAGAGGGATATGTCCGCGATTTCTTTCTCTACGCCAATCCCGACTCGCCGCCCATCGTCGCCATGTTTCACTTGGCGCTGGAGATGACGGCCGCGGCCGTGTCGCAGGGGTGGGAGCTGCCCGACAGCAACACCCGCCGGGCCGCCAACGTGGAGCATATGCACGATCTCTTCCTGCGGGGGCTGGGCACCCCGGAGACCATCGTTCGCCACGAAACCGAGCTGGCGAGCTTTCCCGACATCTATTTCCGCATCCGGCAGGTGCTGGAAGACGAAAGCGCCTCGGCCGAGCGCATCGCCAAGGTGGTGGGCACGGACATGAGCCTTTCGGCCAAGCTCATCAAGCTGGTCAACAGTCCGCTCTACGGGCTGTCCCAACCTCTGGACTCCATCAGCCGGGCCGTGGCCCTGGTGGGAGCCAAGGAACTGTCCATCCTCGCGCTGGGCATCTCGGCCATCAATTATTTCAGGGATATTCCGCCGGAGTTGGTGGACATGCGCAGCTTCTGGCGACACTCCATCACCTGCGGCATCTTTGCCAAGATTCTGGCCGGAACCCAGACCGGACTCTCGCCCGAGCGCTGCTTCATCGCCGGACTGCTCCACGACGTGGGGCGGCTGATCCTGTTCAAGAAGCTGCCTTACGCCTCCACCGAGGCCATGCTCTTTGCCCGCGAAAACTCCATTCCCCTGGTGGAGGCCGAGCGAGCGGTCCTGGACTTCACCCACACCGACATCAGCCGTCCGCTGCTCGCGGCCTGGAAGTTTCCCGAGGAGCTTTCGGCCATGATCAACTACCACCACGACCCCATGGACCACCCCAATCCGCTGGAGCCGGCAATCATTCATGTGGCCGACTGCCTGACCAACGCGGTGGAAATCGCCCAGGGCGGCATGTACGTGGTTCCGGGCGTGGATGAGCGCGTCTGGGAGCTGCTCGGGCTTGATGCCCGGGACGTGCTCGTTTCGGCCGCAGACAAGTACTGCGAGCAGATCGACAACATCATGGAAGCGTTCTTTTAGGCCCCTCGGCCGTCCCCTGGCCCCCTGGCCGGACGCCTCCCAGACCGGGTGGGCGTTCTTATCCCGTATTCATTTCCCCGCGTTGTTGCCGATGCTCTTTCGCGAAGCTTGCGGGGGGGCATGGCGAGGAGCGGGACGCTGTCAAAGACCGCCCGACGGGCGGAGAGGACGCGGCAGGAGAATGCGGCGCGAGGCAGGCGGGCGAGGGCTGCGCTTACGGTCTTTCCGCCCGGCATGTCCGTTCCGGGCGAGGCTGGGCGCATCCGGCCCGCCTTCAAGGGAGGCGAGGGACTCGGTCACTAGGTCGGCGTTGGGGGAGCCGGGGCGGGCGAGGCGCAGCAGGGTCAGCGCGGCCGCCAGGGTCAGTAGCAGCGCGGCCAAAGGGATGGCGTTGCACATGACGGGCCTCCTTCTTTGTTCCAGAGGACCAGACGCGGGTGACGGTTTGACGAAGGCGGGATGACGCTTGGGTGAAAGGCGTCGGTGCCGGGATCAGGCGGGTCAGGCGGAGTTTTTCTTTTTGGCCGGGCGCTTGAGCCGCTTGCCTGCGGCCAGGAGTTTGCGCAGTTGGGCGGCGGCTTCCACCGGGTCGTTTTCGTGGAGGAGAAACCGTTCCGTCGAGGTCTGGAAGTGCCAGCCAGCCGGGCGGGTCAGCAGCCTGGCTCCCCGTGAGCCGAGATACTCCAGGGCCTCGGACTCGGCGGCCACGCACTCCAGTCCGGCCAGCACGGCGCGGCGCTCGTCCATCTCGCGCAGACGGCTGGAAATCTCATAGGCCGAGCGCAGGATGTCGTCCGGCTGGAGGTCCGTGGTTTTTTTGCGTCCGGAAAGATATCGTTGCAGTTCGTTGAGGTCTTCCTTGAGCTCCTTGACCTCGAACAGGGCCTTGTCTTTGGACTGATCAATGCTGTCGGTAAGTTGTTTGTAGATGGCGCGGAGTTTGCGTGTGGACATGTGACCTGCTTTCGCGTTGCGGTTGGTGGTCTGCTTCGCCTGTTGCCGTCAAGGCTAGCCCATTTTCGCGGCCCAATGCAACAGGTCGGGCCGGAAAAAACGTCTTTGCAGGTCAGGCTCTTGGTTCTTCCACCTCCACAAGGGCGGGCAGGATCAGGCCGAAGAAGGCGGGGTCCTGGCCGGTGAAGCGCCAGCCGAGCATCCCGGCGCACCCGGCGCAGAGCACGGCCTGCCATGCGTATCCGGCAAACCAGGAGAACTCGGCCGTGGGCGGGCCGGAGGGCAGGATGTTACGGGCCGAGGCAAAGCAGCCGATCTCGAAGACATGGCCGTGGGGATTGAAGAACACATGACGGTGGGCGCCGCCCACGGTCACGGCCAGTTGCCGGGCCGTGACCACTGTGCGGCAGACGCGGCAGGCCAGCGCGGGCCGGGCCGGGTCCGGGAGGGTCTCGTTGCCCGGCGCGTTGTCCGGGGCTGCCGGGATGGTGTCATTCCGGTCCGCGGCCCCCGGCGCCTCCTTGAACAGGGCCGGCCTTGGGCCGGGCGGGAGGCCGGGGGTGCCAGTGTCTTGCCGCAGGTGCATACTCTTAGCATACGCCACTTAGGCGGGAAAATGAAGGGGTGGGGCCAAAGGGACACGCCACCGGCACATCCGGCGCTCATTTTTTACGCCAGCGAGGGAATGCGCCATGGCAGAGCGTTGCGGCCCAACGTAGCGTGTCATGTCTCTCTTTTGGCAAGGGGGCTCGCGGCCGTCACAAGGTCGAGCGGATCAGGGCCACGGCGATGGTCCACATGGTCAGGCAGACCACGGTGTCGAGCACGCGCCAGGTGGCCGGACGGCGAAAGAGGGGGGCGAGCATCCGCCCGCCCGCGCCCAGGAGCGCGAACCAGAGGGTGGAGGCCGTGACCGCGCCCAGGCCGAAGAGATACCGGCCCGAGCCCTCGAACCGGCCCGACAGGGAGCCCATGAGGACCACGGTGTCGAGGTAGACATGGGGGTTGAGCAGGGTCACGCCGAGGGTCAGGAGCAGGGTGCGCCGCAGCCCCGCAGGCGCTTTGCGGTCTGTGTTCAGCGAGCCGCCGCGCATGGCCGAGCGCAACGAGCCAAGGCCGTACCAGCCCAGAAAGGCGGCGCCGCCCCAGGCGGCCCCCTTGCCCAGAATCGGACTGGCGGCCACCAGCGTGCCCACCCCGGACACGCCCAGGCCGAGGAGCGCCCCGTCGCACAGGATGCAGACCAGGACCACGGGCAGAATGTGGTTGCTCCGCACCGCCTGGGTCAAAACAAAGGCGTTTTGCGCCCCGATGGCCACGATGAGCCCGCCGCCCATGGCGAATCCCTGAATGAAAGCCGACATGTCTGCCATACCCTCCGTTGCGCATGGTGTAGGCGAGCACTGGCGACAAGGGAAACGCATTGTTTTCATCATCCATAAGCTGTGCTAATGATCGCCCATGCTGGACTACAAGTTGGTGGAGGCCCTGGCCGCAGTGGTGGCCGAGGGCGGGTTCGAGCGGGCAGGGCGGGTCCTGGGGCTGACCCAGTCGGCCGTGTCCCAACGGGTGAAGCAGTTGGAGGAGACGGCCGGGCGGGTGTTGCTGGTGCGCTCCTCGCCGCCGCGGCCCACGCAGGCCGGGCGCGAGGTTATCGCCCTGCATCGTCGGGTGCGTCATCTGGAGAACGATCTGTGGGCCGGGCTGGGACGAGGCCGCGGCGGTATGCCGACCCTGGCTGTGGGCATCAACGCGGACAGTCTGGCCACCTGGTTTTTCCCGGCCCTTGACACCTTTCTGGACCGCGAACCCATGCTCCTGGACCTGCGGGTGGACGATCAGGCCCGGACCCACGCCCTGCTGCGCGACGGCGAGGTGGCGGGCTGCGTCAGCGACCGGGCGACGCCCGTGCAGGGGTGCGCGGTCCACCTGCTGGGGGTCATGCGTTACCGGCTCTACGCCACTCCGTCCTTTCGGGAGCAATGGTTTCCCGCGGGCGTGACCAGGGAGGCCATGGGGCGGGCGCCGCTGCTCATCTTCAACCGCAAGGACGCCATGCACACCGCACTCCTGAGCCAGGCCCTGGGGGGCGAGCCTGCAAGCTACGCCGCCTGGTATCTGCCCTCGTCAGAGCGATTTGCGCCGGTCATCGGCGCGGGCCGGGCCTGCGGCCTGTTGCCCGACGAGCAGGCGGCCGCGGCCACAGCCAGCGGCGAACTGGCGGACCTGCTGCCCGGTCATGTCCATACCGTGTGCCTCTTCTGGCACTGCTGGAATTTTGACGCCGGGATTCTGGGCCGGTTTACCGAGGCCCTGATAGCCGGAGCCCGCAGCCTCCTGGACAGGGGCGACTGATCGGCCAGGGCGCAAGCCCGGGAACCAGTTTCAAGAAGGCCGCAACAGAGCCGAAGCGATCACGGGACCTTTTTCTGATTTGCCAATCCATGCAGCGGGTTGAGCTTTTGCATAGTCGGCTGTTTGTTCTGTCTGGTGTCCGATTTGGCTCGATGTGATCACGCGGAATGGCCGTTTCCGGGCGCGATCATCCGCGCAGGGTCCGTGAGCCGGTCGAACTCGGCTGCGTCCATAAGATTCAGGGCCAGGGCGGCCTCGCGCAGGGTCAGCCCCTTATCGTGGGCGTGGCGGGCGATGCGCGCCGCCTTGTCATAGCCAATGGCCGGGCTCAAGGCCGTGACCAGCATCAGGGAGCGCTCAAGGTGCGCGGCGATGCGCTCGCGGTCCGGCGCAAGGCTGTCGAGCAGGTGGGCGCAGAAGCTCTCCATGGCATCGGCCAGCAGCCGGATGGAGCTCATGACATTGTGGACAATCAGCGGTTTGCAGGCGTTCATCTCCAGGCTTCCGGCCGCGCCGCCCAGGGTCACGGCCGTGTCGTTGGCCATGACCTGGAGGCAGGCCATGACCATGGCCTCGCACTGGGTGGGGTTGACCTTGCCGGGCATGATGGACGACCCGGGCTCATTGGCCGGGAGAATCAGCTCGCCCAGCCCGGCCCGGGGGCCGGAGCCCAGCAGCCGGATGTCGCAGGCGATCTTGTGCAGGGAGACCGCCAGGGTCTTGAGGGCTGCCGAGAGATGGACGAGATCGTCGTGGCTGCCCTGAGCCGCGAACTTGTTGGGCGCTGGCGCAAAGGCCAGCCCGGTCAGCCCGGCCACCCTGGCCGTGGCCGCCGCGTCGAAACCCGGATGCGCGTTGACGCCAGTGCCCACGGCCGTGCCGCCAAGCGGCAGGCGCAGCACCCCTGCCAGGGCTGCCTCCGTCCGGTCCATGCCGTCCCAGACCATTGCCGCGTAGCCCGAAAACTCCTGGCCCAGGGTCAGGGGCGTGGCGTCCTGCATGTGGGTGCGCCCGAGCTTGACCACATCGGCCCAGGTCCGGGCCTTGTCCTCCAGGGTCCTGGTCATGCGCCGGGCCGAGGGCAGCAGGGACCGGGTTACGGCCAGGGCGGCGGCCACGTTCATGGCCGAGGGAAACACGTCGTTGGTGGACTGGCTCATGTTGACGTGGTCGTTGGGGTGGACCGGCTCGCCCGAGCCCAGGGGGATGCCCGCCAACTGGGAGCAGCGGTTGGCGATGACCTCGTTGACGTTCATGTTGTATTGGGTGCCGCTGCCCGAGATCCAGACCGGCAGGGGAAACATGGCCGCGTGCTCGCCCGCCAGCAGCTCGTCGCAGACCTGCGCGATCAACCCGGCCCGTTCCGCATCGAGCCGTCCGGCCGCTCCGTTGGTTAGAGCGCACGCCTTCTTGATAACGGCGAAGGCCTCGATCATCTCCTCGGGCATGGGCTCGCGGCCGATGGCGAAGAGAGTCAGGGCGCGCTGGGTCTGCGCCCCCCACAGCCGGTCCGCAGGGACCGCCACCGGCCCCAGGCTGTCCTTTTCCATCCGGGTATCGCTCACGGCCGCCTCCTGGCTTGCGGTTGATGCGGGTCCATGCTCCCTTCTGGGTCATGGGGCGGCTGGTGTCAATGCCTGGGGCGCAGCGGTCCTTCTCCCTGCATTTCCTGTTGTCCCGGCCCCCGGTTGGCGCTATCGGTAGCGGATGGCCTGGGAGGGGCTCGGGCCGCGATCGTCAACACCTGCCTTCAACACCGTGAGGGTTAACGCGCCATGAAGCGTCTGCTCAGGTACATCATCTCCCGCCAGGGGCTGCTGGTCGTCAATTTCGCCATTGTGGCGTTCATCGCCATCGTGGCCGTGGAATCGTGGGAACTGCTGACCGACACCGTTCACAATGCGGACGAGATCGGCGAGATCCTGGATGCGGTGGGCATCGTGCTCGTGGCCTGGGGCGTGGCCCTGGAGGAGCGCGCCACCCTGATGAACGCCTTTGGCGCGTACAAGGAGGGGTGCCCGGAGTCCGAGGCCATGATCGACCGCGAGTGCCACATCTACGGCATGGCAGCCCTGCTGCTGGGCCTGTTCATGGAGGTGGCCGTGGAGCTGGTCAAGGTGCCGGATACGGTCATCAACACCTTTGGGATCGAACATGTGCTCTTTGGCGTGGGCATACTCTTCATGCTCGTGGCCGCGACCCTGCTCGGGCGCATGAATTATGAAATCCTGCGCATTGCGAAAACCGCCTGCCAGACGGCGTGACGCGATACGTTGGAAGGGGCGGAGAACCATGCCGAACAACGCCGGTCCTGTTTATGCCCGACCCCGTCGGGTCAACGGAGCTGCGCCATGACCCCGCTGCTGGCCGATCTGATCCTGGCCGTGCACGTGCTTTTTGCTGCCTATAACGTGCTCGGGCTGGCCGTTGTCTGGATAGGCGCCATTGCCCGCTGGCGTTTTGTGGGCAACCGCTGGTTCCGCGGGACGCACCTTGCGGCCATGGGCATCGTGGTGGCCGAGGCCCTGCTGGGCCAGGACTGCCCGCTGACCATCTGGGAAAATCAGCTCAGGGCCGCGGCCGGACAGGGGCAATACGCCGAATCCTTCCTCAGCCACTGGGCCGAACGCTTCTTCTATTTCGACGCCCCGCCCGAGGTCTTCACCGTCATCTACGCGGCCTTCTTCGGGCTCATGGTCCTCTCAATCCGGCTCGTGCCGGTGCGCTGGCGAAAGGGCTGACCCCGGCCCGGAGCCGGATGCGCCAACCACAGGAGATGTCATGCTGGTCAATCCCGCCCGTATCCACCGCCTCAATGCCGCGCCACATGTTCCCGGCCCCATCCTCTACTGGATGAGCCGCGACCAGCGCACGGCCGACAACTGGGGGCTCCTCCACGCCCGCGAGCTGGCCGGGCGCGATCATCCCCTGGTGGTCTGCTTCTGTCTGGTGCCCGACTATCCGGGGGCCACCCTGCGCCACTACGATTTCATGCTCTCCGGCCTGGCCCGTGTGGAGGCGGATCTGGCCGCGCTGGGCATTCCCTTTATTCTGCGCCGTGGCGACCCGGGTGTGGTCATTCCCCGGCTGGTTGCCGAACTCGGCGCGGGCGGCGTGGTCACGGACTTCGACCCCCTGCGCATCAAGCAGGGCTGGCAGCGGGCCGTGGCCCTGGCCCTGCCCGTGGCGCTGATGGAAGTGGACGGCCACAACGTGGTCCCGGCCCGGCAGGTGTCGCCGAAGCAGGAATACGCGGCCCGGACCATCCGGCCGAAAATTCACCGCCTGTTCGGAGAATATCTGGAGGAGTTCCCGGCTCTTGAGCCGCAGGCAGCGGCCGCCCCGAGCCAGCCACCCACGGATTGGGAGGCGCTTCGCGCCGGGCTGGATGTGGACGCTGCCGTGAGCCCCGTGGATCTCGTGGCGGGCGAAGACGCGGCCCGCGAAGCCCTGGCCCGGTTCGTGACCGACAGGCTGGCCGTCTATGCCGAACGGCGCAACGACCCCAATGCAGGGGCCACCTCCCGCCTCTCGGCCTATTTTCATTTCGGCCAGATCGCGCCCCAGCGGGCCGCCCTGGCCGCTGCTGCCTCGGGCCGGGGCGAGGGGCAGGCCGCGTTCCTGGAAGAGCTGGTGGTCCGGCGAGAGCTCTCGGACAACTTCTGTCTGCACAATCCGCATCACGATACCCTGGCCGGGGCTCCTGTCTGGGCGCTCAAGACCCTGGACGAGCACCGGGCCGATCCGCGTCCGTATTGCTACTCCCGGGAGGAGTTCGAGGGGGCGCGGACCCATTCGCCGCTGTGGAACGCGGCCCAGAACGAGATGCGCCGCACCGGATTCATGCACGGCTACATGCGAATGTACTGGGCCAAGAAGATCCTCGAATGGTCGTCCTCGCCCGAGGAGGCCCACGCCACGGCCCTGGCCCTGAACGACCGCTATCAACTGGACGGCCGCGATCCCAACGGCCATGTGGGCGTGCTCTGGTCCCTGGCCGGGCTCCACGACCGCCCCTGGAAGACCCGTCCGGTCTTTGGCTCGGTGCGCTACATGAACGAACGCGGCTGCCGCCGCAAGTTCGACGCGGACCGATACATCGAGCGCTGGGGAGGGTAGTCAATGGTCGGGTGGCAACCTCGGCGAGGGGCTCGGCCCGGCACGCCGGATTGCCCCGGCGATGCGGCGTCGGAGTTACCGTGCGCCGCGGGCGCAAAGGAACTCGGCGTAGGTCCGGTCGGTGCGCTGGAGGTGCTTGGTCATCCAGTCGCGCAGAAAATCGTACACTTCAAGGTCGAGGATGTCGGTGTCCTGGCTGGCTCTTCGGAGAAAGTCGTGCACCTGGGCTGTCAGGCTTTCATGTTCGGCTATGTGGGGCTTGAGCAGATCTCCTGGATAGCCGTGCTCCACGAGCAAAGCCTCCTCATGGGCGAAGTGCTGTTCCGCATAGCGGGTCAGCTCGGCGAGTATGCCGAGGACAGCCGCGCTGGCGTCGTCTTTGACGATGGACAGAAACAGCCGGTTGGTTATGGCCACCAACTCCTTGTGCTGCGCGTCAATGGACGGCACGCCCACCGAGTCCTCTTCGTTCCAGAGAATCTGATTCGTCCCCATGTCCCCCCTCCCTTGTTCCCGCAAGGCCGATCCGCTTCCGACCCTTCCCCCCCCAATTCCACCATATCCCGAACGGTGCGGGCAGAGCAACCCGGGCGCATGTCCTATTCCGGCCCGATCAGTATAAAAGACGGAGATCATGGGCATCAAAGTTCAAGGCCTGTCCACGCAAAAGAAAAACGGGCTACAGCATAAACTGTAACCCGTTGTATTTACTTGGCGTCCCCAAGGGGGTTTGAACCCCTGTTGCCGGCGTGAGAGGGTATACTGAAAACCACGGAAGGCCGCTTACCCACGTGATTTCAGCAGTTTGCAAACGCCACCAACGCCACGAAAAGCACGTTTGACACGCATGGAGCCACGGACGAGCCACGTGGAAATGGGCCTCCTTTGCAATCTCAGTCGTAGCCACCGGCTTTCAAATAATTGTTGACGACATCTATTCTTTATGCTATTATAATATATAGAAAAGAGGTTAACATGGCCACCTGCACCATTTCTCATAACGACTTTGTGTCTTTCTTGGGCCCCAAGGTACGAGACCTCTGCACGGCAACAACCACACTTTTTCTCTTTAAGTATTTGATTTATTATGCTATTCTTTCTTCATTCAAAGGAGGAAGGCATGGCTATTCGGCAGAAAGGACCTCGGTTGGGTGATTATT